>JACSRE010000136.1 GCA_014879945.1 Myxococcus sp.
AGCGCAGGCGGGTCTGCCGCGGGAGGCAGCGCGGGCGGCTCGGCGGGCGGCAGCGCAGGCGGGTCTGCCGCGGGAGGCAGCGCGGGTGGCTCGGCGGGCGGCAGCCCCAATCAGCCGCCCTTCGTCATGGGCATCGCGCTGACGAAGCAGGGGAGCACCACGCCGCTGACGCCGCCGGTCTTCGCCGGCCAGTTGCTCACCCTCACCGCCGACGCCTTCGACCCCGAGAACCAGCCGCTGACCTTCACCTGGAGCGTGGTGTCGGGCCCCGACGGCGGCACCTTCAGCGACCCGACCGCCGCCTCACCGACCTGGTACTCGAGCGACGTCACCCAGAACTCCGAGACGATGCAGCCGTTCCCCGAGTGGCAGCTGCGCGTCGAGGTCTCAGACGGCGTCAACCCACCGGTGGGCTTCACCCAGGCGGTCTCGGTGCGGGCCCCGCGCTTCGCCAACCTGCTCGCCGACAGCGTCATCGGCAGCACGGCCTTCAACGGCTGTTCGAACTCGCAGTGCCACGGCAGCAGCACCAGCCCCAGCGGCGGCTTCGCCGTCAACCGCAACAACGCGTCGGCCACCCACACGGCGTTCATGGCCAACCACGCCAAGGGCACTGGGTGCTCCATCGCGTCGAAGCGCGTGTCGGCGTTCTCACCGACCTTCTCGCTGCTCTATCGGAAGCTGCAGGGGGGCGTGCCGGTCGCGTGTGGCGGGCAGATGCCCCTCAACCGCGGCGCCGTCGCGCCGAACGAGCTCATCACCATTCGGTCGTGGATCAACGCGGGCGCCTTGCAGAACTAGCGCCTTTCTTCACGAGCGATGTCCCACGCCGGCGGGCTGGCGCGTCTTGCCGTCATGCCCGTGAGCCCTCGCCTCTGCGTCGTGTCCGTCGTCCTCCTGTCCAGCTTCGTCGGCGCCTGTGGTGTGGACCCGGCGGAGCTGGATGAAGCCCTCGTCGAGCAGCGCCGTGACGCGCTCACCCTGCTCAACGTGGAGGCCGAGACGTGGGCCGATGGCAGCAACGCGGCGGTCTCGGTGGCGGGCGCGAGCGCAGGCTATGCCCTCCGCGTTGGCTCCATCACGCGCACCCTCACGCCGGGCGCCGCAGGCACCAGCATCGCCTTCCGCACCCGCACCGAGAACTGCCCCTCGGGCTCGACCTCGCTGGCGGTGAAGGTGAACGGCGCCTCCATCGGCACCGTCACCGTGACCGGGAGCACCTTCGCGACGACGACCCTCACCGCGAGCCTGCCGAGCGCGTTCAGCCTGAACCTGGTGAACTCGTACACGGGGAACTGCCGGGTGCTGCTCGACACGGTGGTCGTCGACGGCCCCACCGCCCCGCCGGTGACGACCTACCTGGTGGTCGAGGCCGAGAGCGCCACCGGGGGCGGCGTGTCGCAGCCGCCGTACCGCGTGTTCACCACCAACGGCTCGGCCACGGCCTCCTTCTCCATCACTGGCACCGCGACGTACCTGACGGTGCCGGCGACGGGCGTGCGCTGCCACGCCTTCTTCCCGCCCCGCCTCATCGTCAGCGTGGACGGGGTGCAGGTGATCAACCAGACCGTCTCCACCCCGACCACCTTCTCAGCGGGGCTCTCGACGCCGCCGGGCACGCACACGGTCACCTTCGCCTACGCCGACAACTACGACGTCGGCACGTGCAACAGCTCGCTCTCGGTCGACAAGGCCACTTTCACCGTCGTGCAGTGATTGCCGCGTCTGGTGGCTACAGCCCGAGGTAGCGGAACCACAGCTCCTTGAAGGGTTGGTCGAGACGGTCTTCGTCTCTCACGAGTTGCACCAGCCGTTCGACCCACCTCACCACGCGAGGGTCGATGGGAGCCTTTCGAGGGCTGACTCTCGCGTCTGGGAGCTCGTCAGCGATGGGGGCGAGCACCATGGCCGTCACGTCGAAGACCGGAGCAAGGCTTGCGTGACCAAAGCGGTCGAAGAGCAGGCCGTAGTTTCCGAGGTGCGCGTCGGTGTTGCCGATGGCGTGGGAGAACGCGTGGATCAGCTCGACCCGCTCGGCGTCGTCCCGGGTGACGAGGCCGTCGTCGGCCAGTGAGCGCATCACCGCCGGTGCTTCCAGCTCGAACTCCCCCCGGGTGAGCGCGAGCCAATACAACGTCGAGGCCCCCCGGCGGCCGAGCAGTCCGATGCGATCGAATCGAGGCAAGAGCAGCCCTGCACGAGCGCCTCCCGGCAGCACCTGGAAGGTCTTCGGGTTCGCGCCTGTCGTCGAGATGCCGTTGGCCTCGAGCGCCTGCGCGCACAGGCTCTCGAAGAGGAGCAGGTTCTTCCATCGCACCCCGTGCTCCGTGGAGAGCGGCGGGGTGAACTTGAGCAGCGCGTCGCGCGGGTTCGTCGCTCCGACCGAGTGAAGGACGAGCTTGGGTCGCTCGCCCCCGAGGGACGAGACCTTGCCGAAGGAGCCGGGCGCCAGGAACTCTTCGACGACTCGGCCGTAGTCGCTTCGCTTCAATCGCCCATCTCGAATGGCCGGCGCGAAGTCAGCCTCGAAGCGTTCGCGGGAGACCTCTCCGACGATCAGGTTGCCGCTCAGGTCTTCACCTCGCAGAGAGAGCGCCTCGAGGCACTGACGCGCTGACCAATGCTGTCGCTGCGTCGGCAGACCGAGCTCCGCGAAGGCCTGAGCGAAGCGAGCACCGATGAACCCGGCCGGCGCCATGTCGTCGAAGACCCAGGGGAGCTCACTGTCGAGCTCATGGCGACCCGGCCCCAGGAACGGAAAGCCGGTGTCGATGAGCTCGAGCGTGCGCTCGGCATGGAGCCACTGGCCCAGCACGGCGAGCGTGCCATCCTCTCGCACCATGAACAGCGGGGTCGGTGTGCTCACCGCCCGAGCCTACGACAGAAGCAGGGCCTGGCCTGGAGAACGGTGGAGCGGGCGACGAGCGCTGACTGCAGTCGGCGGTCAGCCCGACCTCGTAGGTGCGGTGCCCGACGAACATCGGACCGAGGCGCACGGCCCACGCCGCTTCGGTGAGGCACGCGGTCATCGGTGCGCTGGCGCCGGTCACCTCGACCGAGACCACCTCGTCTCCGGTGCCCTCGACGAACACCACGCCAGTCGCCGGTGCTCCCGTCGTCGCTTCGCAGGCCCTCACCCCGCTCGCGAGCGACGCGCGCAGCTGCGCTTCGAAGTCGGTGTTGCTCGAGACGCCAAAGCCCCCGCAGCCCGAGGTGGTGATGACGCCGCCGCAGCCGCAGCGCGAGCTCCCTGACAGGCCCAGACCGAAGGCCTCCACCACGCCCGCCGTCGAGGGCGCGGCGTCGGGCGGCGCGGCGAGGAACGAGGTGACGGGTGAGGCCGCGTGCGAGAGGAACGCCGCCGTGCGCAGCTCGTCGTCCGAGAGCAGCTCGCGCAGGGCTCCGACGCCCACGGCGAGGCCAGGCAGGCGCTGCCTCAACGCCGTGTCCACCTGCACCACCCGCCGGAACTCGCGCGCCCAGACCTTCCCCGTCACCACCACCTCGGCAGGCGGGAGCGCGGCCACGCCCTGCAGGCGCACCATCGTGCCCTCGTCGAGGGTCGGCTCGACCGTCAGCGCGTCGAACCCCTCGACCGCGAAGTCGTCGACGCGCACGGGGCGCACCAGCCCCAGCAGGGTACGGGAGGCCTGCTCGAAGTCAGTGGCGCGACCCTCGACGCGCAGGAAGATGCCGCCGGTCGCGCTCGCCAGCCCCGAGAGCGCCGCTGAATCGTCGCGCTGCTCGCTCAACCCTTCGTTGCCCGGCGCGGCGCGCGAGACGACGTGCACGATGGTGTCGGCAGGGGCTGCGCGCAGCGCATGGAGCGTGGCCTCGTTCGAGAAGCCGGCGCGAAGCCGGGTGTCGGTGAAGAGCACCACCCGGCCCGGGCCACCGACCTGCGAGAGCGCCTGCGCGGCCATGGCGGCGCCCACGTCGAGGTTCGAGCCGTTGCCCGGGGTGAGCTTCGCCGCGCTCGAGGCGAGCAGCCCCGGGACCTCCGCGGCGGAGACGAAGCGCCCGAACAAGCGCTCGGCGAAGCGGCGCGTCACCACCACCTCGACCAGCGCGTCGGGCGCGTTCGCCAGGTACGGGGCGACCAGCTCCACCTGCGCGGTGATGCCCTCGGGGCCTTCGCTGTGCGAGGCGTCGATGACGAACACCACCCGCGGCGCGAGGGGCGCGCGCTCCAGCTCGAGGGCGGCGTCGACCTCGAAGCGCCAGAGCGTGCGCTGGGTGTCGAGCTGCGAGGTGGCCCAGCGCACGTCGGCGATGGCCTGCGTGAAGTGCTGTCGGCGCACCACGAAGCCGTCGACCGTCTCTTCCACCTCGGCGCCCTCGAAGCGCGGACGCAGCCAGCCGTCGGCGTCGTCCTCGAAGGGCAGGTCGAACACCAGCAGGCCCGCCTCGTAGCGGGGCGGCACCTCGACGTCGTATTCGATGGAGACGACCTCGCGGGGCAGCAGGCCGAAGAGCTCCAGCTGCAGCCCTCCCTCTTCGGACCAGTCGAGCCGGCCGATGGGCGAGGGCGCCGCGTCGCCGGGGCTGGTCAACAGGTTCCACTGCTGGGCGATGGCGTCGCTCAGCGAGAACGTGCCGGGGAGCGGCGGCGCTCCGTCTCGGCCCAGGCGAAACGCGGTCGCGATGGCCTCGTCAGGGAGCGTGAGGTGGCGGCTCACCGTCGCGAGGTCGTCGCCGTCGTTGCGCAGCACCCGGGTCACCTTCAGCCGCGCGGCGCTCCCGTCGGAGCGCACCGCCACGGTGTGGCGCAGCTCGCGCACGCCGCCAGCCGTCACCTCGAGCGGCAGGGGCTCCTGTGGCCCACACCCCAACAGGACGACGAGGGCCGCGACGACGCTGGGCTGGCGCATGGCCCATGGGACACCGCCGCTTCCGTTCCGTTCCCGGCGATGAGTTGATCGATACTGGCCACATGAACCCATTTCCGCCGAGCTGGCCTGTCGAAGTGAACGCTCACCACGGCACCGTCCCTGACTCCGAGCGACTGAAGAACACGGCGCTCGGGGCCGCGCTCCCCGACCCGAGCTGGGTGCCGCTGGTGGCTGCGGCGGCGGCCGTCGGTGCGTTCGACACTCCGACACGCAAGGCGCTCGGCGCAGCGCTCACTCGACACGCTCCCCACGTCAAAGGCTTCGAGAAGGCGCTCAAGCCCCCCAAGGCCTGGAGCGCCGCGGTCGAGGCCGGGCTCGACCTCGACCTGTTTGCCCAGGCGCTGCTGCTGCTGGCGCCGGGGGCCTCGATGGCGACGGTGCTCAAGCAGCACAAGCCCGAGGTCGCGTTCGCCGCGCGCGCAGGCCACCACCACGTCGAGCACCGGCTGACCTCCAAGGCCGTGCCCGCGGGCCTCGGCGTGCTGAGCTCGCTGCAGCGCCTGACGCTGCTGAGCCCCGGGAAGCTGAAGTCGAGCGACCACCTCGCGGCGCTCTCCACCTTGCCCCGGCCCGTCGTGCTGACGCTGGCCTTTGACGGGGTCCCCGACGTGATGGGCCCCGAGGGCAACTGGTTTCTGCCGCCGAAGCTCGAGCTGCTGGCGCCCGGCGGGTTCAAGGGCCTCTCGTTCGAGACCACCGGCGCGTGGGTTCGCCTCTCGATGGAGGACCTGTCGGGGCTCTCTCGCTGGGAGCGCCTCGAGACGCTGGTGCTGACCTCGACGGAGCAGGCTTCGCTCTCGCTCGACGGGCTCAAGCAGCTGCAGACGTTCGTCCCCAAGCTCAAGCAGCTCGTCCTCCCCGCGGAGCTGGCCGACGCTGCCTCGGTGTGGCCAGGCCTGAAGCTGGCCGTCCACAACGAGTGGTGCCGCCTGCCGGAGCCGTGGTCGGTCTGACGTCGAGGTTCTCACGGCTGCCCAACGATTCTCGGGGCTTCCTCGAGCCGGTCGGTCGCGTTGACCTAGTTCTGTCGAAGTGAAGCCTAATCGACAGCTCCTCAAGCATTGTCGGCTCTCGACGAAGACTTGGTGGTGTGCGATGGAGCGCACGGGCGCAGACGCCCGACCATTCTCGCATCACGCAAAGGAGCTCCCCATGACGACCCCCCTCCGTGACTTTCTCGAGATTCCCTACGAGGCGCTGGAAGAGATGAACCTGTCGGTGAAGCAGGCGCGGCTCAACCGCGAGGCGCCCGACAAGCTCAAGGAAGCGCGCATGAAGTACCTGACCGACGAGCGCCGCATCAAGGCGGTCACGGTGTGCTTCACCGACCTCGAAGGCCGGCTGCAGATGCTGGACTACGACAAGAAGTTCCTCCTCAAGAGCCAGGACAACCTGACCTTCGACGGCTCGTCGGTGCGCGGGTTCTCGGCGCAGCACGAGTCTGACCTTCGCCTCAACATCGACTGGGCGTCGTTCTACTGGCTGCCGGCCGACGTGTTCGGCCCCGGCAAGGTGCTGGTGTTCAGCGAGGTGCTCTCGCGCGACGGCTCGACGTACCCCAGCGACATGCGCAGCCGCCTCAAGCAGTACGGCGAGCAGCTCTTCTCGAAGGACGGCACGGTGTGCCACGTCGCGCCCGAGATCGAGGGCTTCCTCTTCGAGGGCAAAGACGCCGAGCGCCGGTACTACGAGACCGGCAAGTTCAACTACGTCTCGACCGGCGGCTATTACCACTCGCTCCCGGGCGACAAGCTGCGCACCTTCATCGACTCGGCCGCCGAGGTGCAGCGCGCCATGGGCTTCGGCAACGAGAAGGACCACCCCGAGGTCGCGCCCAGCCAGTTCGAGATGAACTTCTCGTACTCCGAGGCGCTCATCACCGCCGACCAGGTGCAGCTGTACAAGCTGCTGTGCCGGCAGGTCGCCGCCAACCTCGGCATGACCGCCTCGTTCCTGCCCAAGCCCGTCACCGGCGTGAACGGCAACGGCATGCACACCAACATGTCGCTGTCGAAGGGCGGCAAGAACCAGTTCTGGGACCCCAAGGGCCAGGACGGCCTCTCGAAGTCGGGCTGGGACTGCATCGACCGCATCCTCACCAACGCCGACGACCTCTGCCTGTTGCTCAACCCGTCGGTGAACGCGTACCGCCGGCTCGACCCGCACTACGAGGCGCCCAACCAGATCAAGGCCTCGGCCAACAACCGCGGCGCGATGGTGCGCATCCCCACCGGCAACGAGCGCTCGGCCCGCATCGAGGTGCGCAGCGTGGCGCCCGACGCCAACCCGTACCTCGTCTTCTACGCGCTGCTGAAGACGGCGCTCGAGGGCTCAGGCTCGGAGCAGACGGCCGACGAGTCCAAGCGCAGCCGCACCCGCTTCCTGCCCGACAACATCTATGACGGCATTCGGCTCTTCAAGGGGTCGAAGTTCATGGGCGAGGTGCTGGGCGAGGCGGTGCAGGGCAAGTTCGCCGAGCTCAAGCAGATGCAGGCCGACCGGTGCCCGAAGGCGCTGGGCACGCAGATCAAGGTGCCCGAGATTCAGTTTCACCACGAGGTGACGAACCAGTTCCTCTGGAGCATGTTCTAGGTCGCCGCACAGCGCAGGCAGTGCACCCCGGCCTCCGCCCTCGTCTCGAGCGCGGGGGCCGTCGTGTCTTCCTGGGCTCTCGCAGCGGCCAGCTCGGGTGCTGTCGGGCGAAGCGCCGTTTGCGCGGGCCAGCGTTGGCTGAGTACCGTTCGCGCGTGTTCCTGTCCCCGAAGGTGGCTCCCGTCGTCACCGTCGTGGGTGGCACGCCGGCCCCCTTGAGCGACCTGGTGCGCCGCGGGAGCCTCGTGCCCACCACGCCGACCGAAGCCTGGCCGCGCGTCGTCGGGTTTGCCAGTGCGGCGCTGGTGAACCAGATCTCGGTGTTGCCTCCTCCGTTCCTGGCGGCCACTGACGCTGGCCCGATGCCGCGGCTCGCCAACGACGTCGAGCACGCGCTGTGCGCCGCTGAGTGGTTCATCGGTGTTCCCGTCTCGACGGCCGTGTGGGCGCTCTCACGAGAGGGGCGGTGCCTGCCGCTCGCGGTCTGGCTCCGCATCGCCGATGTCCTCCTCGACGCGCTCTCGTCGCTCGAGGCGAGTCACGGCATCTGGGCGTCGTGGCCCGGCCCGCACTGCATCGGCGCCCGCTTCGACGGCCGGCTGGTGGTCAGCGCCGGCGCGATGGGCAACCCGCTGCCGGCGTGGTGGTCGGTGGAGCGGGAGTCAGACGCACTGGACGCCGATTGGCGCTCGGCGCAGACGTTGGTCAACCCGCGGGTCGCGCTCGTGGACCGCACCCGTCGCGCCCTGGTGTGGATGCTGTCTCCCTGGCCGCTGTGCTTTCAGCACCAGCCCGGCGGGCCGTGGGACGGCAAGTGGGCGCACCTTGAGATGACACCGGCGGTCGCCGAGGTGCTGACGGTGTTGCCGGGGCCTGAGACCCTGGGTTCGGTGGCGGCGCTGCGTGACGCGCTGCGAGCGTGTTGGTCGAGCTGTGAACCGGCGTCAGAGGCTGCTGCCTGCGCGGCGTTGTTGGGCGCGAGCCCGCGAACCCTGCTCGACGAGGCCTCCGCGTGCGAGTCGTTGGCCGCAGCCCTCCCGCCGGCCTGGCGCAATCGAGGGCTCGCCGTGTTGGTCGACGAGGCCCTCGGCGAGGCGCCCACGCTCGACCGGTTCCCCGCGGTGGCCGGGGCGACGCGCCTCATCGCCGGCGTTCCAGCGAGGCCGACGCGGTGGCTGCGAGCGCGCGTCACGGTGGACCAGAAACCCCACGCAGCGCTGCGCGTCGGCGCAGACGCGCAGCGCCTGGTGCTCCCGCTGCCGGCAAAGAGCGCGCTGGTCGCCGGCCAGCGGGTGTTGGTGCGGCTGGAGCACCCGATTCAGACCGGCGCCGCGGTCGAGCTGTGGGGCACTGCGGCTGCCGCCGAGCTGCGCCTCGACGAGCCATCGCCAGCAGACGGCGCGGTGCTGGAAGCGCTGCTGGCCGAGGTGAAGCCCTCGGAGAGGGGACGCCCCCCGCCACCGGTGGGTTCGGCCGTCTACCAGACGGCGCTGCTCCGGCCCCCTTGGAGTCAGCCCAATCCAATGCAAGTGGCAGAGCACTGGGTCCAAGCCGGCCCGGACGCCGATGATTGGAGGTACGTCGGGCCGTTGCGGTGGAGCAACGTCTTCGCCATCGTGGCCCTGCCCGTCACCCTGCCGTTGATGGTGCTCTTCGGGCTGTACTCAGGCGCTCGCTGGCTGGTGCGCCGCCTGCTCGCCGGCCCCGGCTGACTCCCGGGCCCAGCCGCGAGCCGTCTTCAATGCCGTGAGGCGAGGTCGAAGCGGTCGGCGTTCATCACCTTCGTCCACGCCGCCACGAAGTCGTGCACGAACTGCTCGCGGTGGTCGTCCTGGGCGTAGAGCTCGGCGTACGCGCGGAGGATCGAGTTGGAGCCGAAGACGAGGTCGACGCGCGTCGCCGTCCACTTCACTGCGCCGGTGCTGCGCTCACGCACCTGGTAGCGCCCGTCACCGCTGGGCTCCCACGCAAAGCGCATGTCGGTGAGGTTGACGAAGAAGTCGTTGGTGAGCGCACCGACCCGGTCGGTGAACACGCCGTGCCGGGCGCCGCCGCGGTTGGCGCCGAGCACCCGCATTCCTCCCACCAGCACCGTCATCTCGGGCGCCGTGAGGCCCATCAGCTGCGCGCGGTCGAGCAGCAGCGCCTCGGCGCTGACGGCGTAGTCCTCCTTCAGCCAGTTGCGGAACCCGTCATGAATCGGCTCGAGCACCGCGAACGAGGCGGCGTCGGTCATCGCGTCGGTCGCGTCACCCCGGCCAGGCGCGAACGGGACGGTCACCGCGACGCCCGCGGCGCGCGCTGCCTGCTCGAGGGCCACGTTGCCCCCCAGCACGATGACGTCGGCGACGCTCGCGCCCGTCTCTTTCGCGATGGGCTCGAGCACCGCCAGCACGCGCGCGAGGCGGGCCGGCTCATTGCCCACCCAGTCCTTCTGGGGCGCGAGGCGAAGGCGCGCGCCGTTGGCGCCGCCGCGCAGGTCTGAGTTTCGGAAGGTGCGCGCGCTGTCCCACGCGGTGGCGACCAGCTCGCCGACCGACAGCCCGCTGGCCGCGATGCGCGCCTTGACCGCCGCGACGTCGTAGCTGGTGCTGCCCGCGGGCACCGGGTCCTGCCAGGGCAGGTCCTCCGTCGGAACGTCGGGGCCGAAGTAGCGGGCCTTCGGGCCCATGTCGCGGTGGGTGAGCTTGAACCAGGCGCGCGCGAAGACCTCTGAGAACAGCGCCGGGTTCTGGTGGAAGCGCTCCGAGATGGCCCGGTAGGCAGGGTCTTTGATCATCGCCATGTCGGCGTCGGTCATCACCAGGTTGCCGCGCGCCTTCGGGTCCTCGACGTCGGCGGGGCGGTCTTCCTCTCTGACGTTGACGGGCTCCCACTGCCACGCGCCGGCGGGGCTCTTCTTGAGCTCCCACTGGTAGCGGAACAGCACGTCGAAGTAGCCGTTGTCCCAGCGGGTGGGGTGCGTCGTCCACGCGCCCTCGACGCCGCTGGTGACGGTGTCGCGGCCGAAGCCCTTGCCGTTGGGGTTGCGCCACCCGAGGCCCTGCTCGACGACGTCGGCGCCCTCGGGGCTGGGGCCCAGGCGGCTGGCGTCACCGTTGCCGTGCGCCTTGCCCACCGTGTGGCCGCCGGCGGTGAGCGCGACCGTCTCTTCGTCGTTCATCGCCATGCGCGCGAAGGTGAGCCGAACGTCTTGCGCCGTGCGCAGCGGGTCGGGCTTGCCGCCGACGCCCTCGGGGTTGACGTAGATGAGCCCCATCTGCACGGCGGCCAGGGGGTTCTCGAGCGACTCGCGGGCCTCACCCTCGTAGCGGCTCGCGGCCAGCCACTCGCGCTCGGCGCCCCACGAGATGTCCTTCTCGGGGTGCCAGATGTCTTCACGGCCGAAGCCGAAGCCGAAGGTCTTCAGGCCCATCGACTCGTAAGCGATGGTGCCGGCGAGGAGGATGAGGTCGGCCCAGCTGACGCGGTTGCCGTACTTCTTCTTGATGGGCCACAGCAGGCGCCGCGCCTTGTCGAGGTTGCCGTTGTCGGGCCACGAGTTGAGCGGCGCGAACCGCTGGTTGCCGGTGCCGCCTCCGCCACGCCCATCGGCCACGCGGTAGGTGCCCGCGGCGTGCCACGCCATGCGGATGAAGAGGCCACCGTAGTGCCCCCAGTCGGCCGGCCACCACGGCTGGCTGTCGGTCATCAGGGCGTGCAGGTCTCTCTTCAGCGCCGCCACGTCGAGGCCCTCGAGCGCCTCGCGGTAGCTGAAGCCGTCGCCCAGCGGGTCGGTCTTGCGGTCGTGCTGGTGGAGGATGTCGAGGTTGAGCGCCTGGGGCCACCAGTCGACGTTCGAGGCGCCGACGGTGGTCTGGGCGCCGTGCGCGACGGGGCACTTACCGCTGCTCTTCGTCGGGCCAGCGTGGGGAGACTGCTTGGGGTCGCTCATCGGCTGCTCCTCTTCTTCGGTGGGGGTGGTGGTGGGGCTTGGCGAGGTGAGGCTCGCAGGCACTGGGCGCAGACGCCGCGCACCGCGACCTGCGAGTCGACGAAGCTGCCGAGCTGCTTCACCGCGCTCGGTACGCGGAGGTGGTCGAGGTCTTCGCTCTCGAAGTCGCGCACCAGCCCGCACCGCACGCAGACGTAGTGGTGGTGGGGCTCGAGGTTGGCGTCGAAGCGCACGCCCCCGCGCGGCCCGAGGGTGGTGACCAACCCGAACTCGTGGAGCGTCCACAGGGTCCGGTAGACCGTGTCGAGCGAGACCGTCGGCACCCGCTGCTGCACGGCGCGAAAGAGCGTCTCGGCCGCTGGGTGCTCCTCGGTCGCCGCCAGCTCGCGGAAGATCTCGAGGCGCTGGTGGGTCAGCTTGATGCCCGCCCGACGCGCGGCCGCCGTGAGGTGCGCGAGGCGTCGTTCGGCGTGGCGGGGTTGTTGTCGCATGGTTCTTAGTTGCGGAAGATTCGCAGGGAGCCAGCTAACGGGGGCCTCCTGACGGCGCAACGCCGTTGATCAGCGAGCCGAGGAACGACGTCTCCAGCCGCCCGGAGCTCAAGCAGACGGTCGTCGACGACTTCGCGAACCTGGAGGCGTGACCGAAGACGGCACGGCGTGTATCGGGCTGCACACAGGCCCGGTTGAACGAGCCGCTCCCACCTGACACGGTGCGCGCCCCCATGAACTGGCGCCACCCCCGAAGCCTCTTCCTCGCCGTGCAGCTCATCGTCGCGGGGTGTCAGTGCGAACCAGCGAAGGTCTACACCTGCGACGCGGCGAGGTGCGTGGGCTGCTGTCGCAACGGCATGTGTGTTCCGTGCGGCGACGGTGGACAGGGCGGTGGCTCGGCTGCGGGCGGAGGTGCGGGTGGCGCCACCGGAGGCGGCGTCGCGACGGGCGGCGGCGTCGCGACGGGCGGCGGCGTCGCGACGGGCGGCGGCCTCGCGACAGGCGGTGGTGTCGCGACAGGCGGTGGCGTCGCGACAGGCGGTGGCGTCGCGACAGGCGGTGGCGTCGCGACAGGCGGTGGTGTCGCGACAGGCGGTGGCGTCGCGACGGGCGGCGGCCTCGCGACGGGCGGTGGCGTCGCGATGGGCGGTGGCGTCGCGATGGGAGGTGGAGCGGCCGCGGCTGGCGGTGCGGCCGGCGGCTTCTTCGTCGACTTCGACGGCGGCTGGTCGATTCAGGTGCCGCCACCCAACCCCGCGCTCGACGGCGGCAACAGCTCGACCTCGCACCTCGGGCCCGGCGGTGACGCGACGTCTTCGACGAAGTTCGGCGGCGCGGTGACGGGCTCCCGGCCGACGGTCATCTACCCGGCCGACGGCGTCATCCTTCCTCCCAACACCAACCGCCTCGAGTTCCACTTCCTCCCCTCGTCGGGCCAGACGTTGTTCCGCTTCACCTTCCGCGCGCCCACCCGCACCGTCGAGGTCTTCACCGGCTGCACCGCGGTCGGCGGCGGGTGCGTCTTCTCGCTCGACGGCGCGGCCTACGCCGACCTGGTGCCCTACGCCCGCGGGACGGCCGCCGTCGTGTGGGACGTGGCGGGCGTGAACGGCGCGAGCCCGGGCGTGGTGGGGGTGTCGCTCCCGCAGCGGCTCTCGTTCACCGAGCAAGACCTCATCGGAGGCCTCTACTACTGGAACACCGCCGGCACCGTGATGCGCTTCGACTACGGCTTCCCGAACGCGCCGCCGCAGACGTACCTGACGGGCTCGAACGTCGGCGCGCTCACCTGCGTCGGCTGTCACGTCATCTCGCGCCAGGGCAACCTCATCGCCGTCGGCAAGGACATCCCCGCGCCGTCGGCGTACTCGACCCTGCGGGTGCAGACGAAGCAGGTCGCCTCCTCGAGCTCAGGGCCGCTCACCGGCAGCGCCAACTTCTTCTCCTTCGCGCCCGACGAGCAGCACCTCTTGCAGAGCAACGGCGCGTCGATTCAGTGGCGCGACCTCACGACGGGCGTGGTGCGCAACGTCGTCAGCACCGGCACGATGCCAGACTGGTCTCCGAGCGGCGCGTCGATGGTGTTCGCGCGGCCTTCGCGGCCACCGCCGTTCGCCTTCCCCGCCCCGGGGGTGGACTCGGCCGGCCTGCAGACGATGCGCTTCAACGGCACCGGCTTCGACCCGCCCACCCCGCTCGTGCCGTTTGGCGGACAGAACAACTACTACCCCGCGTACTCCCCCGACGGCCGCTTCGTGCTGTTCAACCGCTCGCCCTCGAACCGCAACTCGATGGACAACGCCGGCCCCACCGACGCGGGCGTTCCCGATGGGCAGCTGTGGGCGGTGCCCTCGACGGGCGGCGCGCCGGTGCACCTCGTCAACGCCTCGGCGCCGGGTGGCACCTCATGGCCCAAGTGGGCGCCGGTGCTGCACCGCTACTCGGGCGGCACGGTGATGTGGCTCACCTTCTCGACCGGCCGCGCCTATGGCTTGCGCCTGCGCGACCATGAGCGCACCCAGTTGTGGATGGTGGCGTTCGACCCGGCGCGCGCGATGGGCGGCCAGGACCCGAGCTTCCCCGCGTTCTGGCTCCCGTTTCAGAGCATCAGCAGCGGCAACCACATCGGGCAGTGGAGCACCCAGGTGCCCCGCGGGCCCTGCGTCGGCTCGGGCCAGAGCTCGTGCGCCACCGGAGAGGTCTGCCAGAACGGCATGTGCCGCCCCGGCTGAGTGACGCCGCGGCGTGAAGCCGACCCGCGCCGTCGCCGCCCACCTTCCAGCGCCCGCGTGCCGACGCCGACGCCCCCGGGGGCGTGCACCGCGCCGCCCACCTTCCAGCGCCCGCGTGCCGACACCGACGCCCCCGGGGACGTGCACCGCGCCGCCCACCTTCCAGCGCCCGCGTGCCGACGCCGAGGCCCCCGGGGACGTGCACCGCGCCGCCCCTCTCGACGGCGCCCACGCGTTCGCGCCAGCCCACGGCTTCGGCAGGTCCTCCGACCGCGCCCCTGCCGTCCGAGGCTGCGGCCGAGGCCAGCCCCGCTGGCGCCGCGACCCACGAATGAGGAGCGCCCCGCCGACCGTCGCGCTAAGGCCTCGCGCCATGTCGCAGCCGACGCGCCCGCGGGTCGTCATCGCAGGAGGAACCGGCGCGCTCGGCCGCGCGCTCGCGCAGCGCCTCGCCCAGGCGTGCGACGTCACCTGCGTGGGCTCTCGCGCGGACGCGGGCCCGGGGCTCTGGAGGGCCGACCTGCTGTCGGTCGCCGAGGCCGAGGTCGCGCTCGCCGGCGCCGAGGTCGTGGTCTTCCTCGCGCGCACCTCGGGCCCCCGCGCGCGGCTGCAGCAGGGCTCTGCCGACGACGTCGACCTGCTCCTGGCGGACTCGGTGGCCCGGGCCGCGCGCCTGACGAAGCCCCGGCGCCTCGTCTTCTTCGGCTGCGGCGAGCAGGACGAGCGCGAGGCGGTGCTGGCGTCGGCCGGGGCGCCGCTCGCGGTGCTCTCGGGTGGCGGCGACGACCCCGCGGCCCAGCTCGAGCAGCTGGTGCTCGCCCCCGACGTCGAGACGCGGCGGCTCCCCGGGTGGAAGGGCGCCGACGTCTCACCGCCCGCCTGGAGCGGCCCCTCGACGGTGCTCTCGGTGCAGCGCCTTTCCCCCAGGGCCGGGTGGACGGCGGGGCAGACCGCGCGCGCGTACTTCGAGTGGTTGCCCTCGGCCGCGCCCGGCACCTCGACGGTGCTGGGCGCCGAGGCCTACGAGGTGAAAGCGGGCGGGGTGAGCGTGCTGCGCCTGCGCCGCGTCGCCGGTCAGTCGACCGACGACCTCGAGGTGCTCGAGGTGCGCGACGGCTCCCTGGTGTCGGACAGCTCGGTCGGCGCCTTCGAGTTCAGGCTGCTCTCGTCGCCCACGGCGTTGATGACGACGCTGCGCGGCTTCGTGCCGGCGATGCCGTGGCTCCTCTACCGGGCCTCGCAGGCGCCCATTCACGCGCGCATCATGCGGCGCTTCGGCGCCTGGCTCGCGGCGCAGTAGTCACAGAATCTTTCGCGGCGGCACCACCACGTTCGCCACCAGCAGGCCCATCACCAGCGCGCCGGCCAGGGTGAACATGTCGACCGCCTGGCTGGCCCCCTGCGTGTAGTCGCCGCGCAGCAGCGCGTCGAAGCTGCGAAAGCCGAACGCGCCGGGCACCAGCAGCAAGAGGCCCGGCAGGAGGAACAGCTGCGCCGGCTTGTGGGTGGTGCGCGCGAACACGTTGGCCGCGACGGCCAGCAGCAGCGCCGAGGCGAACGCGCCGGTAGACACCGGCCAGCTCCGCACGCCGAGCTGTGACAGCCACACCACGCCCCCCGAGGCCAGCGCGATGCCCAGCCGCCGCCGGGGCAGCCCCAGCGACACGCCGAAGCCGACCGACGCCACCGCCACCGCCAGCGCCTGCCCCCACCACGGCGACGGCGCGGCCAGCCCTGCGGGGCCCGCCCGTACTCCCGTCCACTGCTCGAAGCTGAGCGCCAGGCCGATGCCGAAGACGAGCGAGAGCAGCGTCACCGCGGCGTCGACCAACCGCGCGGTGCCCGAGACGAGGTTCTTGAAGGTGATCTCGGCCAGCCCGGTCGTCAGCACCATGCCCGGCAGCAGCGGAATCACCACCGCCAGCACCAGCACGTCGCGCGAGTGCCCCGGCCAGACGAGGGTCGCCAGCCACGCGGTCAGCGCCGCGATGACGCCGCCCAGGAAGTTCTCGAGGAACCGGAGGCCGGCCTCCCGCTGGGTGCGCAGCAGCACCGCGCGCAGCACCAGGCCCCCCGCGCCCGCGATGAAGAAGTCAGCCAGGCCTCCGCCGAACGACACCGCCGCGCCCGCGCTCGCCGCCGCCGCGGCCGCCAGCTTCAGGGGCGCCGACCAGGGCCCCTGCTTCGAGAGCCGCCGCAGCTCCAGCCGCGCGTCGTTCACCGACAGCTCGCGCTCGATGACGCGGTGGAGCAGCCCGTCGAGCACCGCCAGGCGCTCGAGGTCGATGCGCCACTCGGTGACCCGCACCATCGACACCGCCGGCGCGTCGCCCGTGGGGGTGCGAATGCCGACGAAGAGGCCGGTGGGCACGGCGAAGACGTCGGCCGAGAAGCCCTCGCGCTGGGCCACCACCGAGAGCAGCTCCTCGAGCCGGTAGCTGGGGCAGCCGGCCGACAACAGCTCGCTGCCGAGCTCGACGAGGTAGTCGAGCAGCAGGTGCGTCGAGAGCGGCTCGGCGGTGGCGGAGGTGGGCGTCACGCGGCGAAGAAGGCCCGCACCTCGTCGCGCTTGGCCAGGGCGTCGGCGCGGCCCAGCTCGATGAGCGTCTCGGCCCAGCTCCCATCGAACATCAGGTACGAGGCGAGGTCGGCTTCCCACGTCGACTCGACGTGCGCCGCCCGCGCCAGCAGCAGCTCGTAGAGGCGGCCCTTGTTCCAGCGGCCGGAGTGACGTCGCAGGTGCTCGCCGGCCAGCACGCCGACGTTCTTCGAGGGCTCGAAGACGAGCGTGGGAATGCGCCGGTAGGCCATGCCGCGCTCCTGCTCCATCACGCGGTCGACGCGCGCGCGCTCGGCCGGCGACATGCCCTCGTCGATGACCTCGACGAGCCGGTTGAAGCGCTGCAGCACCGCGAGGTCGGAGGTGACGGGGTCGAGCAGCAGGGCGTTGAAGAGCTTGCCGGCGAGGAAGACGAGGCTGGGGTACTGGCTGGTCGAGTCGCCGGGCGCGTCGACGTTGGGCATCACCGTCGCCTCGTGTCGCAGGGTGATGACGACCAGCTTGTCGGCGCCCGCGCGAATGGCCGGGGAGATGGGGGTGTTGAAGCGCAGGCCGCCGTCGCTGAAGTACGAGCGCCCGATGCGGCGGGCCGGGAAGAGCGCGGGGATGGCGGCCGAGGCCAGCACGTGCTCGGCGTCGATGAGCGTCTTCTTGAAGACGCGGTGGGCGCTGCGCGTGGCCTTGAAGTCGACGCCCGGCGCGAGCTCTCCGAAGAGCGTGGTGGTGCCGGTGCCGATGTGGAGCGCCGCCACGACGAGCGCGCGCAGGTGGCCCTCGCGCAGGTTGACGTGCAGCTGCGTCCAGTCGACGCCGACGGCCACCATGTCTTCGAGCGCGCGCGGGTTGAGCACCGAGCGGCCGAGGTCCACCGGCCCGTCTTCGTCGCGCGGCAGCCGCTTGCGCAGGGCGCGCAGGGGGTTGGTCCAGGCGATCAGCCCCTTGAGGTCGACGCGCAGGTGCTCTTCGAGCTTGAGCGAGCGCCACAGCGCGGCCAGCTCGTCGACGCAGTGGTCGTGCCGGTGCGCGTTGGCCGCCAGCCAGGCGCCGTTGATGGCGCCCACCGAGGTGCCCGACACCACGTTGTACGGCGAGGGCGAGCCACGAGGGCGGTCGAGGGCCTCACACACTCCCTTGAGCACCCCCACCTCGTAGGCGCCGCGGGCACCACCCCCCGAGAGCACCACTCCGACGTTCGTCATTGGGTGAGTGTGGGGCGTCGTGAGGGCGTGCGCCAGAAACACTTCGGCCCGGCGCAGTCGTGAAGACTGGCCGGGCCGTGGTGCTGCGGTGTCGTCTGCTCCAGCGTCTGCCCGTCGCTACACCTGCCGTGGACTCACCCAGCTGCGTTCGACGGGTGCCTCACGACGAGGAGGGCTGGAGTCTTCTT
>JACSRE010000383.1 GCA_014879945.1 Myxococcus sp.
GGCGGAGGAAGCGCAGCGGGTGGAGGGAGCGCCGCCGCCGCCCGCTGCATCACCTCCGCCCGCGGCGCTCCCTCCACCCGCTGCGCTTCCTCCGCCCGCCCCGCTCATCACGCACGAGCCGGTGACGCAGCGCTCGCCGAGGCCGCAGACATCACACGCCACACCCGAGCGGCCGCACGCCTGATCAGCCGTCCCCGCGACGCACCCGGCCGCCGACTGGCATCCGGCACACCCGGCGCTGGCGCGGCAGGCGCCGGCGACACACTGCATGCCCACGTCACACCGCACGCAGCTGGCGCCCGCGAACCCGCAGCTGTCCGACAGCACTCCCGCGACGCAGGCCCCGCTCGAGTCACAGCAGCCCGCGCAGGTACTCGGCGAGCAGTCAGCAGCCCGCACGACCCCACACCCTGACGCCATGAATACAAGTAACATCAGGACGATACGGGGCATTTGGCCTCGGGGGCGGTCAACAGGTGTGTGGGTTGTCGGCTGAAACAGGCGTTGGTTGCCTACATCGAGCCACATCGTCGAGCCGGGGAGCGCCATGCCCGCAGACGGGCGACGCCGCCGCAGGTCTCAGGTTGTCTGGTGCTTGAGGTGCGCTCAGGGCGGCCACGTTGGTTGCGGCCGTTGCGCATGGCGCCGGGGCGTGCGCGTAGCGCTCGGCGCACACGCGTCGTCCTGGGCGCTACCTCATTGCCCGGGCTGCGCTGCACGTGGCCTCCAGGGAGCCAGCTCCCTCTCACCTCGCCGGGTGGGTGCTCCCCTGCCCTCGACCGAGTCGTGGACAGCCAGCGGTGCATCACGGACAGTCGCGGCATGGTCCGCTCCCTCTCAGCCGTGGTGGTGATGCTCCTCGTCGGGTGCGGCAGCGCGACCGGCGCCGACGCCGGGGCTCGAGCGCCGGCGCCCGACGCCACGAGGTCGACGCTCGAGGTCTCGAAGACGACGGCCCTCGCCGACCGCTCCGACACCATCACCATCACCGTCACGGTGAGAGACGCGACGGGAGCTCCGGTGCCCAGGCCCCAGGTGTCGGTGACGGCCTCGGGCCGGGGCACGCCGGTCGACGCCTCGGGCTCGGCGGGCGACGACGGCGTGCTGACGGTGTCGCTGCGCTCGAACGTGGCCGAGGTGCGCACGGTGAGCGCGACGGTGACGGGCCCCACCGGCGAGGTCGTCCTCGACGCGAAGCCGGTGGTGACGTTCCTCGCCGGGCCGCTGGCCGGTGTGCGGTTCTCGGTACAACCGACTCAGGGTCGCGTCGGCGTGGCCCTCTCGCCTGCGATCGAGCTGGTCGCCTTCGACGCGAACGACAACCCGGTCTCGTCTTCCACGGTGACGGTCGCGCTGCGCCTGGTGCGAACGCCCGGCGGCGTCCTGGCGGGCGGAGCTGCCAGGCCCATCGTCGATGGCGGCGTCACCTTCGAGGGGTTGATCATCGACCGGCCGCAGACGGGCGTTGCGCTCCGGGCCGAGGCCTCGAACGGCGCCGCGACCGAGAGCATGACCTTCGACGTCGTGCCGTGACTCGACGCCTCAGGGCTCGAGCTGCACGACGTACACCGTCACCAGCACCGCCGAGCTCGCCGGGCCGCGCCTCACCTCGACGGTCGAGGCGTTGAGGAGCACCGTCTGCACGGCGCCGTCCGGCCCCGTCGCCCCCAGGGTGCCGTCGGCCTCGCCCGAGCCTTGTCCACCGAGCTGTTGGCTGGAGGTGAGGACGAAGGTCCGGGTCGGGTCGACCGCGCTGATGGCGAGGGGGAAGGATTCGGTGCTCTGGCTGAGGCTGAGGTTGTAGGACCAGACGCGCGCCTGGCTGCCGAAGTCCACCCGCTCGTAGGGAATGCGCGCCAGCGTGTTGTTCGTGCACGCCGAGCGACCCATGCCGCGCGAGAAGCGCAGCTCGCTCGGTGAGGCGACCTCGGCGCGCGCCTGCACCGAGCACGGCGCCAGCGGCAGGCCGATGAACCGCACGTCGGTGGAGGGCTGGCTCAGCACCAGGGTGGCCGACGAGGCCGGGGCCAACCCCGTCACGCCGGCCGTCAACGAGCCAGACGACATCGCCGGGAGCAGGGGCTGACCGCGCACCACCGACGCGCCGTCGAACTGCACCGCCTGGACCTCGTAGCCGTCGCAGGCGTTGGAGCTGAGCAGCACCGTCGACGGGCCAATCAGCGTCGCCGAGACGGCGTCGTCTTCATCGAGGTTCGTCCCCGAGCCGATGACGGACTTGAGGACGAAGGAGCGGTTGACGTCGACTTGTCCGTTCAGGTTCACGTTCGTGCCGCAGCTCCCGCTCGAGGCCGTGCGCACCGTCAGGCCGGTCGGCAGCTCCACCACCTGGAAGTGCGTCTCGGCGTCAGAGGTCAACCCGCCTCCGCGGCGCTGACAGGAGATGTCGACCCCCTGCAGACGGCACCGCGCCTCGACGTCGAGAGGCGTCGACGTCCCCAAGGGCACGATGCTCTGCGCGATGAGAAAGGCGCGGCCCAACGTCGCGGCCGTCTGCGGGAGACCGAGGGGGTCGATGGAGCAGGTCTGCGAAGAGCCCCGCAGCGTGCAGCGGCCGCGCCGAACGATGGGCACCGGCGAGAGGCCGAGGGTGCCGGCGCCAAAGGGCGCGGTGGCCGTGAGCACCATGGGCACACCGGAGCGCGGCTTGAAGAAGAAGCCAGCCGTCGTCGAGCCCGCGGCGATGGTGACGCTGGTCGTCATCGAGGTGCACGAAGGGTCGGTGAAGAAGCGCGTGCCATCCGCGACGTCGACGGTGAGCGCGACGTTGGTGTCACTCAGGACGGTGGTGGCAGCGCCGTTGTGGCGGGACTCCACCGTCGCCGGCAGACACGCGCCCGCGCGAAGCGGAGAAGGCAGGGCCGCGGCGAACGCGAGCGAGGTGGGCGCCTGCGTCACGGTCAGGTCCTGGTTCGCCGACAGCAGCCCGCTGGCGCTCGCGGTGACGATGAACATGTTCGCCGCGCTGCTGCGGGCGAAGAACGAGACCCGGCTCTGCCCAGCCAGCATCACGACCGACGTGACGGGAGGGCCGATGCAGCCAGCGCCAGCGTAGAACTGCAGCGGCGTGCTCGGGGCGCTCGTCAACCCCACCGTCAGGTTGCTGAGCACCGGCGTGGGAAAGCCAAGGAACGTCCGCGACTCGACGACGAGGGAGGCCGAGCAGAGGTTCGTGGTGATGGTCTGCGAAGCGCTCACGAAGGACAGCCGCGCCGGGGGAGACGCAGACCCGCCTGCGACACCGCCACCTGCACTGCCACCACCTGCACTGCCGCCACCTGCACTTCCACCTGCACTGCCGCCACCTGCACTGCCACCTCCACTGCCGCCACCTGCACTGCCGCCACCTGCACTGCCGCCACCTGCACTTCCACCTGCACTGCCGCCACCTGCACTGCCGCCACCTGCACTTCCACCTGCACTGCCGCCGCCGGCTGCACCTGCGCTCCCGCCACCGGCGGCACCTGCGCTCCCGCCGCCCGCTGCACCTGCGCTGCCGCCACCGGCGGCACCTGCGCTCCCGCCGCCCGCTGCACCTGCGCTGCCGCCACCCGCTGCACCTGCGCTGCCGCCACCCGCTGCACCTGCGCTGCCG
>JACSRE010000053.1 GCA_014879945.1 Myxococcus sp.
CCCCGGCGCCACCCACGAGTTGTTCAGTCGGCGGTGCGCACGCGGCCGACCCACCCGACGAATAGGGCGGGGCCTGGGGAAACTGGGCGTACCACCGCGAGTCACCACTGATGCTGATAGTGGCCTCAGAGCGAATCGTAGCGTCATTCGCCAGGAGCAGGCCTCGATCGCTGAAGACGATGTCTCCACCAGCAGAGACAACGGAGCGGGGACCCAACTCCAGGCTGCCGGTCGCCTCGACGCGGAGCCAGTTCCGGGTGCTGAGCGTCATTTCGGCTGGCACCACGAGCCGGCCCTGGCTGCCGACGGTGAGACAGTCGTAGCTCGCACTGGAACCTGAGAGCGTGGTGACAGTGTTGATGGTTACAATAGGCGGCGCCGTGCATCCAGCGAAGATGCCCCGCGCACACACCTCGGTGCCGTCGCCGCACATGTTGTTGCAGGCGCGAGGGAAACCATCAACGACACCGTCGCAGTCGTCATCGCGGTTATTGCACGTCTCGAGCGCCTGCGGGTTTGCGTCGGCTCGCGAGTCGTCGCAGTCACCTGTGACGGCCACGAACCCGGAAGCCGGAATCTGGCAGGTCGTTGCCGCATTCCTTGGGTCGCCGAATCCGTCACCATCGGCATCTCGATAGAACGTCGACTTCACGCCCTCGTCGACAGTGCCATCACAGTTGTTATCGCGTCCGTCGCACACTTCGGGCCGTCCGGGGAACGTCGTAGGGTCGTTGTCGTTGCAGTCGCCATCTCTCGCCACGAAGTTCGCCGGAGCCTGGCAACGCGTCACCGACAGCCCCGCGTTCCCGTACCCATCGCCATCGGCGTCGACGAACCAGGTTGTTACCGTCCCTTCGTCCACCTCGCCATCGCAGTCGTTGTCCCTTCCATCGCACACTTCGTTGGCTCCGGGGAAACGCGCCGGGTCGGCGTCGTCGCAGTCACTGCAACTCGCGCCGTCACCATCGGCGTCGAAGCAGCCGCACCGACCAGCCTGCACTAGACCGCACTTCGACACCCCGGGGCACTCCGAGTCTTGTCGGCATTCTCCGCATCTATTGCCGAGGCAAACGAGGCCCTGTTGACAATCTGAAGAGCCTTGGCACGCCTCCATTACCCCTGGTGCAACGCGCGTGCAGCTGAGGCCAGAAATCAGAAGCAGTAGAATCGCTCTCATCCGGAAGGCCTCTCTTGCATCGAATGCCGCCGCGTCTGCACAGCCCATAGATTGAGCCTATTCTTGCGACTGGGAGGAAGCTACTCGACGCCCGGAGTCTGGCGACGACTGGGCCACCGGGCTCGCAGTTTGAGGGTCAGCACCCCAGCAAGCGAACCACCTGCCACCAAGAGAATCGGTAGGACAGGATGTGAGTATCTAGACTCCGTATTGTGTACCGGAAAATGAACGACACCGAGGAGGAGAATCGGCGCAATCGCGAGCCCGGCCAGCCTCTTCGCAGCGCCGCCGCGACGCAGTGCGAGGAAGATGCCAGTGAAGCCCAAGATGATGACTAACGTATTGACGGCCCAATAGAGCGCTTTGTGGGCAAGCCAGACCAAGCTGCCGCGCGCACGAAGCGCGGCCGGTCGGAACTGAAATATTTCAGTTCGTGTCCCGAGCCACATGAGGGGCGTTCGGCGAAGGCAGCGCAGCGCCGTCAGTCCAGGCGCTTGCCTCCAGTTCGTGATGGCCATCTCGTACAGTAGAGCCTGCGCTTCGGGTTGGAACAGCTCGCCCTCAAAAGCCTCGAGCCGTGACCGATGCTCGGCCGACGGAAACGCCTCCGACGGAAACTGCGGTGTTGGTCCCGAAGTCCATGATGGGTCAGTCTCCCACGTTCCAATCCAGAAGCTGTAGGCAGCTGCCCCGCCCGACACGGGGACCAGGCGCCCAAGGGCCCTGAAGTTCCGAAGCGTCCAAGGCGCGACAACCAGCGCGGCGGCCGTGATGACGAGCGCGGCTCTCCGGAGCCCGCGGTTCAATCGTCTCGGATTGGAGAGTCCGCTCTGGAGGATGAGGGCTGCACCCATGGTTGCCGGTATGAACAGGAGTGCCTCTCGCGCGAGAGCGCAGAGGCCAAAGACGAGCCCCGCAACAGCGAGCCTCCGTCGGGTGGGCCGACCAGCGAGGAGCGCGAGCCCAAAGCTCATGAGTGAGATCGAAAGCGTCTCCGTCAGCATGGTCGCAATGAACGCTCCTTCGAATGGATTCAGAGCAAGAGCGAGTGCGGCCCCACCGCCCCAGCGAGGCCAGCGTTTCATGAAGGCGACCCCCAGAAAGACCGCCGCGGATGTCGAAAGTGCCAACTGAACGAGCAGCAGCGCCAAGGTAGATCGGCCCAAAAGCCAGAATGTAGCAGCAACGAGGGTCGGAAATAACGGTGGTCGAACCGCGGTGGGCTCGAACGGCGACGAGACCGATGCTGAGAAAGCCCCGTGGTCGAGAATGTTCGTTGCGAGTTGTTGGTATAGGACAGAGTCCCCGGCAATTCGGCTATCGACAACCCATGCCGTCACGGCGCGCGCAAGGACTGCAATCAGAACCAGGCCAAGAACACGTCGGCTCATCCCGGCGACGCCCGCAATCTACCATCGAAGAAGCCCAGCAGAGAGGTGTCGAGATTCAGAGAGACCCGCGCATCGACCCAGATGATGATGTTCCATGTCAACATCGACGCGGAGCTCGCCACTGCTGCGCCCAGCGACCCGAACGCAACGATTAGAGGGCCCAATGACAGCAGGAGAACGGCGACCGACACGGCAAATGCCCTGGCGACGACTCGTTCGCGGCCAGCCATTGTAAGCATCGTCGTGTTTGGGCCGAAGAATGCATTGAACACAGCGCCGAGGCATAGCACCTTGAGTTCAGGGGCTGCACGGCCGAAGCCTGGTCCGAAGAGGAATTCGAGAAGCCAGTCGCCGGAGAGGAAGATCGGCATCGACAGGCCCGCAACCCCCACGGTCATTCCGAGAGCGATCTGCCAGAGTGCGGTCTGCGTTTTCTTTCGGTCACCCTCTGCATGCAGTCGCGCAAGGAGTGGGCCCGTTGCCCCATTGAATAGCGTGAGCGGGAGCATCACCATCGTCCATGTTGAGCTCGCCACACGAAAGAGACCAACTGCCTCGGCAGTGGCGAGCCCGCCAAGCGTCGCTATCGCGGCATTGCCCTGGATGATCCGCGCTGCCTCAGAAGCGGCAATCGGAAGCGACTTCAGCCACAGCCTGCCTCGGGTGTGAATTTCTGATTTTTGAGGTTCGCGGAGGGGGCCTGCCGAAGTCGTGAGCGATCGCAACTGGACGAGCGCAAATCCGAGCGCCAAAGTCCCGGCCAAGACTTGGAACGTCATAGCTGCGGTCGCAGACAACTTTGGAAGCGCTAGAGAACTCGCCCCAAGGAGCGAGAGGAAGGCGAGCGGCCTAATGACCAGCGACGGCACTTGACCGGCCACGACGCGCTGAGCGCCGAGTATCGGGGCAACTGCAATGTTTGAAAGGGCGACCACAAGGCAGAAGATCAAGGATGCAAAGATTGACTTCGCCGGAGTGTCGGTAGTCACAGCGTAGACACTGATGCCGGCGAGGCAGACTGCAGCGATTGCCACCGCGCTCACCGCGGCCTCCTGAAGAGCAGCAGGCGTTGCCGTGGTAGGGCCGTTCTCCCTGGCGGCATCACGAAGAATGAGTTGCGACATCCCGGCTTCTACGCCGATGCCGAGGAACGACGCGGTGGCCATGGCCAGTCCATACTGACCAAGGCCTTCGACGCCGAGCAAGCGAGAGAGCGCCATTCCGGTTATGAGGCCGACGCCCAGATTCACGAACTGCAGCGCCGCGCTACCCGATGCGACGCGTACCAGCGTTGCTGTGACGCCTCGATCGGCGAGCCAACGCTTCAGCAGCGCCATGGGCTACGGTTCACCAACTGAGCTGGCCTCGGAGGACCGAGTCAGTGGCCGAGCCGGGTTCCCGGCCACGATGGCGTTTGGCCCAACACTCCTGGTGACCACACTTCCGGCGCCGATAACCGCTCTTCTTCCAATCGTGACGCCTGGCAAGATGATCGCACCGGCGCCGACCCACACGCCGTCTTCAATCGTGATGCCGCCCGCCTCCGCGTACTTTGGGACTTCCTGACCTGAAAAGCTGTTTGGGTCCAGCCCCCCATCGACGAGCATGCAACGAGCGCTGAGAACTACGTCGTCACCTATGCTGATGCGCGTACGGCCGAGAATGAACACGCCGTGGTTGATGGCGCAGTTTCGGCCAATGGCGACGTTTGCAGGGTTTGCGACCGTGAAAAGACCGTAGGCTTCGACTCGCTGACCGAGAAGAAGGTGGCCGTAGCCTCGGAGAACCAAGGCGCGGAAGCGGTCGAATACTCGCATGGACAGTGCGCGGGTGCGTGTCATGGCATCAACTGCCGAAGTTGGTTGAGTCGGCTTCGGGCATTTACAACGCGGCTCTTGAGGCGCAAGAGCAGTTCCGGCCCACCAGCGACGACCGCGGTGACGCGGACGAGCTCCGTGAGGGTCTGCCGCACCGTCAGAGACCGCGAAGCGAGTAGTTCGGTCAGGCGCCTGATGCTTCGCAGGCGCCTATTGCCGTAGAGGTCCAAGAGCAACTCGTAGTGAGCAATTGCGCGGTCATGGGCGAGTGCTCCGTTGCGAGCAATCTCGAGGTGGGCGAACCGCCGATTCAGGTCATTGGCAGCGAGGGTTGTGTTGTAGGCTCTTCGAATTGACCGAAGCGCACGCTCAACGTCTCGGTAATCGTTGCACGAGTTGTTCGCGTGAATGCGGTAGTCAAAGAGCGGAGCGTCCACGAGCCCCACCGCCAGGTCCGGATTCGATAGCACTATCCAGGGCGCCAAGACCAAGTCGAGGTACACGTCCTCTGGGTGAGGCAGGGAGTCGACCCAACCCTGAAATGCGGTGAGATCAAGCGCGGTCCGGCGAATTGAGTACGCACTGCCAAGCCAATAGCCCCGCTTCTCCAGGATGGACTGTTTGTACAACTCGCTGCGCTGCTCCTCTCGGTTGGTCTTGGCAATGATCGCGTCGATGTTCTGGTGCGTCTCGTCTCGGATCCCGAGGTCACGGCCTGCCGCATCGATGCGCGTGTGTTGATGTGACACGAGTACGAGAGAGGGGTCTGCGTCCATGAGTCCAACGCAGCGCTCAAGTTTCTGCGGGTGCCACAGGTCGTCGCCGTCGAGGAACGAGACGACCTGCCCGCTCGATTCCGTGAGGCCCCGCAAAGCAGCTCGCAGCGCCCCCTGGTTTGTTGGCTGATTGATGACGCGGATCGAGTTCCCGAACTCAGTGAGTGCTCGACCGGTCCTGTCGGTCGAACAATCGTTGACCACGATGACTTCGTCAGGCGGCCGAGTTTGGGAAAGCGCCGACCGCACCGCCGGTCCTATGAAGTTCTCCAGGTTGTAGGCCGTGATCACCACCGATACGGAGAGACGTTGGCTCACGATGGCCGCCGCCTGCACACGGTCAGCTCGTAGGAGCTCGATACCTCGAAGCCGGCGCCAGCGATCGCGCGGTGGAATGTCGCTTCATGAGCCGACCCATGCAGCTCGATGACGAGGTTATCGACCCGAGCGAGCCAATCCGGAGCTCCTGCGGAGAAGACCTCGCCCTCCGCTCCCTCGATGTCAATCTTGAGAATCGAAATGCGTTCGTGGCCGCTGCTCGTGAGCAGCGCCCCGATATCGGTCGCCTGCATGACGGGAATCTCATCAGGCTTGGCGGGTCTGACGGTACGCGCCCACTCGCGGCCATCCCCCCATGCAGTCTCGTCCATTACGAGGCCTGTGGTAGATGACCAGATACCCGTGTTGACGAGTTGGCATCGGTCCCCGAACGGCCGAACGTTGATCTTCAACGCTGCGAAGTTGTCGGGGTCAGGCTCGACCGAGATGACGCGTGCTGAAGGAAACCGCGAGAGGAAGTAGGCCGACGCGTACCCGACGTTTGCGCCGCAATCGATGACGAGTGATGGGTTCACCACGCCGTCGAGGCATTCGTACTCCCGGTCGCGGAAGATCTGGCAGAATACGTCCAGGTCACTCGTGCCGGGTCGAGCCCAAAGAGGGTGAGCAGCGTGCTTGCTCTGAAGGCGAATGTACGGCTCGTCGGCGGCGCCGACAGAAATGCGTGCCTTTTGTGCGACGTAGAGCGCGGTTCCGGCAACGCCCACGTTGCTCAGGTGTCGCCCAAACGTTCTGATTCGCTCCGAGAGGGTAGTCATCCCCGCAACTCCATCGAGTAGTAGCCGCAGACCCCGAGGGCATTCATCCCCAGGTGCCGTGTATTCGAGGGGTCGGCATAGCTCAACTGGGCCGTCGGAGTCAGGCTTGCGTGTGCTCGGGCTGCTCCCTCACGAAAACGGGAGGCGCGAAGGAGCCGATTCCCCCGAAGTCGGCTCCTCCGCGCCGTCACCTTGTCGAGCCCCCTCTCCCCAACCCCCAACCACCATCGCCCGACGCACGCACCCAGAGCACGAACGATGCCGGGCCCCGGGGTGACGTGCTTCTGGTGACTTGGTCGCGCAGCCGCCGCCACTGGAGCGTCCGCGCCGTCCGTCTCTCGGCGGCCGAGAGCGGCTACTCCCCGCCCAGCTGGCGCATCAGCTCCTCAAGGAGCTTCTGCGTCTCGGCGTCCATCGCGGTGCCCGCGGGCATCGCGCCGCCGCCCATCAGGTCCGCCAGGTTCAGCTGCCCCACGTCTTCATCGCCGTGGGCCTCCTCGAGCCACCGCACCCGCAGGGCCTCGAGCGGCCTGGCCTGCGAGGGCGCCAGCTTCGCCGCCACCTGCGTCACCGTCTTCGACGTCACCCACCGGTACCGGTGCTGCTCGACATAGGTACGCAGCGTCTTCTCCCACGCCTCGTCACCCACCAGCTTGCGCTGCGCGTCGAACAACAGCGGCGCCTTGCCGTACACCAGCCCCGCGTACTCGGTCGTCGACTGGAACTCGCCGGTGGGCCGGTTCGCCTTCCCGTCGCGCCCGCCCATCAGCCGCAGCAGCTGGTACGCCATCTTCACCTGCCCGTCGCGCACCTCGTTGGCGGCCTTCTTCCCGCGGCGCCACTCGAGCAGCAGCAGCGCCACGTGCTGCGTCAGCGGCTCATCGGCCACCGGCTCCTCCACCGCGTCGCTGCCCACCAGGCACGCGAAGTACTGGTGCGCCACCTCGTGCAACACCGTCAGCTCCAGCGACGCGCGCAGCAGGTCCTTCAGCATCGGCGTCACCAGCGCCAGCATCGCCGGGTCCGCCACCAGGCCGCCCAGCCCCAGGGCCGCGAGGGGATCGCCCGCGCCCGACACCAGCGCGCTCGACACCGTCACCAACCCGGGGAACTCCATGCCCCCCGCGCCCTTGCCCAGCGTCGCCTCCACCACGCGGAACGTCGTGTACGGGTACGGCCCCAGCCGCTTGTTCAGCTCCTTCACCGCGAACACCGCGTGCTCCAGCACCGCCCTCGCGTTCGGCTCGCCCTTGCGCACCCACGCCTCGACCGCCACCTCGCCCGCGCTCGCGCTCACCTTCTCGAGCCCCTTCGTCACGAAGACGGGGAAGTCTCGCGCCCCGACGACGGCGTTGGTGAAGCGCACCCGCCCGCTCGGCTCCGGCACCTCGCCCAGCGCCACGCCCGGCATCACCACCACGTACCCGCGCGGCGCCGACACGCTCACCATGAACGACGACGGCGCGTACGCCGCGAGGTCGCCCATGCCCGACGGCGGCGCGAACAGCTCTCCGTTCGGCTTCGTCGGCGGCACCATCGGCACCAGCCCCACCAGCGACACGAAGTCGGCCGACCCCGCGAACGCGCCGTAGTCAGCCACCTCGGCCTGCCCGTCGGGCGCCACCGGCACCTTCGCCTGGAGCGCCACCTCGAGCTGCACCACCGTGCCCGCCACCGCCTCGGCCGGCAGCACCACCCGCCACAGCGTCACGTCGGGGTGCTCCAGCTTCGCCGCCTGCCCGTTGACCGCCGCGTTGAGCAGCTTCACCGCGTCGCCGTGCGCCGCGTTCGGCGTCGTGCGCAGGTACACCTCGTCGAGCGCCTCGCCCTTCACCGTCCACGTCAGCGCCACCTTGCCGACGACCTTCCGGTTCGCCACGTCGACGGTCAGGTCGGCCCGGTACAGCGGCTGCTCCGCCAACGGCCCGGCCGAGTGCTCGAGGCGGGCCAGCTCTCCGGGGCGCAGGGCCTTCTGCCCCAGCTGCAGCTCGGCCGGCAGCTCCTCGCCCCACGCCGGCGCGGCGACGACGAGGAGCCACGCCACCACCCCGAAGGCCCGACTCCGTCTTCGCGGCGCACCCATGGGCGCCAGCTTCTCAGAGTCACCGGGGGAGCGTCGACCGCTGACCGAACGGTCACATCGCGCCCCAAGGCCGTTCTCAGGGCCCCTTCATCTGCTACACGCACCGGCCATGGCCTCACCGTCGTCTGCGCCCCTGGGTCCCCTCGATGTCACCCGCACGCTCACCGGAAAGCGCGTGCTCTTCGCCGGCGCCACCGGCTTCGTCGGCAAGGTGTCGTTGTCGATGCTGCTGCACCACTACGGCGACGACCTCGCCCACGTGTACGTGCTGGTCCGCAAGGGCAGCGCGAAGGACGCGAAGACGCGCTTCTTCGACAAGGTGGCCACCAGCGAGCCGTTCGAGCCGCTGCACACCAGGTACGGCGGCCAGGCCCAGGCCATCGAGTGGCTCCAGCAGCACGTCACCATCCTCGACGGCGACATCACCGACCCGTGGATGGGCATGGTCGAGGCCGACGCGCGCGCGCTCAAGGGGAAGATCGACGTCGTCATCAACTGCGCGGGCCTGGTGTCGTTCAACCCGTCGCTCGAGGTCGGCCTCAACGTCAACACCCACGGCGTGAAGTACCTCGTCGAGGCCTGCCTCTTCTGGGACGTGCCCCTGGTGCACATGTCGACGGCCTTCGTGGCCGGCAACCGCTCGGGCCTGGTCTTCGAAGACGAAGAGGTGGTCGGCTACTTCCCCAGGCGCGGAGAGATCGACGGCCGCGACTTCTCGCTCGAGCAGGAGCTGGCCGACTGCGAGAAGGCCGTCGCGCGCCTGCGCCAACAGGCCGACGACAAGGCCCTGGCCAGCGAGTTTCGCGCCCGCGCCGTCGAGCGCCTCGAAGGCGAAGGCCGCGACGCCACCGACGAGAAGGCCCTGCGCCTGGCCATCGGCCGTGAGCGCAAGCTGTGGCTCACCCTGCGCCTGGTCGAGGCCGGCATGGAGCGCGCCAAGCACTGGGGCTGGCCCAACACGTACACGTACACCAAGTCGCTGGGCGAGCAGGTCATCGCCAGCACCCCGGGGCTGCGCTACGCGCTGGTGCGCCCCAGCATCGTCGAGTCGGCCCAGCACTACCCGTTCCCCGGGTGGAACGAGGGCTTCACCACCTCGGCGCCCATCATCTACGCGCTGATGAAGAGCCGCGGCATTCTGCCCACCGGCGAAGACAAGATCCTCGACATGATCCCCGTCGATCAGGTCGCCGGCAGCCTCATCGCCATCACCGCCCAGCAGCTGCGCACCTCGGAGCGCCGCGTCTACCAGCAGGCCACCGGCGACTCGTCGCCCTTCATGGCGTCGCGCTCCACCGAGCTCGTCGGCCTGTGGACGCGCGAGCACTGGCGCACCAAGAAGACGGGCAACTCGCTCCTCAACGAGCTGCGCAGCCGCAACGAGGCCAAGAGCACCAGCAAGCTCCGCTTCGACACCCTCTCGACGCCGATGATCTCGAAGGGCGCGAAGTGGCTCTCGAAGCTGATCGACGAGCGCAAGCCCACCTGGGGCGCGCCGAAGATCACCGCCATGCTGGAGCACGCCAAAGAGGCGCTCGAAGACGTCACCGACGACGCCGATCGCCTCAACATGATCGTCGACCTCTTCCTCCCCTTCATCTGGGAGAACCGCTTCATCTTCCGCTGCGACAACACGCGCTCGCTCTACGTCGACATGCCGGCGCACGACCGCGCGAAGATCAACTGGAACCCCGACACCATCGACTGGCGCCGCTACTTCCTCGACGTGCACATCCCCGGGCTGGCGAAGTGGGTCTTCCCCGGGCTCGACGAAGAGACCGAGAAGCGCAAGGCGCTGCCGGCGTACCGCGACCTCATCGAGCTGTTCGAGGCGTCGGTGCACGCGTGGCGGCACCGGGTGGCCTTCCGCTTCCACGAGGGCGACGACGAGAGCCGGCTCACCTACGGCGAGGTGCAGCGCTACGCCAACCGCGTCGGCAGCTTCCTGATGGGGCAGGGCGTCAAGCCGCAGGAGCGGGTGATGGTGCTGTCCGAGAACCGCCCCGAGTGGCCGGTGGCCTTCTTCGGCATCCTGCGCGCGGGCGCCACCTCGGTGCCGGTGGACAAGGAGCTCTCGGAGACCGAGATCGTCAACATCGCGAAGCGGGCCGACGCGAAGGTGCTGCTCATCTCGGAGCAGCTCGCCGAGAAGCGCCCGGGCCTCTCGCAGGCCTTGCGCGACGCGGGCCTGGGCACGCAGCTGGTCAGCCTGGGGGAGGCGCTGGCGGGCGACCCGACGAAGCCCGACGGCATCGGCGCGGTGAAGAAGTCGGCCTCGGCCGACGACGTGGCCTCGCTCATCTTCACCTCGGGCACCACCGGCATTCCCAAGGGCGTGGTGCTCACCCACCGCAACTTCACCTCGCTGGTGGCCAAGCTCGCGGGCGCGTTCGAGATCGGCCTGGGCGACGGCGTGCTGTCGGTGCTCCCGCTGCACCACACCTTCGAGTTCTCGGCCGGGCTGCTGACGCCGTTCTCGCGCGGCGCCGAGATCTCGTACATCGACGAGCTGACCGCCGACCGCATCGGCGACGTGCTCGAGGGCGGCAACATCACCGGCCTGGTCGGCGTGCCGGCGCTCTGGCAGCTCTTCCACAAGAAGGTGACGCAGGAGTTCGCCGCGCGCCCGCGCCTGGTCGAAGAGGGCCTCAAGGCGCTGATGAGCGTGAACGCCGAGCTGCGCAACCGCCGCGGCATCAACCTGGGCAAGCTGCTCTTCTGGCCCGTGCACCGGAAGTTCGGCGGCAAGCTGAAGTTCATGATCAGCGGCGGCTCGGCCCTCTCGGACGACGTGCACAAGGCCTTCCACGCGCTGGGCTTCACGCTCAACGAGGGCTACGGCCTCACCGAGGCGGCCCCGGTGCTCACCGTCACCAACGCCGGCAACAAGCGCCTGCCCAACTCGGTCGGCAAGCCGCTCCCGGGCGTGGAGCTGCGCATCGACAGCCCCGACAACGACGGCATCGGCGAGGTGATCGCCAAGGGCCCCAACGTCATGGCCGGCTACTTCGAGGACCGCGAGGCCACCGAGGCGGTGCTCAAGAACGGCTGGCTGCACACCGGCGACCTCGGCCGCATCGACGCCGACGGCAACCTCACCCTGGTGGGCCGCAAGAAGGACGTCATCATCGACGCCAACGGGAAGAACGTGTACCCCGACGAGCTCGAAGATCTGTACGGCACCCACGAGCACCTCAAGGAGCTCTCGGTGGTGGGCCTGCCCGACGAGCACGGCGAGAAGGTCGCCTGCCTCGCGGTGCCCGACTACAAGGAGCGCCCGCGCGAAGAGGTGAAGAAGGAGCTCGAGGAGCACTTCCGCCGCATCGGCAGCGACCAGCCGTTCTACCGCCGCATCAAGGTCTTGCGCTTCTGGGACGGCGAGCTGCCCCGCACCTCGACGCGCAAGGTGAAGCGCCCGCAGGTGGTGAAGGAGTTCCTGCGGCTCGAGAAGCTCTCGCACAACGCCGAGAAGGCGAAGCAGAGCGGGGCCGACGAGAGCACCGACTGGCTGGTGCAGGTCATCGCCGACGTGTCGCAGAAGCCGGCCAGCGAGCTGCGCAACGACTCGCGCCTGCAGGTGGACCTGGGCCTCGACTCGTTGATGTTGACCGAGCTGGCCACCGCGCTGGAGCAGGCGGGCGTGCCCACCTCGGCCATCGCCGATCTCACCAAGATCCAGACCATCGACGACCTGCGGCGGGTGGTGGCCTCGGCCGGGCGGCGCCCGAAGGCGAGCGGGGTGAAGGAGCTGGTGGTGAAGGACGCCGACGCGCCGAAGAAGGTCGACGCGCTCGAGGTCGAGCTGCCCGAGGCGCTCGCGAGCGCCGGCCGGCAGGCGCTCACCTTCGGCCAGAGGTCGCTCTACGGGGGCCTCTTCGACGTGAAGGTGACGGGGAAGAACTTCATCCCCCAGAACCGGAACTTCCTGGTGGTGGCCAACCACGCCAGCCACCTCGACATGGGCCTGGTGAAGATCGGCCTGGGCGAGCAGGGCGAGCGCCTGGTGGCGCTGGCGGCGCGCGACTACTTCTTCGACACCTCGTGGAAGCGGGCCTACTTCGAGAACTTCACCAACCTCATCCCCATGGACCGGCAGGGCAGCCTGCGCGAGTCGCTGCGGCTGGCGGGCGAGTCGCTCACCCAGGGCTTCAACCTGCTCATCTTCCCCGAGGGCACGCGCTCACCCAACGGCGAGCTGCAGGAGTTCAAGCCCACCACCGGCTACCTCGCGCTCTCGTTCGGGGTGGACATTCTGCCGCTGTACCTGAAGGGCACCTACGACGCGCTGCCCAAGGGCTCGTGGTGGCCGAAGTTCGACCAGCTCGAGGTGCGCATCGGGCCGCCCATCCTCATCGACGACCTGCGCGCCAAGGCGAAGGGCCTGGCCCGCAGCGAGGGCTACCGCATCGCCACCCGGCTGGCCGAAGAGTCGGTGCGCGCGCTGTCGCAGGGCAGGGCGGTGCGCTCCGAGCTGCTGCCGCTGCCGATGATTCCGTCGCGAAGTGAGAGGAGCAAGCCGTGAAGGTGCTGGTGACGGGTGGAACGGGGTTTCTCGGCACGCACCTGGTGCCGCTGCTGCTCGAGGCCGGCCACTCGGTGCGGTGCCTCGGGCGCACGAAGCCGCCGGCCGCGTGGGCGGGCAAGGTCGAGTACCTGCAGGCCGACCTCAAAGACCCCGAGGCGGTGAAGAAGGCCATCGTCGGCATCGACGCGCTGGTGCACCTGGCCGGCCTCGTCTCGTTCAAGAACGAAGACAGCCGCAAGATGTACGAGCTGCACGTCGACGCCACCCGCGAGCTGCTCAAGGCGCTCATCGCCTCGGGGCAGAAGCCGCGCGTGGTGCTGGTCTCGACCTCGGGCACCGTCGCCGTGTCGAAGACCGAGCGCGTGGGCACCGAGGCCGACGACTACCCCATCGAGACCGTCGGCCGCTGGCCCTACTACATGTCGAAGATCTACGAGGAGAAGCTCAGCCTCGAGCTCTGCAAGAAGCACGACCTGCCGCTGGTGGTGCTCAACCCGTCGCTCTTGATGGGCCCGGGCGACGATCGGCTCTCGTCGACGTGGACGGTGGTGAAGTTCCTCCAGCGCGACATCCCCGCGATGCCCGGCGGCGGCATGAGCTTCGTCGACGTGCGCGACGTGGCGAAGGCGGCGGTGGCGGCGCTGACGAAGGGCGAGCTCTACGGCCGGCACCTGATGGGCGTGAACCTGTCGATGACCGACTTCTTCAAGCGCCTCGAGCGGCTCACCGGCGTGCCGGCGCCTCGACTCAAGCTCCCGAAGGAGGTGAACATTCTGGGCGCCTACGCGCTCGAGGCCTTCGCGAAGTGGCGCAAGACGCCCGTGGGCCTCGACCCCCAGGAGGTCGAGGTGGGCGAGCACTGGTTCTGGTGCGACTCGTCGAAGGCCAAGCGTGAGCTGGGCTTCGAGGGGCGCGACGCCTACGAGACGCTCCACGACACCGTGCAGTACGTGATGAGCAAGCTGCCGCCGTCGTCGCTGCCCGGCCTCAAGGGCGAGCTCTTCGACAAGCGCGAAGGGCGCTGAGCCGGAGGAGCTCCTTGGGCAGGATGACTCCGACCGAGTTCCCGAGCTGCGTCAGCTTCACGGCCGTCATGCGGCCGATGTCATGACGAGTGTTCGAACGTCGCAGCGCCCTCACCCCCGCCTTCGTTCAGGCACTGCGTTCCTCACCGCAAGAGCAGCAGCGCCACCGCGGTGGACGCCAGCGTCACCGGCACGCCGATCTTCGCGTACTCGACGAAGCCGACCCGCGCCTTCGCGCGCTCCAGCACGATGATGTTCGCGACCGAGCCCAGCACCGTGAGGTTGCCGGCCAGCGTCGACACCAGCGCCGTCACCGTCCACGCGTGGCCCGCGTCGGGGAACGAGCGAATCCACGGCTCGAGCAGCAAGATGAGGGGCACGTTGCTGACGATCTGAGAGCCGCCCCCCAGCACCGCCGTCAACGCGAGCGCGCCGTGACCCAGGGCGGCTTCGGTCGAGGCCACCCACTCGGCGGGGAAGCCGGTGCGCTGCAGCGAGGCCACCAGCACGAAGAGGCCCGAGAAGAAGAGCAGCACGCTCCAGTCCACCGCGGCCAGGAGCCGCTCGGCCCTCGCGCCCGAGGCGATGAGCGTCAGCGCGCCGGCCACCAGCGCCGACAACGCCATCGGCGCGCCGAGCAGGTTGGCCACCACCGAGCCCAGCAGGGCCACCACGCCCACCACCAGCAGCGGCCGCGCGATGGGCGTCTCGTCGCGCGCGTCATCGACCGGCGCGTCGAGGCGCAGCGCCTCTCGGAAGAAGAGGTGGAGCAACCCCGCCGTCACCACCAGCGCCGCGAGCACCGGCAGCGCGACGTCGGCGAGGTAGCCCCGGTAGCTCAAGCCCGACAGCCTCCCCACCAGCATGTTCTGCGGGTTGCCCGCCAGCGTCAGGCCCGAGCCGGCGTTGCTGCCCATGGCGACGGCGAACAAGAAGGGCTTCACCTGCGCCCGCGCCGTCTTCGCCAGCTGCACCACCAGCGGCGTCGCCAGCAGGCAGACCGCGTCGTTCACCAGCGCCGCCGACAGCACCCCGCAGCCGAGGGTGACGGCCCACAGCAGCCCCGCGCGCGACGTCACCTTCGTCGAGAGCCACCTCGTCGCCCACGCGAAGAACCCCGCCTCGCCCAGGCCCGCCGCGACGATCATCATGCCCAGCAGCAGCGAGACGGTGTGCAGCTCGATGGCGTGGAGCGCCTCGTCCACCCCGAGGAAGGGCGCGCCCGCCCACGCGCCCAGCGCCACGCACACCGTCGCGCCGATGAGCGCCATCGCCGGCCGCCCCACCGGCAACCACCGCAGCCGCCGCGCGGTGATGCCGAGGTACGAGAGCCCGAACGCCACCAGCAGCGCGACGCGCATCAGCCCTTCATCGGCCAGGCCTTCGCCAGCCCCAACGCCGTCATCAGCGCGCGCGCCTCGATGATGTTGTCTTCGATGCTGCAGTACGTCCACCCGCCGTAGCGGCCGATGGAGTGCACGCCCTTCGCGGCCAGCTCACCCTTCACGCGGGCGACCTCGCGCAGCGACGCGGTGGTGATGTGCACGTAGGCCGGGTTCATCACCACCGAGTGCTCCGAGACGAGCCTCTGGGTGGTGACGATGCCCTCGGCGGCCAGGTCCTTCAGCACGCGGGCGCGCTCGGCGGCGACGTCGATGGTCGCGTCACGCGGGAAGCCGAGCTCGACGTAGAGGCTCATGCGCGGCCCGTCGAAGATGTTGTCGTAGAAGCCCACCCGGTAGAACGAGCGCGCGCGGTCGGGCACGTACAGCCAGTGGAGGTCGTTCGGCCCCTTGGTGTCGAAGCCCAGGTTGAACACCAGCACCTGGTTCCAGGTGTACGTCGCCGGGTCGAACGGCACGCCGCACAGCTCGAGCAGCTTCGGGAACGGCGCCGAGGTGACGAGCCGCTGGTAGCGGTACTCGCCCCTGGTGGTGCGGGCCACCCGCTGGTTCAGGTCGATGCCGGTGAGGGCCTCGCCCAGCTTGAGCGCCGACGGCTCGACCTCGCGCAGCAGCGCGTTGACGTACTCGATGGCGCCGCCCTCAGGGTACGTGAAGGTCGCGTTGTACGTCGCGTTGTCAGGCTGCCGCATGTTGCGGATGATGTCGGTGACGTCGGCGTGCGGGAAGAAGCGGCCCATGGCGTCGCGGTCGAGCCCCGCGAGGTCGGTGGCGTACAGCTTCTCGTTGTACGGAATGAGGAACTTCTCGGCGATGGCGCGGCCGAAGCGCGCGTACAGCATCTCTTTGAAGTTCGTCTCGGGCGCCGGCGCCTGGCCGCCCAGCCGCGCGAAGTAGAGATCGTGGAGGCAGTCGATGAACTCGGCCTGCGGCAGCTGGTGAATGTTCTTCTGGAAGGGGAAGTCGACGCGCCCGCCCGCGTACGAGACGAACGACTGCTTCTGCACCGTGCGCACCGTCTGGCCGGGCATGCGCGCCTTCAGCCAGGCCTCGATGTCGGGCTTCTTGAAGTGGAAGAAGTGGCCCGAGTAGTCCCACACGAAGCCGTCCTGCTTCACCGTCTTGCAGTAGCCGCCGGGCTCGAGGTCACGCTCCAGCACCAGCAGGTCCGCGCCCCGGCCCACGCTCGCGGCCGTGGCCAACCCGCTGATGCCCGCACCGACGATGAGCGTCTCGACGTTCGTCATGGGGCGAGGTGATGCCCGAGTCCCACCGGGCGTTCAATCGCCGCGACGCCGCCGCCTCAGGCGTTCGTCTCGATCCAGTCGTCGAGGTACTTCGCGATCGCCAGCTCGGCGTTGACGTCGAGCTCGGTGAAGCGCACCCGGAACTCGATGGTCTGGCCCTGGTCCACCACCCGAATGATCTCGCCCTTGCACTGCACCTCTTTGGGCACGCCCATGAGGCGGAAGCGCACGTCGACGGTGGTGCCGTGCGGCGGCGTCTTGCCCCGCCACGCGATGCCGCCGATCGACATGTCGCCGTGGCGCTCCTCCCAGCCGCCCTTGGGGTTCGAGACGTCACGCAACAGGAACGTCATCGGCACGCGCGGTGAGTCGCGGCGCTCGTCTCCGCGCACCTTCTTGAGCAGCTCCAGCTTTCGCTTGTCCATGGCCATGTCGTGTCCTTCGCCGAAAGAGGGGTGCGCTTAGAGCGACTTGCCGAGGTTCGACAAGAAGCGAGTGACGAGGCGCGAGAAGACGTCTTTCACGCGGTCGGCCGTCTCGGACACCTCGTGGTGCGAGAGCTTCTGCTTCGAGAGCCCGGCGGCGAGGTTGGTGATGCACGAGATGCCCGCCACCTTGACGCCCATGTGCGCCGCCACGATGACCTCGGGCACGGTGCTCATGCCCACCGCGTCCGCGCCGAGGGTGCGCAGCATGCGAATCTCGGCGGGCGTCTCGTAGCTGGGCCCTGAGAGGCTCACGTACACGCCCTCCTGGAGCTTCACCTGCTCGACCGCCGCCGCGTCACGGAGCATCGCCAGGAAGGCCGGGTCGTACGCGTGGCTCATGTCGGGGAAGCGGGGGCCGATGCTGTCGTCGTTGGGGCCCACCAGCGGGTTGAAGCCCGAGAGGTTGAGGTGGTCGGTGATGGCCATCAGGTCGCCGACGTCGAAGGCCGTGTTGATGCCTCCGGCCGCGTTGGTGACGATGAGGCCCTTGATGCCCAGCCGGCACAGCACCCGCGCGGGGAACCCCACCTGCCACGGCTGGTAGCCCTCGTACGCGTGCACCCGGCCCTGCATGGTGATGACCGGCAGCGCGCCTTCGTGAAAGCCCAGCACCAGCTGGCCGGCGTGCCCCACCACCGAGGAGCGCGGGAAGTCGGGGAGCTCGGCGTAGGGGATGACGACCCGCCGCGCGAGGCTGTCGGCGAAGGCCCCCAGCCCGCTGCCGAGAATGAGCCCCACCTTCGGCGCGAAGCCGGGCGCCCTCTGGCGAATGGTCGCAACACACGCGTCGATGCGTGAAAGCAGGTCGGAGGAGGCCATGGTTTCCGCTAGGATACCCGTGTTCTCGGGCCTGAATGAGTTTTCGGCCGGCCCGTCGTACCCGCCGCCGCTCGGCGGCCCCCTCGAAACGGAGCAGCTCCCATGAAGACCGCACTCCTCGCGCTGTCCCTCTTCGCCCTGCCGGTGCTCGCGCAGCCCGCGC
>JACSRE010000253.1 GCA_014879945.1 Myxococcus sp.
GCCGTCGCAGTTGTCGTCGCGCTGGTTGCACACCTCTGCGGCGCCGGGGTGCACCTGCGCGTCTCTGTCATCATGCGCCGTACGTCCCTGACCGCCCTTCCGCCCCTCGAAAGTGGGGTTCCGGCATTCTGGCGTCGCAGGGGTGCCGAAAGGCGCAGTAAGTCGGCACCGTGCAAACCGATCGCCGACCGAAGCCGGGGGAGCTCGCCGTCGTCCGCCAGCGGCAGTACCTGGTCGACGAGGTGTCGCTGCCAGAGGGCACTCGCGACGAGCACTCGCTGGTGCGGCTGACCTGTCTCGACGACGACGCGCCGGGCCGCGAGCTGTCGGTCATCTGGGAGCGGGAGCTGGGGGCTCGCGTGATCGAGCCGGCCACAAGCGGCCTGGGGCCGGTGCCCCGCCTCGACGAGCCTCGCGCCTTCGCGGCCTACCTCCACGCCCTCAAGTGGAGCTCTGTCACGGCCACGGACGCGCAGCTCTTCCAGGCGCCGTTCCGCGCGGGCATCCACCTGCTGGACCACCAGCTGGTGCCGCTGAAGAAGGCGTTGGAGCTGCCGCGGGTGAACCTCTTCATCGCCGACGACGTCGGCCTCGGGAAGACCATCGAGGCGGGGCTGGTGATGCAGGAGCTCATGCTCCGGCAGCGGGTGGACCGGGTGCTGGTGGTGTGCCCGGCCTCGGTGACGCTGCAGTGGCGCGATGAGCTCGAGCGGCGGTTCGGCCTGCGCTTCGAGATCTTCAACCGCGACTTCGTGGCCCGCCGAAGGCAGGAGCGCGGCTTCGCCACCCCCATCTGGGAGCTGCACCACCGCTTCATCGTCTCGTACCAGACGCTCAGACGGCCCGAGTACTACGAGCCGCTGCTGGCCTTCCTGGGTGACGGGGTGCTGCACAAGTCGATGCTGTTGCTCGACGAGGCGCACGTCGTGGCGCCTGCGTCATCGAGCCGCTACGCCGTCGACACCGAGACCACCCGCACCATCCGGCAGCTCGCGGAGCACTTCGAACACCGCCTCTTCCTCTCCGCGACGCCGCACAACGGCCACAGCAACAGCTTCTCGGCCTTGCTGGAGATGCTCGACCCCCAGCGCTTTACTCGCGGCACGCGGGTGAGAGAGCGCCAGCTCGAGCCGGTGATGGTGAGGCGGCTCAAGAGCGACCTCCGCGCGCTCGGCCGGGCCCAGCAGTATCCGAAGCGAGCGGTGCTCGCGGTTCGGCTCACGCACCAAGCCAATGCGTGGAGCGCGGACTTCGGCGACGGCGTCGCGAGGGAGATCGGCGACGGCAGTGACGCCGAGCTCCAGCTCTCGAAGCTCCTGGGCGAGTACACCGCGCTCGCCGCGCCGGGTGCGAAGCGCAAGCAGTTGGTGTTCATCAACCTGCAGAAGCGCCTGCTCTCGAGCATCGAGGCCTTCCACCGCACGCTCGCGGTCCACGCGGCCTCGTTCGGGCTGGGAGAGCTCGCGCCCGGCGAGCAGGCGCGCGCGCTGCCGGAGCCGGAGGACGAGGAGTACGGGCCGACTGACGAGCTGCTGGAGCGGGAGCTGGACGCGGAAACGCGCGACCACAGCGCTGACCTCCAGCTCGACCTGATGGCGCGAGAGCGGCTCGACCAGCTCGTTCGGCTGAGCAGCAAGCACCGCACCGCCCGGGAGGCGAAGCTGCTGGCGCTCCTGGCGTGGATTCGCGAGCACCAGTGCACCCTCTCGCGCGGCGCCTCGTGGAAGGACACGCGCGTCATCATCTTCACCGAGTACGGCGACACGCTCCGCTACCTTCGAGAGCAACTCACGGCGGCGTTCGAGGGCACTGAGCGGGGCGACGAGCGCATCCTCACCTTGACGGGTGGTGTGGGCGACGCGCGCCGGGCGGCGGTGCAGGCAGCGTTCAACGCCCACCCGGACCAGCACCCGGTGCGCGTGCTCCTGGCGACCGACGCGGCCCGCGAGGGCATCAACCTTCAGGGGCACTGCGCGGACCTCTTCCACTACGACGTGCCCTGGAACCCGTCGCGGCTCGAGCAGCGAAACGGCCGCATCGACCGGGCGCTCCAGCCTTCGCCCGAGGTCCGCTGCCGCTACTTCGTCTACGCCCAGCGGCCCGAAGACGAAGTTCTCGACACGCTCGCCACGAAGGTCGACGTCATCCAGCGCGAGCTCGGGAGCCTGAGCTGCGTGCTGATGGACGAGCTGAGCGCGACGCTCGAGAAGGGCATCGGCTCGGGCACGCTCGAGGCCCTGCGCAAGGTCGATCGCGACCGGGAGAACAACCCCGCCCGGAGGGAGCTCGAGTCGCAGCGACTGGCCCAGGACACGCTCAAGGCGGAGCTGAAGACCGTGGAGACGCTGCGAGAGCGCAGCCGCAAGGTGATGGACTTCGACCCCGCCCTGCTTCGCGATGCGCTCGACGTGGGCTTCGCGATGAGTGGAAGTGGCAAGCTCAGGCCGCTCGGCGCCGGCAAGTGGCAGATGCCCGAGCTGCCCGCGAGCTGGGCGCGCACGCTCGATGGGCTCCGGCCGCCGAAGGAGCGCGACGAGGCGTGGTGGGAGTGGCGGCAGCGCCCGCTCCTGCCGGTGACCTTCGAGCCGCCGAAGGGCGTCGCCGACGGGGTGAACCACCTGCACCTCTCGCACCCGGTGGCCCAGCGCGTGCTGCAGCGGTTCCTCTCGCAGGGCTTCTCCGGCAACGACCTGAGCCGGGTGACGGTGGTGCGCAGCAGCCGCGACGCCGTGGCGCGGGTCCTCGTCTTTGGGCGGCTCTCGCTCTTCGGCGCAGGGGCGGCGCGGCTGCACGATCAGCTCGTCTCGGTCTCCGCGAAGTGGCTCGAGAGCGGCGGCAAGGGGCACCTCAAGCCCTTCGCCGAGGAGGCCGACCGCAAGGCCATCGAGCAGCTCGAGACCACGCTCGCCGAGGCGCCTGAGCTCGCCGCGCTGCCCGAGAAGGTGAAGGCCCGGCTGCTGCAGAGCGCTGGGGCCGACTTCGCGGCGCTGTGGCCCGAGGTCGAGGCGGAGGCGAAGGCGCGCGCCGAAATGGCCCGGCACCAACTGAAGGAGCGCGGCGCGACCGAGGCGGCGCAGCTCCGGACCATCCTCGAGACGCAGCGCGAAGCCATCGAGGAGGCGCTCGGCGACAAGCAGCTCGACTTGAGTGACCTGCTCACGAAGGAAGAGCGCGAACAGTGGCGCCGAGACAAGACGCACCTGCAGACGCGCCTTCAGTTGCTCGAGAAGGAGCTGGCCGAGCAGCCGGATGCGCTGGCGAGGCTGTACGAGGTCCGCCTGCCGAGGCTCACGCCCGTGGGGATCGTCTACCTGTGGCCGAGCGAGCGATGACGACCCTGATGGAGTTGGACGAGCTCCTGAAGAGCCGCGAGTCGGAGCACCTTGAATTCAAGCTGGCTGAGCGTTCATTCAGCGTCGACAAGCTCACTGACTACTGCGTCGCGCTCGCCAACGAGGGGGGTGGTCGCCTGATTCTCGGCGTCTCTGATCGACCTCCCCGGAGAGTGGTTGGAACTCAGGCCTTCCAGGGAAACGACGTCGCCTACCGAGTGCTTCAGAAGATCCACCTCCGCGTTGAGGTGGAGGAGCTGGCACACCCTTCAGGGAGGGTGGTCATCGTGCATGTGCCCGCGAGGCCTCTCGGCGTTCCTGTGCACGTCGATGGGCGGTACCTCGTTCGCTCGGGAGAGAACCTCGTACCGATGGGCGAGAGCCAGCTGAGGAAGATCTTCAATGAAGCGACGCCCGATTACTCTGCCACCGCCATTCCCGACGCATCCATCGCGGACCTCGATGCTGAAGCGATTCGGCGCTTCAGGATGGCCTGGGCACGTAAGTCGGGCCGGCCCGAGGTCGAGGATGGCGAGGCAGAGGCCGCGCTCCGTGACGCCGAGCTGATCATCGATGGCAGGCCGACCATCGCGGCGTTGGTACTGCTCGGGAGCGCCCGTGCGTTGAGCCGCTGGCTTCCGTGTGCGGAACTCGTCCACGAGTTTCGTGAGTCCGAGGACGAGCCACCGAGGCGCACGGAGTGGCGCCAGGCCTTCATGCTGGTGCTCGACGAGACCTGGCGGGCAATCGACGCCTTCAACCGGCAGGAGCAGCTCGAGGACGGCTTCTTCAGGTGGTCGATCCCGATGTTTCGCGAGCACGCGGTGCGCGAGGCCGTACTCAACGTCGTCGCGCATCGCGACTATCGCAGCCAGGCAGCGAGCTTCATTCGCCAGAGCCCGACCGAGCTTCGAATCACGAGCCCTGGGGGCTTCCCCGACGGTGTCACACCCGAGAACATTCTGACGCGAACCGTGCCGCGCAACCGCCGGCTGGCCGAGGCCCTGAGCCGCTGCGGTCTCGTTGAGCGCGCGGGAAGCGGCGCTGACCTTCTGTTTCGCCTTGCGCTCAGCGACGGGAAAGAACCACCCGACTTCAGCCAGTCCAACGACAGGGAAGTGACCGTTCTGCTGCACGGGCAAGTCGCACACCGGGACTTCATCCAGTTCCTCGCGGCCATCAACAAGGAGAAGCAGCGCTCGTTCGGCGTGCTCGACCTGCTCGTCCTGTCTCGCGTTCATCGGGGGCAAAAGCTCGACGCTGAGTTCCATGCCAGAGCGGAGCAACTCGAGAAGCACGGCGTCCTTGAACGCCGCAGTAAGCGCGAGTGGTTGCTCGCGGCTCGGTTCTTCCGGTTGGCTGGAAAGCCTGGTGAGTACACCCGGAGGAGAGGCCTGAAGGCTCCCGAGCGGGAGATGCTGCTGCTCAAGCACCTCGAACAGTTCGGCCCCTCCGCGATGGCCGACCTCATTCAGGTCTTGCCGAGCCTCGACCGAAAAGAGGTGTTGCGTCTTCTCAAGGGGCTCCGTGCAGCCCAAAAAGTGGTGCTGACTGGGTCAAAACGGGGAGCCAAATGGGCCCTCGCAGTCTGTGAACCCGTAGATAACACAGGCGACAGTGAGGAATCTCCACGCGTCGAGCATTCCAAAACGGGTCAAAAAGTGGGTCCATAACCATGAGCGACCTCGAACAACGCTTTCACGAGAAGTGGCTCGGGCTGGCGCAGCCCATCGAAGGGCTCGTGGTGTCGGTCCCGGTGCTGGTGGACGCCCAGTGCATGAACCGGCTGCCGGTGGACGAGCACCACCGCTTCCGAGCGCTCCACGCGGCCAACGCGCCGTTCCTCCAGTTCGCCACCGAGCTCCTCGGCTACGCCCCCGACGACTTCGACACCACCTTCCCCGAGGCGCTCAAGCTGGACGCCACCGAGGGCGCGCAGACCCTCACCCCGAGCCGAGCCCTCAAGCGAAGGGCGCCGCCGCCACCGAAGCCCGAGGGCGTGCCGGACGACTCCACGCCGGCGAGCCGGGCCGGTGAGCCCTACACCCTGCTCGTCTGGGAGCTCCCCCACGGCCTCGCGCTCGACAAGCCCGAGACGGTGACTGGGGGCTGGAGCTACGACCCGACGCACAAGTTCGAGCGACTGCTGCGCGCGGTGCGCGTGCCCATCGGCCTGCTCTTCAACGGCACGCACCTGCGGCTCCTCTACGCGCCCCACGGCGAGTCCACCGGCCACCTCACCTTCCGCCTCGACGAGCTGGCGACGAGCGCCGGCCGGGAGCTCTTCGACGCGCTGGTGATGCTGGTGCACGCGCGGCGCCAGTTCGGCGTGCTGCCGCAGCACACGCTGACGGCCATCCTCGAGCAGTCGCGGCGCCGGCAGGCCAACGTCACCGAGGCGCTGGCAGACCAGGTCTTCGAGGCGCTCAACCTCCTCCTCGCGGGCTTCGAGGCGGCGGCCGAGCGCGACGGGAGCGCCAGCCTCGACGACGCGCTGTCACGAGGTGACGAGCACCTCTACGGCGGGCTGCTCACCACGCTCCTGCGCCTCGTTTTCCTCCTCTACGCGGAGGACCAGAACCTGATGCCGGTGGGCGAGGCGCCGTACGACGAGCACCTCTCGGTCAAGGCGCTCTACGAGCAGCTCGACGACGACGCGAACCTGTACCCCGACGCGATGTCGCGGCGCTTCGGGGCGTGGCCGCGGCTGCTGGCGCTGTTCCGCGCGGTGTACTTCGGCGCCTCGCACGGCCGCTTCCGCATGCCGCCCCGCCGCGGCACGCTCTTCGACCCCGAGCGCTACCCCTTCCTCGAGGGCTGGCTGGGCGCCGGCGCGCCGGTGGACGTGACGCAGCTCGCGCAGGTGCGCACCCCGTCGGTGGACGACGGCACCATTCACCAGGTGCTGCACCGGCTGCTCTTCCTCGAGGGCCAGCGGCTCAGCTACCAGGCGCTCGACGTCGAGCAGATCGGCTCGGTCTACGAGGCGTCGATGGGGTACTCCGTCAAGCGCCTCACGGGGGCCGGGGTCTGCGTCAACGCCGGCAAGAAGCTGCAGGTGTGGGTGTCGGCCGACGAGGTGCTGGAGCAGCCGAAGGCGCGGCGCGGCGCGTGGCTCGAAGAGGCGTGCGCGCTGGAGCCGAAGAAGGCGAAGGCCGCCGGCAAGGCGCTGGAGGCCGCGACGAGCGAAGCCGCGGTCCGCGAGGCGCTGGAGCCGTGGCGCGTGAAGTCCCTGCCGGTGCGGCGGGCGGGGCAGTTGGTGCTCCAGCCAGGCGAGGAGCGGCGGCGCACCTCGAGCCACTACACCCCGCGCTCGCTCTCGGCGCCCATCGTCAAGCGCACGCTCGAGCCGCTGCTCAAGGCGATGGGCGAGCGGCCGTCTTCGCAGCGGCTGCTGAACCTGAAGGTGTGCGATCCAGCGATGGGCTCTGGCGCCTTCCTGGTGGAGTCGTGCCGCTTCCTCGCCGATCAGCTCGTGGCGGCGTGGACGCGCGAGGGGGCGCTCAGCGACGAGTCGAACCCCGCCGAGGTGGTGATGCGCGCGCGCCGGCTGGTGGCGCAGCGGTGCCTGTACGGAGTCGACAAGAACCCGTGGGCGGTGAACCTCGCGAAGCTCTCGTTGTGGCTGGTGACCCTGGCGCGCAACGAGCCCTTCACCTTCCTCGACCACGCGCTCAAGTGCGGCGACTCGCTGGTGGGGTTGAGCCTGGAGCAGATCCTCTCGTTCCACTGGAAGGCGGGGGCGCAGCTCGAGCTGGCGAACCCGCTGCTCAAGCTGCAGCTCCAGACGGCGCTGAAGCGGCGCGAGGCGATCCTCGACCTGGCGCTGAAAGAGCAGCAGGAGCTGGACCCGGCGCGGCGGAAGGAGGACCTCCTGCGGGACGCGGACGAAGCGCTCGCGACGCTCAAGGGCATCGCCGACGCGTGCGTGGGCGCGTTCTTCTCGGGCGCCACCGACAAGGCCCGGGAGCAGGAGCGCGTGCGGCGGCGAGACGTCATCGCCGCGGCGCTGCTGTCGGAGGGCACCCTGCCCGAGGCGCTGACGCAGAACACCGGCGCGCCCACGTGCTTCCACTGGCCGCTCGAGTTCCCAGAGGTGTTCCACGGGCTGCGGCCGGACCCGCTGGAGGACGAGCAGGTGAACAAGGCGGCGTGGATGGACGCGTTCATTGGGAACCCGCCGTTCTTGGGTGGTCGGCGCATGAGAGAGTCGTTGGGCGACAGGGTCTGTGACTGGTTTGCGAGTGACAACGGTGTGAGTCTGAATGCGGATCTCTCGGCGCTCTTCTTCCGTCGCGCCGTCACGCTCCTCGGCCTCCACGGCACGGTCGGCTTCATCGCCACCAACACCATCGCGCAGGGCGACACACGCACCACCGGCCTCAAGCACGTCGTCGACGCCGGCTGCGTCATCTACGACGCGGTGAAGTCGATGAGGTGGCCTGGTGACAGCGCGAACGTGTCGGTGTCGGTGGTTCACCTCGCGAAGGGACACCTGGCGTCGCTGCGCTTGGCTCCGCGGCTCGACGGGAAGCCAGTGGCCGCCATCAACTCGCGGCTGCGCGACGCGGTGGAGCGGCCAGACCCCGTGCCGCTCAAGGCGAACGAAGGCAGGTGCTTCGTCGGCACGTACGTGCTCGGGATGGGGTTCGTGCTCAGCCCCGAACAGCGCGCCGAGCTCATCGCGAAGTCGAAGCAGAACGCCGAGCGCATCTTCCGCTACACCGGTGGGGAGGAGATCAACTCCGACCCCGACCCTCGGCTGGAGCGCTACGTCATCAACTTCGGCCAGATGTCGCTGGAGGAGGCCGAGGGGTGGCCCGACCTGCTGCGAGTCGTCAGGGAGTTGGTGAAGCCAGAGAGAGACAAGGTTCGTAGGGATAGCCTGCGTAAGAACTGGTGGAGATTCGCTGACGCGAGGCCGGGCCTGACAGAAGCCCTCCGCCCGCTCACGCGCTGCCTCGCCAACTCACAAGTTTCCAAACACCTGGTCTTCGACTGGAGGCCGGCCGACCGGGTCTTCGCGCACACGACGTACGTGTACCCACTCCAGGAAGACCGCTGGCTCGCAGTCCTCCAGTCCCGCGTGCACGAGGTCTGGGCCCGGCTCCTCTCTTCGTCGCTCGAGGACCGACTCCGCTACGCGCCGTCCGACTGCTTCGAGACCTTCCCCTTCCCCGAGCCGACCGCCTTCACGGCCCTCGACGCGCTGGGCGCCGAGCTGCACGAGACGCGCGCGGCGTACCTCACCGCGAACGGCGTCGGCCTGACGACCACCTACAACCGGCTCAAGGACGAGAGCGAACAGTCGCCCGCGCTGACGGCCCTGCGCGCGCTCCACGAGCGGGTCGATCGCGCGGTGCTCGACGCCTACGGCTGGAAGGACCTCGCGGTGCCGCCTTTCTGCGCGCCCTCGCCCGAGGCCTTCTCCACCTTCGAAGACGCGGTGCTCGACCGCCTCTTCGCCCTCAACGAAGCCCGCGCCAGGGAAGAAGCCCGCAGCGGCCTCTCCGTGCCGCCGCCAGCCGAGAAGCCGAAGAAGCCCCGCAACCAACGTGCCCGGAAGGCCTGAGCCATCAACCGCGGTGGACGATCACGCTGCCCGGCCCGTAGTTGGCCTTCAACTTGCCAGCGGAGGACAGGACGAGGTGCACGTAGTTCGTGGGGAACTCGCCAACGGGCTCATCGGGCGCGATCGGCTTCTTCAACCGCGCCAATCGAGAGCGAGGCCACTGTCGAGGCTTTCTGTCCTGCGTCTCGAACGCCTGCGACAGCCCGCTGAGCAGGAGCCTGTCACTGTGTTGGAGCAGGAGGTCGACGCCGTCATCCTTCCCAAAGCGTGGCAAGTCCTGGCTGGCGAACGGTGTGGTGACGAGCGTCACCACGGCCTCGCCGACCAGTCGTTTGAGGAGCGACTCGTGCTGTGCCTCGAGAGAGCCGTGGTGGGCGACCTTCAGCAGGACGTGCTGCCGCGCCGTCGGCGTGCGCTTGAGAACCGTGGACCAGCCCTTGCCGGGCTTCTCGACGAGGTCGGCACCAAGCACGACGCGGTGGCCCTCCCACTCGATCGCGAGCGCGGTCGCTACTCGGTTCCAGTCGAAGTTGCTCCCCCCCGCGGGCCGGAGGGCGGCACGCTCCGGAGACAGCGTCAGCACCTCGCCGGCCCCGAGTGGCTCGCGAGCACCTGCACGTGGCACCCATCTGCAACCTGCCCGTCGACGCCAGCAGCTCTTCACCGTGCTCAGCACCGCGTTGGCCAGCTGGCTGTCAAAGCCTTCCTGACTTGCGCCAGTCCGCCCCTTCTTCCGCGGCGGGGCGACGACACCAAGGCGCGGCCACTCGCTGTCTGCACCTCGGGTGAAGTGCTCGACCAGCGCCCGAATACCCCTGGCGTGGTCGGCGTGCGGATGGGTCATCAGAATGTGGGTTGGCGCAACCTTGACCTGGTCTCGGAAGAACCTGAGTGGCCACTCCTTGGCGTCGGCGGAGCAGCCATCGATCGACAACCAGCCATTCGGCGGAACATGAACGACGATGAACTCGCCGGTCCCGGGGCCAAAGACCCAGACATTGAGTCGTCCGGTCTCGAGCTTCACGCGTCAGCGTAGCGATCCGGCGGAGGGTAGCGGACCTCGAGATCTCTGAATGGCTCCTCGGTTGGGTGGAGCGACGCGCGTTCCTTCGCTCCCTTCACCTTCAGGAACTCGACGAAGGCGCCGACCCGGAGCCGCACGTTCAAGCCCAGCGCGCGCAGGCTCTCGGCGGTCTCGTCTCGCCAACCGAACTGGCCGGTCTGGAGCCTCACCCGAAAGCGGTAGGTGTGGCCTTCGATCGCGGCGAGCCGGCCGGGCATGAAGGACTCGCAGACCTCTCCGGACTGGAGAAACGCGGGGGTGTCGCGCGAGGCCATCGACCTGAAGGGTGGGAAGACCAACTGATTGAGGTCAGGCTCCTCTTGCCACTTCGCGTAGCGCGAGAGCGGCTCGAAGCGATCGAGCTGGGCGCGCGCGGCCTCAGGCACGCGCTCGAGCACGGCCTGGGCCTGTCGATACGCGCCGGCCTGGAGGAACTGCCTGGCGACGTCGAGGTGCAGCTCACGAAAGAAGATCGGGTTGTTCGAGCCGCACACCTCGAGCGCGGCCTCGAAGGCGTCCATCGCCTCCGCGTATCGCCCGCACGTCACCAGGAACCGAATCCAGCGGCTGTGTCCCCACACGAACGTGGGGCGCAGTTCGATCGCCCGTCGGTACTGCTGCTCGATTCGAAGCACATCGTCGCCAAGGACGTCGAGGTTGAACGCGAGGTAGTGGGCCGCGTACCAATCGTGGTGGTCGTTCTCGAGTGCCCGCTCGTAGCAGGTGATCGCGTGGCCGAGGCTGATCCTCCCGGGGCGACGGTCGCCTTGTTTCATCTGGCGCTCACCTCGCTGACCGAAAGCTCGGCCAACAGCGTCGTACTGCTCTGCGAAGTAGATCGTGTCCTCGAGCACGCCCGCATCCCCGGCCATCGTGCGGTGGTACACGACCTCAATTTCAGCGCGCAACGCCTGCCCGAGCTGCTCGGAGGATAGCCGCCGCGAGAACTGAGCCTTGTAGCGCTCCGCCAGTTGCCGATGCGCTTCAGATGACTTCGACAGCGCCAACCACCGTTGCTCGCGAGCGAGCTCGGCGATCGAATCGTGAAGCCGAAGCGAGGCGGCGTCGTCTCCGAACAGGAACACCTTCTCGACGAGTGCGCGGTCCTCCGCTTTGGAGCCGGCCGCCGCCCATTCCAGCCACTGCGAGACCGTCGGCTCCCGAACGAGCGCCAGCCTCGCCAGCATGCCCTTGGCGCCGGAGCTGATCCGGCGCGCCGCGAGCCTGACCAGCTCGCGCAGTCTGAAGCTGGTCCTGCTGAGGTCGGCATCGTCGACGCCCCGGGTCGCCAGCCAGGCCGCGAGCCGAATCTCGATCGGAGATCGCTGCGCGAGGAGCGCTGCGTTGTCAGCCACGAATCGGCGACTGTCGGGCTCATTGAGGTCAGCAAGCTGCGTGACGACCTGAGGCGCTGCTTCGCGTTTCACCTCAATCAGGTGCGCGCCAAGGAGGTCCTGCGCGGGGTCCGGGCGATTCGCTGTAAAGACCTTGAGCTTGAAGTCGTGCTTCAACACCTGACTGGCGAACTGCCTGGCGCGCACCGCGAAAATCGTCTCAGCGAAGCCGCCCTCGTCGGACAGTTGGGGCTCGTCGAACAGCAGCGCAGAGCCCTTTGGCACGAGGGCCATCAGCGCACCCAACCGCTCGAGATAGGTGCGGCTGGTGTTCTTCACGATCGTGGTGGCTTCCGGCGAGGGAAGCTGAGCGGCCAACGAGACGATCGCGGCGATCGCTCCGTCGTCGTCACGGGGCACCGACAGGCGAAGACAAAGGGCGTAGTCGCCGGCAACGGCCCGCTGGGCCACCGTGGTACGCCCGCTTCCCGGCAATCCAAAGAAGCCAATGCAGCTCTGGCCCGCTGCAATGGCGTCGCGCGCCCGCTTGAGCGCGTCTTCCACCGACGGGAGAGGCACGGGAGGCATGCCGGAGATTGTTATCGCGCGTCGATCGTCGTGTCACATCCGTTCTGAGGGCCGCTACAGTCCGCGCACATGACGACGGCGGCAACGGTTCGCAGTCACCTGGTCGAAGCGCTCGAAGCTGACCTCATCGGGCCCTTCGACCGCGCGCCCGGCGAGGCCACCTCCGACGCGAAGGAGCTCCTTCGCAACGCCCCCAGCCGCACCTACCTCACGGGCTTCCTCGTCCCGAAGGAGCAGGGAGAGATCGACGAGCCCGACGCCGACGACGAGCTCGACTCTGCGGAGGATGACGACGATGAGGCCGAAGCCCGCGGGGAGAACGCGGTCAAGAAGGTGCGCAGGCTCCCCGCCTCGATGGGCCTGTCGGTCTTCGTGCCTGCAAGCGTGACGTCGCTCACCGCGCACGTCGCCTGGGCCGACTACCTGCGCATCGAGGTCGGCGACTCGAAGCGCTGGAGCCGCACCCTCGAGCGGCGCTCCGTCTCCGTGCCGCTCACGGGCGCTGGCCTCCACGACGGGCTCCCGCTTGAGGGGAGCCAGGGCCTCGTGCTCAAGGGCCGGGTCGAGCGCGTCGGAGAGCTGTTGGCCGTCGCCGTCTTCCTGGTGAACCAGCGCACGCCGGCGGCCGGCGCGACGGCGAGAGACGAGACGTACGCCTTCCAGTGCCACCTCGCGCTGGAGGCGCCCCTGCCGTTCCACGGGCGCACCGACCGCTCCGACGAGACGAGCGAGGACCCCGACGAGCGCATCAACGACCTGCAGCACCGCCACCGCCAGGAGTTCGCCGTCGGCCACGGCGTCGGCGTGCGCGTCGCAGGTCCTTCGCGCATCGAGACCACCTGGCTGCCCACCACCCAGGTCGCCCCCGTCGTCGCAAGGAAGTTGGAGGGCGTCGAGGTGCGCATGGAGACGCTGGCCGCGCTCGAGAGCCCTGCCGCCGCCAGAGCGGCCCTCGGCCCGATGATGAACGCCTACCGCGCGTGGCTCGACACCCAGGCGGCCGTCGACGCGGGCAGCCCCCTGCGCAACGAGGTCCGCGACGGGCTGGTGCAGGGCGGGCGACGCGCCGCCGCCCGCATGGACGCCGGGCTCGCGGTGCTCGAGAAGAACTCGCAGGCCTTCCAGGCCTTCAGGTGGATGAACGCGGTGATGGCCCAGGCCGAGCGCAAGGCCCGCCCGAGCGCGGAGCCGGCGTGGCGCCTGTTTCAGCTCGCCTTCATCCTGCTCAACCTCGCGTCCGTCGAAGACGAGGCGCACCCGGAGCGGGAGCTGGTCGAGCTCATCTTCTTCCCCACCGGCGGCGGCAAGACGCAGGCGTACCTGGGCCTCATCGCCTTCACCCTGCTGCTGCGGCGGCTCCGCGGCACGTCCACGCCGGACGGTGGGCTGGGGGTGGCCGTCATCCTCCGGTACACGCTGCGGCTGCTCACGCTCGACCAGCTCGGCCGCGCCTCGACCCTCATCTGCGCGCTCGAGCTGCTGCGCAAAGACAACGCCGCCGCGCTCGGCGACGTGCGCTTCTCCATCGGCCTGTGGGTCGGCGCGTCTGCCACCGCGAACACGCTCGAGCAGGTCTCCGCGCAGATCACCGAGTACCGGAACAACCCCTCGCCCAGCGCCCAGTCGCCCTTCCCGCTCGCGAAGTGCCCGTGGTGCGGCACGGACTTCGTGCGCGACTGCTTCGTGCTCTCGCCGAACAAGACGAACCCGACCGAGGTGAAGGTCGGCTGCGCGGGGCTCCAGTGTCCCTTCAACCTGGGCCGCAACCCCGAGGGCGTGCCGGTGCTGTTCGTCGACGAGGCCATCTACCGCGAGCTGCCGTGCTTCCTGGTGGCGACGGTGGACAAGTTCGCGCTGCTGCCATGGCGCGGCGAGACGGGCATGTTGTTCGGCCGGGTGCTCGGCCGTACCGGCGGCCGGTTCTTCGGGCCCTGCGACGACGAGCGCGAGCGCAAGGCGGCGAAGGTGAAGCTGCCCAACGGCCTGCGCCCGCCCGAGCTGATCGTCCAGGATGAGCTGCACCTCATCTCGGGCCCCCTCGGGTCGATGGTGGGGCTCTACGAGGCGGCGGTGCTGACGCTGGCGCCCAAAGCGAAGCTGGTGGCCTCGACCGCCACGGTTCGGCGATCGCACGAGCAGGTCCGCCGGCTCTATGGGCGGCGCGTCGCGCTCTTCCCGCCGCCAGGCGTCGAGGCCAACGAGACCTTCTTCGCGCACGTGGGCACCGAGGGTGCGCGGCAGTACGTCGGCGTCGGCGCGCCCGGGCGCCCCCTCAAGACGACGCTGCTGCAGGTGTACGTGGCCCTGCTCGCGGCCGCCCAGAAGGGCCAGGTGGACCACGGCGCGGTGGCCGACGCGTACCTGACGCTCGTCGGCTACTTCAACTCGCTGCGCGAGCTGGGCGGTATGCGCCGGCTCGTCGAGGACGAGGTGCGGCGCCTCGTCATGCGCCGCTTCGAGCGCAAGCCGGAGGGCTTCACTGGCCCGAGCCCGTGGTTCGCGGCGCGCACCATTCGCGCCGAGCCGGTCGAGCTCACCTCGCGCGAGAAGACCTCCGCGATCAAAGACGCGAAGGATCGCCTCGAGCTGCCTCACGGAGAGCCGCGCTCCGTCGACGTGGTGTTGGCCAGCAACATGATCTCGGTGGGCGTCGACATCGACCGGCTGGGCCTGATGGTGGTGGCCGGGCAGCCCAAGACGACCGCGGAGTACATCCAGGCCTCCAGCCGGGTCGGTCGCAACGCGGCGAAGCCGGGGCTCGTGGTGACGTGCTTCAACCTCAGCCGCCCAAGAGACCGCTCCCACTTCGAGCGCTTCGACGCCTACCACGGGAGCTTCTACCGCTTCGTCGAGGCCACCTCGGTGACCCCGTTCTCGGCGCCCGCGCTCGATCGTGGCCTGGCGGGGGTGGTGGTGGCGTTGGGGAGGCTCTTCGACCACACGATGACGGCCCCGTTCGAGGCGATGAAGTTGGGCCAGCACCGGGCCGCCATCGAGCAGCAGTTGGAGCGGGTCGTCGAGCGCGCCCACGAGGGGCTCGAGCCAGAGGAGGGCCAGCGCCTCGCCAACCACGTGCGGCAGCGCATCACCTCGCTGCTCGACTCCTGGCAGGTCGTCATCAAGGAGAGCCTCGCGTCTGGCGCCAGGCGGCCGTACTCGAACTTCGACCCGGCCGGCCGCAAGGAGCGGGCGCTGCTGCGGCAGGCGCTCGAGGAAGAGGGCTCGGCGACACCAGATGAGCTCCGCTTCGTCGCGCCGACCTCCATGCGCGACGTGGAGCCCTCGGTGCACCTGTGGCTCACGCGGCAGCCGCTCGGCGGCTACAAGCAGCCGAAGCGCGCCGAGCCCGAGCTCGAAGCCGTGAAAGCCGCTGAAACGGAGACGGTGAATGGCGACGCGTAGGAGACCCGGGGCGGTGCAGCTCAAGCCCCCAGACGGCAGGCTACGGCGCAGCCAGGTGGTGTCCACCTTCGGCCCCGGCGCGATGGTGGACCTGGTGCACGACGCGGTGCTGATCGGTGGGCTCGACTTCTGGGGCTTCAAGGGCACCGAGAACCAGGTCGATGAGCCCCGGCTGCTCGAGGCCGTGCAGTGGTACTTCCAGGAACGGAAGTGGCCGCTCAGCCGCGAGGCACCGTTTCGCAAGCCGCCTTCGGCCGACGAGCGCCAGCCCTCGCCAGCCAACGGCATCCAGGTGCTGGAGTTCCCGCGCTGGTTCGTCTGTCAGAACCCTGCGTGCCGGGCGCTCGTTCGGGCCAACGGCCTCGACCGCGTGGGGACTGAGCATCGCCATCGCTGCGCGGGGGCGTCGGGCAAGGCCGAGCGCTGCGTACCCGTGCGCTTCGTGGTGGCCTGCCCGCGCGGGCACCTCGCCGACCTCGAGTGGACCTGGTGGGCACACGAACGACAGGTCTGCAACGCCCCGCAGCTCCGGCTCGACGAGGGCGCCAGCGGCGACTTCAGCGAGATCGAGGTGGCCTGCGGCGGCTGCGGCAAACGACGCAAGCTCATCGAGCTCACCGTGAAGGACCGCCAGGACCGGTGCAGCGGTGAGCGCCCGTGGCTCGGCCACGAGGGGAAGGAGCCCTGCACGGAGAACCAACGCTTCCTCGTCCGCACCGCGAGCAACGGCTACTTCTCGCAGTGCACCAGCGTCATCAGCATCCCTCAGCCACCCTCGCTGCGTCAGGCCGTGCGCAGCCAGTGGGACACCCTGAAGGTCGCCACCGCCGAGGCGCTGCCGATCTTCCGGCAGATCCCCAAGGTCCAGCAGGCGCTGGGGAACGCGAGCGACGCGGCGGTGCTCGAGGCGATCACGGCCGAGCGAGAAGCGACGGTCGAGAAGGCGCCCGAGCTCCGCACCGCCGAGTGGCTCCAGTTCATGGCCCAGCCGGTGGAGCGGCCGGGCGAGCTGCCCGCACACAAGGGGGAGTTCTTCTGGGCCCGTCGTGCGCCCTCGGTTCCAGGGCTGCCGCCGCTGGTGAAGCACGTCGTCCTCGGTCGCAAGCTGCGGGTCGTCCAGGCGCAGATCGGCTTCACCCGAATCGACGCGCGCTCACCCGATCTCCAGGGCCGCTACGACCTCAACGTCGAGCTGGCGCCCCTCACGCTCCAGCAGGACTGGGTCCCGGTGACGGAGATCCAGGGCGAAGGGCTGCTGGTGGCGCTGGACGAAGAGCGCCTCCACGCCTGGGAGACCTCGCCGGCGCTCGCTGAACGACGTGAGCAGCTCTTCCAGGGCTGGACGCGGTGGCGGGAGCTCACGAAGGCCACCTATGCGTTTCCGGGCCTCCGCTTCTTCGCGCTGCACACCCTGTCTCATCTGCTCATGAATCAGCTCGCGCTCGAGTGCGGCTACCCGGCGAGCGCGATCTCGGAGCGCCTGTACTGCGCGCCCCACGAAGCCGAGGTCCCGATGGCCGGGATTCTGCTCATGACAGGCACCACGGGCAGCGAAGGCACCCTCGGTGGGCTCGTCGAAGAGGGCCGGCGGCTTGGGCAACACTTGCGCTCAGCCTGGGAGTCTGCGCGGCTGTGCTCGAACGACCCCGTCTGTGCGCACCACGTGCCGCATGGGCTCGATGACCGCCACCTCGAAGGCGCGGCCTGCCACGGCTGTCTGTTCGTGCCGGAGTCGTCCTGCGAGCGGTTCAACCAGTACCTCGATCGAAGCCTCGTCGTACCGACGCTCGGGTACGAGGCGTTGGCGCTCCTGCCGCGACCATGGTGACGCTGCGCGCCGTCAGCACCAACGGGCTCCGGGCGCTGTTCGATGGACTTACGAGCGGCCGGCTCACCTGGCCGCTCTCCTCGTTCTCCCTTCAGCTCGAGGGGTTGCCGGCTTCGCTCTCGGGCCTCGCGCACCTGGATCGGGCGGCGCTCATCACCGTCGTGGCGGCGGTGCTGGCCGAGCGCGCGGCGGCCCCGAGGCCCGCCGAGCTGGTGTGGACGGGCCCGGATCAACGCGCCAGCTCAGCCCGGGACACCGCGGTCGTGCTGACTGAACTCTTCGAGCGGGCGCGCAATCAGGTGCTGCTCGCCGGGTTCGCCTTCGATCACGCCGACCAGGTGCTTCGGCCTTTGTGGGAGGCCAGAAAGCGCGGCGTCGAGGTGCGCCTCTTCGTCGACGCTACGGCCGCCGCGGCCTTCCAGACCTCCGCCTGGCCCTTCGGGCCCCCGCTCCCCGAGGTGTTCGTCTTCCAGCCACCGGCCGGGGTCTTCGCCAGCCTCCACGCCAAGTGCGTCGTCGTCGATCAGCGCTGGTGCTTCGTGACGTCCGCCAACTTCACCAACCGCGGGCAAAGCCGAAACATCGAAGTCGGCGTGCTGGTGGACGATGCCGAATTGGCCGTTCGAATCTCCGCCCAATTCCAACCGGGGCCGTCTTTCCTCTCCGTTTCTTGAGCCAGGTCGCACCCTCTGGTGCTCTCCAGTGAAGGGGCAGGGCGCCTGGTCATCAGCCGCGTCGCCAGCGCCGCCGCCGAAGGGCGAGGACGGCCGCGACGACACAGAGGCCGGGGGCGCTGGTGCACGAAGAAG
>JACSRE010000434.1 GCA_014879945.1 Myxococcus sp.
CGCGTGGACGGCCGACAACCCCACCAGCGACGAGGCCTGGGCCGACGCCGCCTTCGTCTACCTGCACACCGGCCGCTTCAAGGACGCCGAGGCCGCGGTCGCCAGGGGCGTGAAGGACAACGCCGACGTGCAGGCCTTCCGCGTCAAGGCGCAGGTGCTGTTCGCGCGCGGTGACGCACGAAACGCCTTCGCCTCGCTCGAGCGGGCCAACAAGCTCAACCCCAAAGACGCCGAGACGTTCTGTGAGATCGGCAACGCCTTCGTGCGCCAGGGCAACGCCGACACGGCCAGCAAGGCCTATGAGGCCGCGCGCCGCGAGAACGCCCGGGTGCTCTGCGGCGTGGTGGGCCCCCACTTCGCGAAGCCCTCGGCGAAGGGCGGCCGGCCCACCCCGAAGGAAGAGCTGCTGGCCCTGCAGAAGCAGGCCTTCGCCGTGTGGGACCGCGCCCTGGTGGACGCCACCCTCGCCCGCGTGCTGCTCGAGGAGCGCGACCTCAAGCGCGCCCACGAGCTGGCCGAGAGCGCCACCCGCACCGCCCCGTTCTCGGCGCCGGCGTGGTTCGCCCTCGGTGAGGTGTCGCGCAAGCAGAAGAACGAGGCCAGGGCGCTCGAGGCCTACGGCAAGGCGGCCGAGTACGACCAGTCCTGGGCCGCGGCGCGGCTGGCCCACGCCGACGCGCTGCTCCGCTCCGGGGGCGAGGGCCCGGCCAGGGCGCTGCCCGAGTACGAGGCGGTGCTGACGCTCTCGCAGAACGACGCCGAGCTGGCGCGGGTGAAGAAGACGGTGGCTGCCCTGAAGAAGCAGCTCAAGTGAACGAGTCGCCGTCGCCCGCGCCGGGGCCCAGCTCCCCGGTCCCCGTGTTCCGCGTCAGCTTCGCGAACGCGACCATCCTCTCGGCGGGCTACCTGCTGGTGGGCGCGCTGGTCGAGCTGGTGCGGCGCGCCTGGAACCCCCGGTGGGCCGAGCAGCTCTCGTGGTCGATGGAGGCCTTCCCCGCGGGCATCTTGCGCACCGTGGGCCTGCTCGACGCCCTGCGCGAGGCCTACGCGTCGGGCGGGCTGCACGAGACCCACGTGCGGCTCATCTACGCGGGCTCGGTGGTGGTGACGATCTACGCCATCGGGCTCGGCGTCGGCGCGGTGATGTGGCTGCTGCTGCGCTCCCGCGCCCGCCTCACGCCCTGACGACGCCTACAGCCAGTGGCGCAGCTGAAACGCGAACCACGAGAGCAGGCGGGTGAACCAGCCGTACTCGCGCACCGAGGCGAGCGTCACCCGCTGGCAGTGGGCGAGGTCCTCGAGGAACAGCTGCTCCATGGCGCGCCCGAAGGTGGCGTCGACCACCACCGCGTTCACCTCGAGGTTCTGCCGCAGCGAGAGCGCGTCGAGGTTGGCGCTGCCCACGGTGCTCCAGGTGCCGTCGATGACGGCCGTCTTGGCGTGCAGCACCCGGCCCTGCCACTCGTACACCTCGACGCCGTTCTTCAAGAGCTTCGGGTACAGCCCGCGCGCGCCCCACAGCACCAGCTGCACGTCGGTGCTGGCGGCCACGATGACGGCCACCCGCACGCCCCGGCGCACCGCCTTGTGGAGCGTCTTGAGCAGCTTCCCCGGCGGCAGGAAGTACGCGTGCGTGAGGAAGATGCGCTGCCTGGCCCGGCTGATGGCGTCGACGTAGGCCTTGCGAATGGCCTTCTTGTCGAGGGCGAAGTCGTTGCCCACGATGGTGAGCGCCGCGCAGACGGCCGGCCGCGGCCGCGCGAAGCGGGCCTCGTCGGGCGCGAGGCCCTTCTGCTTTCGCCACGTCTTGAGGAAGAGCGCCTCGAGCTGCAGGGCGCCCGGGCCCTCGATGCGCAGGTGGGTGTCGCGCCAGCCTTCGCCGCCGTCGGCGACCGCCGAGTACTCGTCGCTGATGTTGAGGCCGCCCAGGAACCCCACCTCGCCGTCAACCACGAGGGACTTGCGGTGGTTTCGCCGCAGCAGCTTCGCCACGATGCGCTTGAGGCCCAGGCTGAAGCGCAGCGGCTCAAAGGCGTGCACCTTCACCCCGGCGTCGCGCAGGGCCGCCAGGGAGTCGCTCGACACGCTCGAGCCCCAGCTGTCGAAGAGCAGCAGCACCTCGACGCCGGCGCGGGCCCGCTCGGCGAGCGCGTCGAGGAAGCGGCGCCCGGTGGTGTCGTCGCGGAGGATGTACGTCTCGAGGCAGATGGTGTGCTGCGCCGCCGCGATGGCCGCCAGCATGGCCGGGTACGCCTGGAACCCGTCGCGCAGCAGGGCCGCGCGGTTGGGGCCCAGCAGCACCTCGGCGTACGGCTCGCGGCCGTCGAGGAGCTCGGAGCGTCTGGCGAGCGCGACGTTCATGCGACCGCGTGGCTCCCTGGCGTCAGCGGCGAACGGTGAGCGTCACCCGGCCCGCGGTGGCGGCCTGGGTCGCGTCGAGCCACAGGTAATAGGTGTCGGGCGCGAGGGTGGCGGTGAAGGTGGCCGGCTGGTCGAGGCCGGGCGCCGCCGCGCAGCGCTCCTCGGCCATCGCCGCGCAGCTGGCCTTGCGCAGCGCCAGCACGGGGGCGCCGCCGGCGCCCGCCTCGGGCGTAGCGGTGAAGGTGTAGGCGGCGGTGGTGGGCACGGTGAGGCGGAAGACCTGGTCGGGGCTGCCCGCGCCGCCGCAGGTGCCCGAGGTGTCGTCGGTGCCGAGGCTGGTGTCGACCGACGCGCTGGCCTCGCTCTGGCCGGCCGGGAAGACGAGGTCGCGGGGCAGGGCGCAGGTGTCGTTGCTGGGCGGCACCGAGGCGGCGCTCACCGTGGCCGTCAGCTCCAGGCGCCCCATCGAGACGGGGCCGGGCGTCTCGACCACCAGGGTGTAGTCGCCGGCGTTGAGGCGGCGCGCGACCAACCGGCCCGACGCGCTCGTCGCGGTGGTGCACGCCACCTGCACCGGCGCCGGGCGGCAGCTGCCGCTCCACAGGGCCATCACCGGCACCTGGGCCGCGGTGCCGAGCGCGGTGACGACGACGTCGGCGGCCTGGGGGAGCGAGAACCGGTAGAAGAGGTCGGGGCTGCGCGCGACGGGGTTGCACGAGAGCTGCACGTCGTCGTCGGCGTCGATGAGGTCGACGCGCGTGGTGCCGCCGTCGAGCGCGAGCAGCTGCGCCTGCAGGCACGTCTCGTTGGTGGAGCCGGTGGGGGGCAGCACCTCGACCTTCGCGAGCGTGGGCCCGGCGCCCGAGCGGTCGTAGCCCTGCAGCACTACGGTGTACGGCCCGGGCTGGAGGCGGCGCGCGCGGAAGGTGCCGATGAGGCCGCCGCTGTCCACGCAGGCGAGGTCGACGTCGGCGCTGCAGGTGGTGCGCAGGGCGGCGACCGGCTGCGCGCCCTGAGGCCCCGGCGAGACGCTCACCCTGACGTCAGAGGCGACGCCCAGCAGCACGTTGAAGACGACGTCGCCGCCGCCGGCGTCGGGCGCGGCGCACGCGGCCTGCACGTTGGTGGCCTGCCCCGACAGGTTGACGCTGACGTCGAACGCCTTGGGGCCGCAGGCGACCGCGGTGGGCGCGCCGGCGCAGGTGTCTG
>JACSRE010000227.1 GCA_014879945.1 Myxococcus sp.
CGGATTCCACGGGGCGTACAAGAGCCCTGCGCATGGGTTGTTGTATTTCAGGAACCGGTGGTACTCGGTCGAGGCCGGGCAGTGGTTGACGCATGACCCGCTGGGTGAAGTCGACTCGGTGAACTTGTATGCGTTCAACCGGTTCGACAGCGTCAACTTCGTCGACCCGTTTGGGCTGAAGTCGGTTGGAGCAGCAAGCGACTACTATCCAGACGCGGATGGCACCTATGGAGTAGGGGTCGACCTGACCGACCCGAACGCTCCAAAGGAACCGAAGCCGCTTGTGAACACCAGTCAGGTGGCAGCCGGAATCTCCGTGGGAACTGGCGCCACCGGGCCGAAGGGCGGCCCGCCTGGGCCGCCAGAGCCGCCGCCGTCGGGGGAATGGGGACGCTTTCCAAAGAACCAGCCCAAGCCACCTGGAGGCTTCAATCGAGGTGTTCAGGCTGCCGGCGAGACGGAGAAGGCTGTCGAGCAACTCGTGAAAAAGGCGGGTCCCCGACTCGGAGTCAGGGCTGCGGCCCGAACTCTGGGGGCCGTTGGGGTCGCCATCATCATCATCGATGTTGCGGAGGTGGTGGGCCCACCTGTCCTGAATGCCATCGAGGGACAAATGACGCCCGAGCCGGCAGGGACCCCCGGACCGCAGGCGGCGTCACCAGAAAAGCCGAAGCCCGACCACCCAGCTTCGGAGCCAGGCGTGCAGGCACAGGAGGCTGACCCTGAGGATGTGTGGGAGAACGAGGGTGGCACGCCCCAAAAGCCCGACGAGCGTCCCAGAGAGATAACTCGGCAACGGCCGGGAACCCGAGGCCCGCCGGGAACTGATGTGGTTCAGATTACCCCCGGAGGCGATGCTGTCAGGATTAGACGCTACGATGAAAATGGAAACGCGATTGCCGACACGGATTTCGACCACGGGCAGCCCGGCCACGGTCATATCTACCCGCCCGGCGAGCCCGGAGCGGGACACGGTCCTGGAGCGCCTCACTATGCCCCAGGAAGTCCAGGGCTGCCCATGCTGCCGGGATGGATCAAACCCGTGCCCCGCAAGTAGCAACTCAACGAAGGCACCCGCGGAGCTGCGAGATGATTGATATATTGGAAGAATATCAGAACGGATATGACGCTGTTGTCGAAGTGCTTTCCATTGAGCTGGATGTCCGCCGCGCTGAGATGAGTGCAAGAGTGGTCTTGAGGGCGGTCAAGACGAATGGGGCGACCGAACGCTGGGCCCGGATCAGCGTTCGTTTTTCGAAGATAGAGATTGTGCGACTCGGTCACGACTGGCTGCAGGGGGGCGGGGCGGTTCTGTACGACGGGGGCACCCTGCACTGGTCCGTAGAGAGCGCGACCGCTGTGCTGAACCTTGACCCCGGCGTGGCGTGGAAGGCCACAGGTCAGGGGAAGCCGACAGAGGCATCGACCGCACTCTTGTCTGGAAGCTGTGAAATAGACGTTGAAGAGCTTGACGCCGATTCAAAGCCGGTGCCGGGGCGGTCGCCTGTATGAGGGAACCACTCGCCGAGCACGCGCGACGCAAAGAGCCGCTACGAACTGAACGGAAAGAGCGGGCGACAGCAGCAGGGCTGCCGTTCGCCTTCCCGGGACCAAACGCAGTCCCGCACTCATGAACGTTCGATGGGGGATTTCGTGAAGACTCGTCTGCTCTCACTGGTGCTGCTGGCTGTCGGATGCGGCACCGCTGGCTCTGGCATCACTGACGGACTCGTTTCGATCACCCGAGACGCTGGTCAGCTGGCTCCGGACTCGGGAACGACCATCGACGCAGGGGTCGACGGCCCTCCGCGTGACATCGAGATCGTCGCGTTCCTCCACAGCCAGGCGAAACAGGACGGCGGCCGGTCCTACCCGTTCCTCGTGCCTCGACTCGCTGACGTCCGCGCCCAATGGCAGTGGCGAGATGGCGGGTGGGGCAACTCCCAGGGCCGCCTGCTCGAGGACGGCGGGTACCTCATTCCCGCTGTTCCGGCCGGCGAGGCGATCGTCATCTTCCCCACCACCCAGGGCCTCGTCTCGGCGGCGAGCCACTTCGACTTCTCGTGGACCGTGCAGGGCCGCCCGACGGCCGAGTTGCCGCAACCGAACGTGCCCACGGTCGCGCGCGTTTCCGTTCTCAATCTGCCGCCGTGGGCCCCGGGCGATCTGGTGGTCTATTCATCGCTCGAGACGCCGTTCGTCATCATCGACCGAAGCCAACTCCCGACCGGCACAACGGGCTATCGGCTTATCTTTGATTGGCACACAGGGCGTCACCCTCTGTTTTTCGGGTCTGCAGGCGATACGTTTTCGGTGACGTCGTTTCGGCCCCGGACGACAGGCACGCTCACGTATCAAACCGCGACCGCTGGCGGCACCGTGAGTCCTCCCGACCTCACCCTGGGCTCAGACATCAGCTTCTCGGTCAATCTCACCGAGCCTGTCGTGGCAGGCGCGGAGGTGCACCTCGACTTCCCGGGCACCGTTGCAGCGCTGCGGGAGGGCAGACCGTCGCAGTCTCCTGGGACTTCGACTTTCGCGATTACGCAGCGACGGGGTCTGAGGGAGGTCGGGGTCGTCACGTCTGGCTATCGCGGGCTTCAGGCAGGCTTGCCCCTGGTGCTTGCTGAGAACATCCCAGGCACTCAGCCCGCGCTTCGTGGGCGCGTCCAATGGGCCGATCTCAGGTCAAGAGACGAACTCGTGGCCTCTCTCGTGACCCGGTTCGACGTCAGCGTGACTGCGGCGGGCCGCTCCGACACGTTTCCTCTCTTCTACGAACGCAACCTGCCAGTCACTGACACCATCGACCTCGCGACAACGCTGGGCGTTCCCCGCGAGATCACGATCGAGGGCCAGCCAACAACCCAATACCGTACAGGCGTTGGCGTGACCCCCAGGCTCTCGTGGGACGCGCCTGCTCGTGGGACAGCGACGCGGTACCTCGTCACGATTCTCGATCTCGTCGATCGGAACTTCTCGCGCTCCTTCGTCACGACGAAGCGCACGTTCACGGTGCCTCCGTTCACGCTCATGACGGGTCGCAGTTACGTGGCGGTCATCTCCGCGCAAGCGGGAGCATTCGACCCGCTGAATACACTCTTCCAACCCGCCGAGTTCGAGTCGATCAGCACCATCACCGAGGCGTTCAGCCCCTGAAGTCCCGAGGGAGGGAGGGCCGAGCCATCGCCGCGCGGAGGAACGCAGGCTCTTCGGTGCCGTTCTCTCCGAGCGGCCGCAGCGCACCAACGCGAGAGGCAAGCCACAGTGCCGCGCCCAGCAACCACCTCGGCGTCGACGCGAGCGCTGCAACCGACGACGGAGTCACCTCGAGCCCGCGGTGTCGCACCTGCGCGAAGCCGCTGCGCCACGCGTCCACCACGCCGACCGCTTCCGCCCACGACAGGCCGCGCGTCATCGACGTCACGCCGGCCGTCATCAACGGCGTCATCACCGCCGCGTGCGTCGCGAGCCACGCTTCCATGGTACCCGTTCGACGATCACCGTCGGCTGAGCGCTTGACCAGCGGAGCGTGAGCCAGGTTCAGCTGGCT
>JACSRE010000258.1 GCA_014879945.1 Myxococcus sp.
CCGGGCGTGTACCGGGTGCGGGTGACGAAGCCGTCGAGCTACCTGGTGGACTCGAACCTGCCGGACTGGAGCACCGAGGTCGTCTCGGCGCTCCGCGTTCCGTAGGGCCCGGCGCGAAAGCGCCGAGGAAGAGGAACTCGTTGCGGTACAGCCCGATGCCCTCGGCGCCGTGGGCCAGCAGCGACGGGCCTGGTTCGCAGCATGCCGGCTCCTGAGCGGGCGCGATCAGCGTCGCGCCTCGACGCCGCCGCAGGCGCCTTCGCCCTTCGCACTTCGCTATTAACAAGGAGCACATCCAGCGGACTGGATTGGCGTTAATCTGTCAAACGCCCGGTTTACCTTGCGGTGCGGCATTAACTTTTCAGGTTTACAGGAACGCTCCGGATTTTCTCGTGACGCGCCTTGTCATTCGGCTGAAGCTGCTGTACTTATTAAGGGTCTTCGCGTCTGGTCTTCCGGCGCCTTCCGTTCACCAATTCACTGGGAGGTCGTATGAAAGCTGTCAACGGAGTCACCCTCACGAACTCCCGACCCTCGTCGGTGCTCACCCCTGAGTCACTGGCGTTTGTCTGCGAGCTGGAGCGCCGGTTCGGCGCGCGTCGCCGCGAGCTGCTGGAGCGACGCCTTGCCCCGAAGCACTTCGACTTCCTGCCCGAGACCGCCTCGGTGCGCTCGGGCGACTGGCGAATCAGTCCTGTTCCTGAGTGTCTGCTCGACCGCCGGGTCGAGATCACCGGGCCGGTGGAGCCGAAGATGATCATCAACGCCCTCAACTCGGGCGCCAACGTCTTCATGGCCGACTTCGAAGACTCCCTGGCCCCGGCCTGGGAGAACGTCGTGGTGGGCCAGGAGGCGCTGTTCGGCGCGGTGCGCCGCACGCTCACGTACACCTCGCCCGAGGGCAAGCCGTACAAGCTCAACGAGAAGATCGCGCAGCTCTTCGTGCGGCCGCGCGGGTGGCACCTCGACGAGGCCCACGTGTTGGTCGACGGCAAGCCCATGTCGGGCGCGCTCTTCGACTTCGGCCTCTTCTTCTTCCACAACGCCAAGGAGCAGCTCGCTCGCGGCGTCGGCCCGTTCTTCTACCTGCCCAAGCTCGAGAGCCACCTCGAGGCGCGCCTGTGGAACGACGTGTTCTGCTTCGCCCAGGACCAGCTCGGCATCAAGCGCGGCAGCATCAAGGCCACCTGCCTCATCGAGACGCTCCCGGCTGCGTTCGAGATGGACGAGATCCTCTACGAGCTGCGCGAGCACTCGGCGGGCCTCAACTGCGGCCGCTGGGATTACATGTTCAGCTTCATCAAGAGCCAGCCCGACCTGCTGCTGCCCGATCGCGCCCAGCTCACGATGGACAAGGGCTTCCTGCGCGCCTACTCGCAGAAGCTGATTCAGATCTGCCACCGCCGCGGCGCGCACGCGATGGGCGGCATGGCGGCGCAGATCCCCATCAAAGACGACCCCGCCGCGAACGAGGCCGCGCTCGCCCGGGTGCGCGCCGACAAGGTGCGCGAGGTCACCGAAGGCCACGACGGCACCTGGGTCGCGCACCCCGCGCTGGTGGCGCTCGCGAAGGACGTCTTCGATCAACACCTCAAGACGCCCAACCAGATCAGCCGCACCCGCGACGACGTGGTGGTGACCCGGGAAGATCTGCTCCGCGTCCCCGAGGGCAGCCGCACCGAAGAGGGCCTGCGCCACAACGTGCGCGTCGGCGTGCGCTACCTCGAGTCGTGGCTCGGCGGGCAGGGCTGCGTGCCGCTCTACAACCTGATGGAAGACGCGGCGACGGCCGAGATCTCACGCGCGCAGGTCTGGCAGCTGGTGCGCCACGGGCTCCTCACCCCCGAGCGCCTCGACCAGGTGATGAACGAGGAGCTGCAGGCCTTCAGCGGCGGCCACTTCAGCGAGGCCCGCACGCTCTTCCGCGCGCTGTCCACCGCCGAGCGGTTCACGCCGTTCCTGACGCTGCCGGCGTACCAGCGCCTCGTCACCGCCGAATCCTGATCGTCCACCGTCGTCTCGAACCCCCTGCGTAATTCCCCCCTTTGCCTGAAGGAGCCCCACCCATGACTGCCCCCGCCATGCCCGGAATGACGACCGCCGATCTGCACGCGCGCCGCTTTGACGGCATCAAGCGCCCGTACACGAAGGCCGACGTCGAGAAGCTCCGCGGCTCGATGAAGATCGAATACACGCTGGCCCGCCACGGCGCGATGCGGCTGTGGGAGCTCCTCAACAGCCGTGAGTACGTCCCCACGCTCGGCGCCCTCTCAGGCGGCCAGGCGGTGCAGATGGTGCGCGCGGGCCTCGAGGCCCTCTACATCTCGGGCTGGCAGGTCGCCGCCGACGCCAACACCTCGGGCCAGATGTACCCCGACCAGTCGCTCTACCCGGTCGACTCGGTGCCCAGCCTCGTCAAGCGCATCAACGCCTCGCTGCGCCGCGCCGATCAGATCGATCACGCCGAGGGCCGGCACGAGCGCAACTGGTTCGCGCCGATGATCGCCGACGCCGAGGCCGGCTTCGGCGGCCCCCTCAACGCCTTCGAGCTGATGAAGTCGATGATCGAGGCCGGCGCCGCGGGCGTTCACTTCGAAGACCAGCTCGCCAGCGAGAAGAAGTGCGGCCACATGGGCGGCAAGGTGCTGGTGCCGACCAACCAGTTCATCCGCTCGCTGGTGGCGGCGCGCCTGGCGGCCGACGTGCTCGACGTGCCCACGCTGCTGGTCGCGCGCACCGACGCTCAGTCGGCGAAGCTCATCACCTCGGACATCGACGAGCGCGACGTGCCCTTCATCGCCTCGAAGGAGCGCACCCCCGAGGGCTTCTACCGCCTCAAGGGCAACGGCGACGACTTCGCCATCGCGCGCGGCCTGGCCTACGCCGAGTACGCCGACCTGGTGTGGTGCGAGACCAGCACGCCCGACCTCGCGCAGGCCAGGCGGTTCTCCGAGGCCATTCGCTCGAAGTTCCCCAACAAGATGCTGGCCTACAACTGCTCGCCCTCGTTCAACTGGAAGAAGAACCTCGACGACGCCACCATCGCGAAGTTCCAGCGTGAGCTCGGCGCCATGGGCTACAAGTTCCAGTTCGTCACGCTCGCCGGCTTCCACGCCCTCAACTTCTCGATGTTCGAGCTGGCCTCGCAGTACCGCGACTCGGGCATGGCGGCGTACAGCACCATGCAGCAGGCCGAGTTCGGCGCCGAGAAGCACGGCTACACGGCGACCCGGCACCAGCGTGAGGTCGGCACCGGCTACTTCGACCAGGTGGCCGAGGTGATCTCGGGCGGCCTGTCGTCGACCACGGCGCTGGGCGACTCGACCGAAGCCCACCAGTTCTAAGAGACACGTCGTCCGCGGCGCGCGCGGCTTCCCCTCCGAGCGCGCGCTGCACGAAGGCGTCGCGGCGAAGGCCTCTCGAGAGGCGCTCGTCGCGGCGCCTTCGCCTTTCTTCCGCCTTGACCGGGTGGGGGCTTCGCGCCATCCCTCCGCTCGAACGGATGACCCAGGAGGCCCGATGGCCAGCAAGAAGCCGCCCCGCAACGCCGAGGTCGCGCCCAGCGAGACCAGCGCCGATCTCGCGCCCGTCGTCGGTAAGAACCTGCGCCGCCTGCGCACCGAGCGCGGGCTGTCGCTGGAGCGCCTGGCGCAGGCCTCGGGGGTGAGCCGGGCGATGCTGGGGCAGGTCGAGCTGGGCCAGTCGGCGCCCACCATCAACGTGCTGTGGAAGATCGCCCACGCGCTCGAGGTGCCCTTCTCGGCGCTCATCAGCAGCACCCAGCAGGCGTCGGTGAAGGTGCTGCGCGAGAAAGACGCCAAGCGCCTCACCTCGCACGACGGCTCGTTCTCGTCGCGCGCGCTGTTCCCCTTCGATGAGCCCCGGCGGGTCGAGTTCTACGAGCTGGTCATCGCGCCGAAGGGCGTCGAGGCCGCTGACCCGCACGCGCCGGGCACCCTCGAGAACCTGGTCGTCTCGAAGGGGCAGCTCGAGCTCGAGGTGGCCGGCGAGAAGTTCGCGCTGGTGGCCGGCGACGCGATTCTGTTCGAGGCCGACAAGCGCCACACCTACCGCAACCCCGGCAGCACCGAGGCCCGGGTCTTCCTGGTGATGACCTACGCCGAGCGGGTGGGGTGACCCCGATGCAGCCCACCCCGGCGCGACGATCGAACCAGACGTGGTTGTGGGTGCTGCTGGGGGCGGGCGGGCTCTGCGCGGTGTGCGGCGCCGCCGCCGTCGCGCTCGCCGGGCTCGGCCTCGTCGCGGGCGCCTCGGACTCGACGGGGCCGGGAGAGGTGTCGGCCGCCGAGCAGCCGGGCGCCGCGGGAGGCTTCGCCCTGCAGGTGCCGGCCTCGTTCGCGCTCGTCGCCGAGGGCCGGTGGCGCTTCGAGAAGGCCGAGGGCTCCGCGCGCCACACCGTCGACGTCATCAAGCTGCCGTCGGTGAGCGCCGAAGCGGGCCCGGTCGCCGCGCTCACGCAGCAATGGAACGCGGCGATCGTCCGCGACTGGCCGGGCGCGCCCACGCAGGTGCTGCCCCTGCGGCGCTTCGTCAACAACGGCGCGCGCGCGTACTTCACCTCGGCGCAGCTCACCGCGGCGCAGAACGATCACCCCTCGCTGGTGAGCCTCTACCTCGTCGAGGCCGACGAGCGGCTCGAGCCCTTCGTGGTGTTGCAGGAGTTCTTCGACAAGTCGGTCGGCGCCGCGATCGTCGCCCAGTACTCGTTCGATCAGTCCCAGCCCGCCGTCGAGGAGTTCATCAAGGGCGTCGAGGGGAGCCCCGTGGGACGGCGGCTCGTCGACGAGGCCGAGGTGGTGGGCGCGTGGAGGCACGGCTCGGGCGCCAGCATGCAGTACGTGCACGTGCTCACCGGCAGCACCACCTTCAGCGCGGTCTCGTACACCATCGGCTACACCTTCGGGGCCGACCACAGCTTCCGCTACGAGTACAGCGGCGCCAACACCCAGCTCGGCAGCACCACCTTCGGCGGCGACCGCGACACCGGCACCTGGAAGCTGGAGCACGATCTGCTGGTGCTCGACGGCGAGCGCTTCGACCGGAAGTTCTTCATCGTCGGCGCCGGGCCGGGACCGGCGGGGCGCCGGGTGCTGTACCTGGTGCCCGAGGGCCACTGGTCGCTCTCGCCCGGCGCCATCGCCCAGCACGGGCAGCTCTACGAAGAGGCCGAGTAGCTCACTGCGTCTTGAAGGTGAGCGGCAGCGTGATGGTGACCGACTCGTCGACGTGCGCGGGGAACTTGAGCTGCTTGAGGCGGGTCGAAAGGCACGCGCCCACCGCGGCGCCGTCGACGGCCGACGAGACCTTCACGACCTTGCCGGCGCGGTCGATGGTGATGGTGACGTCGATCTTCCCCTGAGGGCCCGGCAGATCGCCGCGGTGCTCCTGGAAGCAGCGCACCACCGGCCCGGCGTTGCGCCGGATGACCTGCGAGATCATCGGGGTGGTGAGCACCACCCGCCCCACAGGGCGCTTGACCGCCGGCTCCACCAGCGCGCCGGCGTCGACTGCTTCCACCACGGCGGCCGGGGTGCCCGCGTCCACCTCCACCTCGTCGCCGCGCCCGGCGTCGACCGCCAGCGCGACCACCGGCGGCGCGACCACCGGCGGTGGCTCGACGGTCGGCCGCTGCGGCTCGAGCCCCGCGCCGCCTCCGCGGCTGAGCACGGCGAAGGTCCCGCCGACGCCGATCAGCAGCGCGACCGCGACCGCCAGCACCAGGGTGGCGGAGCTCTTCTGCCGCTGCGCCACCACCGACTTCGGCGCGCCGATGGCGCTCGTGGGGCTCTCTACCGCGATGTCGATTCGCTTCGACGCCGTCGTTGGGGGGGGCGGCACCACCACCGAGGGCCCCGACGGGTTCGAGGGGGCCTTGGTCTCGAGCGCCGCCTGGGTCGCGCCGGTCGCCTTCAGCTCGTCGAGGGAGTCGATGCGCGTCTTCGCCGCCACCCGCTCGGCCCCGAAGAAGCTCGTCATGTACTGCGTCAGCGCCGCGCCGCTGGTGATCGAGGTGGAGGCGCGCAGGTAGTTCTCGAGCGCCGCGGCGAACTCACCGGCCGTCTGGAACCGGTCGTCTGCCCTGGGGGCCAGCGCCTTCGTCAGGATCTGGTCGAGCTCCACCGGCAGGTCGGGCCGCAGCTGCCGCGCCGGCCGGTACTCGTTCTTCAGCACCGCGTTGAGAATGGCGAGGTCGGTGTCTCGCGCGAAGGGGCGCGCGTTGCAGAGCGCCTCGTACATGCACACGCCCAGCGAGTAGACGTCGGCGCGGCGATCGACCGGGTTCGACTGCGCCTGCTCCGGCGCCATGTACTGGTACTTGCCCTTCACCACCCCGGCGGTGGTGTTGGTGACCCGCGACTCGGCCTTGGCGATGCCGAAGTCGAGCATCTTCACCTGGCCCGAGTAGGTGACGAAGATGTTCGAGGGCGAGACGTCGCGGTGCACCACGTTCAGCGGCTGGCCCTTGGAGTCGGTGAACTCGTGCGCGTAGTGGAGCCCGAGCGCCGCGTCGGCGAGCACCTTGAGCGCGATGTTGAGGGGCACCCAGGTGCGCTGCTTCGCCGCCGAGCGGATGATGGTCGAGAAGTCTTCTCCCGGCAGGTACTCCATCGCGATGAAGTAGCAGCCCTCTTCGAAGCCGAGGTCGAGCACCTGCACCACGTTGGGGTGCGAGAGCCGCGACGCCAGGCGCGCCTCGTCGAGGAACATCGCGACGAAGTCGCCGGCCGTCGAGAGGTGCGCCAGCATGCGCTTGACGACGACGTTCTTCTCGAAGCCCTCGACGCCCACCTGCTTGGCGAGGAAGATCTCGGCCATGCCGCCTTCGGCCAGCTTGCTGATCAGGTAGTACTTGCCGTAGCGCCGAAGCGGCACGGGGCCCGGCGCGGCGCGCGAGTCGGGGGCCGTCACCGCGCGCCTCCCTTGCCCAGCCACCGCACCACGTACGTCTCGACGCCGTTGACCACCACGCGGAACACCACGCGGGCGCCTGCCAGCGGCGCGACCTGCGCCGAGAAGCGGGCCTTGGCGTCGAGGGTGAGGGGCTGCCCGTTGACGGCCACCTTCACGCCGATGGGCGCGACGCCCGAGACCGCCACCTTCGCGGCGGCCGGGTCGCCGTTGCGAGGGGCCTTGATGATCAACGCGCGCACGGCGTTGTCGTAGTTGAGCACCAGCTGGTTCATCTTGCCCGCGGTGCCGATGGGGGTGCCGGCGGCGTCGAGCCACGTCACGTCCCACTGGTAGGCGCCCTCGGGCACCGAGCCGTGCGGCAGCTGCGCCGAGGTCTTCGAGACGCGGCGCTCCTGGAGCGGGGTGTCGAGCTTGCCGGCCCGGTAGAGCTTGAGCAGGTACTCGGCGACCGGCTTGTCAGGCGCCTTCCAGGTGAAGGTGAGGGCCGGGGGCTTGTCCTGGAAGAAGATGACCGTCTTCTCGGGGCCGGCGGGCACCTCGTTGGTGATGCCGTCGAGCTCGTCGCCGATGCGCTCTTCGGTGATGGCGACCGACCCGCCGGCGATCTCGGTCGCCCCCTCCAGCACCTTCCAGTGCAGCGCGCCCCGCGCCGGCGCCAGGGTGTTGAACCACGGCTGGTGGACGATGCCGTCGACGATGGGCCGCTCGAAGGCCGCGTCGGCCGCGAGGATCAGCCGGTACGGCTTGTCGTCGTCGCCGGGCCACACCAGCGCGAGCCGCTCGGCGCCCGGGTGCAGCAGCCGCAGGCCCTGCCGCGAGGGGAGCTGCAGCGCCTGCCTGGCGACGTCACGGGCCTCGACGCCGGCCTTCGTCACGGTCGCGGTCTGCCCGCCCTTCACGGTGACGCGCTGTCCATCCTCGGTCGCCACCACCACGTCGCCCACCACCGAGTTGAGCTCGAGCCCGTTGCGGCTCTTCACCACGGTGAGCTGGCCGCCTTGTGCCGCTTCGAGCGTCACGCCGTCGCCGGCCTTCAGGGTGCGTCGTTGCCCGAAGGGGAGCGCCAGCTGCAGCTGCCCCTTCTTGAGCTCGAGCGCGAGCTCCTCGGCGCCGCCGGACCGCTGGCTCTCGCCGATGCCCACCTCGGAGCCCGAGACGAGCGTCACCTTCGCGTCGCTCCCCGTGGGGCTGAGGGTGACGTTGCCCTTCGTCACCCGCAGGCTGTCACCCGCGCTCAGGGCCGGGGGCTTCTTCGCGTTGACCGCGGTGAACGCCTTGCCCGACTTCTTCTTGAGCTCGACGCGCCCCGTGGTGTGGAAGATGATGATGGCGAGCGGCTCGAGGGTGAGCCTGCGGTTGGCGCCCTTCTTCGACAGCGTGCCCGCCGCGCCGGCCTCGAGCGAGAGCGGGCCCCCCTCGCGGCCCACCAGCGTCACCTCGCCCGTCATGACGTCGATCGCCGCTTCCTCGGGCCCGACGTCGAGCGTGACGCCGCCCGCGCCCACCCGCACCAGGCCATACGGCGTGTCGAGGCTCAGCTGCACCGACGGGCCCGAGCCCGAGGCGACGCGCGAGACGACGGTGCCCTGGCCGACGTTGAGGAGCAGCCCGTCGCCTTCGAGGCCGATCTCGAGGCGGCCCTCTTCCCCCAGCTCGAGCTCACGCCCGTCGGTGAAGCGCAGCACCGCGTTGCTGCCTGCGCCCGTCTCGACCACGTCACCGTCGAAGAGGGGGCCCGGCGCGGCGGGCGCGGCCTGGCCCGCGCGGAAGAGCGTCACGGCGCCGGTCGCCGACTTCAAGAGCGCCGCCGGCGCCGGCGCCGGTGGGCCCGCGTCGACGATGGGCGCTCCGGCCATCGGGGGCCGCGCCTCGTCGCGCCCGCTCGAGCACGCGGTGACGAGGGCGACGGCCAGGAGCAGGTGGTGACGCGCGGGTCGAATCACTTCGGCTGGAGGTCCACGTTGAAGATGGCCTGGTCGCCGTCCTTCACGGTGACCTGCTTGGTCTGGGTGGTGAAGCCCCTGGCGGAGATCGTCACGGTGTACGTCCCCCCTGCCAGGCGGAAGGCGAAGCTCCCCTTGTCGTCGGCCTTCGCCTTGAGGTTGGCCTGGGGAATGGAGAGGTTGGCCTTGACGGGCGCGCCGCCGCGGCCGCTGCGCACGAAGCCGCTCACCGTCGCGGGCTCGCGGCGCTTGACGCTCACCAGGGCGCTGCTCACGGTCGCCTCGACGCCAGGGAGGATGGTGGCGGCCTCGCTCAGCGGAGTGAAGCCGGCCGCCGAGAGCTCGATGGTGATGGCACCCGGCGAGAGGTCGGCGAAGCGCGCGAGGCCGGTCGCGTTGGTCGCCACCGTGACGCCATTGAGCGCGACCTGGGCGCCCGCGAGCGCGGCCCCGGTCGCCTTGTCGATGACGGTCACCACCAGGCTGCCGAGCTTGGGGGGCGTCTTCCTGAGCCGCAACTCCAGGGCGACCTCGTCACCTGCCGTCGCGGTGGCGGTGGCCGACGTGTCGTCGTAGCCGGGCAGGCGCGCGCGCACGGTGACGGGGCCGGGCGTCAGCGGGTCGAGGCGGGCGGCGCCGGTCTCGTCGAGCACCAGCGCGTCAGCAGCGCCCTCGACCGTCACCGTGGCCGTGGGGGCCGGCGCGCCGTCGGCGTCGAGCACCACGCGCACCTTCGCGGCCGCGAAGCCCGGCGCGCTGCGCTCCTCTTCCTTCCACTGCAGGTCCACCGAGAGCCCGCCGCGAACGTGCTGCTGGCTGGCGTCGACTCCACCGGTGAGGCGATCGGTGGAGTAGGCGGCGTCGAGCATCAAGCCCCAGAGGGCGGTCCCGGTCCGCAGGAGCGCCACGCGCACGCCGCCGCCAGCCTGGTACCCCGAGGAGGTCGCGCGGGCGCCAGCGCCGTCGTTGGCGGCCAGCGCGAGCGGGTAGTCGAAGCGCCCCTCGAGGGTGACGGGGCCCAGGTCGAGCAGCCCGCGCGCCGCCAGCAGCAGGCCGTGTCGGGTGCCGGCTCGAAACGCGGGGGCGGCGGAGTCACCGAAGTCGGCCACCTGGTTGAGGGCGTAGCCGACGATGGGCTCGAGGCGCACCGGCCCCAGCCGAAAGCGCGCCGTCGCCGCGCCCTGCGCCCGCACCAGGCCGCCGCCGGTCACCCGCGCGCTGGTGGCGCGATCGTAGAGCGCGAAGCCCTCTCGCGAGACGCCCGCGGTGAAGCCCAGCAGGCCACCGAACAGCGGCCACACCCACGCGTGGAGCCCGGGATCGTTGGGGGTCAGGCCGTCGTAGCCAAGCCCGGGGCCCGAGGCGTCGGTCTGACTCCCGGTGCGCCAGGCGACGCCGTAGCGGAGGCGGAGCTCGAACAGCTCTTCGGGGGGGCGCCGTGGCGTCGCCGAGGCGACCGGGGTGGTCGAGATCGCGGCCTCTTGCGCTGAAGCACGCGTCGGCCAGGCCGCCCCGAGCGCACTGAGCACCGCCAGCGCTGTGAGGGCTCGCACGCGACCGAGTATAGGGGCGGTGAGGGGGGCGACAATTCCACGTTCACCCCATGCTGTGGGGAAAAGGGGGCGGCTGGCTCACCGAGGCGCGAGCCAGGTGGGCGGGCTGATGATCTTCTCGCCGCCGCGCACCGCCGCAGGCACGGTCTGCCGCGCGTCGTGCTTCTTCTGCTTCGGGTTCGGGCGCTCGACGACCTTCGCGACCAGATCGTAGTCGTGGGCCTCGGTCACCTCGACGGTCACCAGCTCTCCGGGGTAGGCGAGGCCGTCGTTGATGAAGACCTGCCCGTCGATCTCGGGGGCTTGGCCCTCGTGGCGGCCGACCAGCAGGTGCTCCGACTCGGGGCTGACGCCTTCGACCAGCACCTCGAGGCGGGTGCCCACCAGCTTCTTGTTCTGCTCGCGGCTGATGCGCTTCTGAATGGCCATCACCTCACGCCAGCGGCGCTCGATGGTCTTCTTCGGCACCTTGTTCTCCATCTCGAACGCGGCGGTGCCCTCTTCATCGGAGTACTGGAAGACGCCCAGGCGCTCGAACCGCAGCTCCTTGACGAAGGCCTTGAGCGCTTCGAAGTCCTCTTCGGTCTCTCCGGGCAGGCCGACGATGAGCGAGGTGCGGAAGGTGAGGCCCTCGACCCGGGTGCGGATCTTCGCCAGCAGCGTCTTGAGGAACGCCGAGTCGCGGCCGCGCTTCATCGACTTCAGCAGCTTGTCGGACGCGTGCTGCAGCGGCATGTCGAGGTACTTGGCGATCTTCTTCTCGGTCGCCATCACCTCGATCAGCTCGTCGGTGAAGACGCGCGGGTAGGCGTAGTGCAGCCGAATCCACTTCACGTCCACCTTCACCAGCTCCTTCAACAGCTCGTGGAGCTTCGGCTTGCCCGGCAGATCGTGGCCGTAGGCGGTCAGGTCCTGCGCGACGAGGTTGAGCTCCTGCACGCCGGCGTCCGCCAGCTGCTTCGCCTCGCGCACGATGTCGTCGATGGGCCGGGAGCGCTGCAGGCCGCGCAGGGTGGGGATGATGCAGAACGCGCACTTGTTGTCGCAGCCCTCCGAGATCTTCAGGTACGCGGTGTACCCGGGCATCGAGTTCACCTTCGGCACCGACGAGGTGTGGATGTAGTCGGGGTCGGGAATGAGATCGCGCGGGCTCGCCTCGGCCGCCAGCAGGTCGCCGATCTGCACGTACGCGCTGGTGCCCAGGAAGTGGTCGACCTCGGGCAGGTCCTTCGACAGGCCCTCGCCGTGGCGCTGCACCAGGCAGCCGGTGACCACCAGCGTCTCGCACTTGCCGGTCTTCTTGTGCTCGGCCAGCTCGAGGATGTTCTCGACCGACTCCTTCTCGGCGGCCTTGAGGAACGCGCAGGTGTTGATGACGATGACCTCGGCGTCCTTCGCGTCGTCGACCAGCTCGTACCCGCGCTGGTTGAGCGTGCCGAGCATGACCTCGGAGTCGACCCGGTTCTTCGGGCACCCCAGCGTCATCATGTAGAGCGACTTCGGCGACGGCTTCTTCTTCTTCACGGGGGACTCCAGCAGGGGAAACGTTTCAGCGGGCGCCGAGCTCGCTGCGCTCGAAGTGATCGGACGACCACACGAAGCGCGCGGTCTGCCCGTTGGTGTAGCCGATGAGCAGCTGGCCCGACTCGGCCTCGAGCTCGAAGCGCATCGCGCGGCCGAGGCCACAGGTCGCCGCCGGCCACTCCAGCACCCGGCTCGCGACGGGCCCCTTCACCACGTACATCGCCAGCCGCAGCTCGTTCGACGGGTTGCAGGTGTCTTTCGAGTACGGGTTCTTGCCGGTCAGCATGGTGAAGAGCGGCCGGTTGTCGCCGAGCACCAGCTTGCGGGGAATGGGGAGCGCCACCGACTCGGGGTCGATGGCGTTGTCGAAGGCGATCAGCTCGCCCAGCGACTCGGGGGTGAAGTCGGCGTCGCCCGACACCCACGTCGGGTAGTGGAGCTTCGAGTAGCCGACCCACCCGGTCGGCCGCGCCTCGATGCCCTCGACGTCGGCGGTGGGGGTCAGCTTGACGTTCTTTCGCAGCTCGTCGGGCAGCCGCGTGGGCCCGCCCACCATCTCGCCGGTGGGGCAGGTGAGCGTCTTCACCGGCTCCTGGCCCGCGACGTCCACGTCCTGGTACTCGAAGCAGATCGACAGGGCGAGCTGCTTGAACGCCTGAAAGCGGGGCAGCGAGCGCGCCGGGAAGGCGAGCTCGAAGGTGGGGCCCTTGTCCGAGTCCTTCACCGCGGCCTTGAGCATCGCCTGAGTGAACGGCGGCGCGCCCGACTCCTCTGACGGCGGGCGCAGCCCGTCTTTGCCGTAGCGGTAGGTGAAGCCGCGCGAGGTGGTGCCCGAGTCGGGGAAGTAGAGCGTCACCTCGAGCTGATCGTGCTCGTTGAAGGCGTCGTCTTTCGGCTGAACCGAGAGGTAGAGGGTGTCTTTGTAGAAGGCGGCCTTCGCCACCAGCTCGGTGCCGTCTTTTCCGGGCCTGGGCACCTTGATCTCGAGCGCCGGCGCCAGGTCCTTGAGCACGCCGTCCACCTTCGGCTCTTTGGCGAGCGACGGGAGCGGCTTGATGGGCTTCTCGGCTGGAGGCGGCGCCGACAGCGAAACGAGGATCAGCAGGCTGAGGACCATGGGGCGCTCAGGGCCCTACCAACAAAGCGCCTGAGGGGGCAACCAGAGGGCTTTGGGGCGGCAGCGCGACTGAAATGAGGCCGGTCTGGCCCGACGGAGCGGGCTAGCCTGCCCGGCCGATGCGGCGGGCGCGCGGACTGACTGCGGTGGCGTTGCTGGTGCTCTCGTGCGGCCCGGCGTCGAGCCTGCGCGGCGAGGGCACCGGCCCCTTCGAGTGGGCGGTGAGCGACCCCCGCTGCATTCCCACCCGCCGTGACTACACGCCCACCATTCGCCTGGTGGCCGACGGCGGGCTGCCCGACGCGGGGTTTCTGGCCTGGGAGAGCGCCGAGGTGGTGGTCGAGGGCCTGCCGCCCTGCCGCCCGCTCGACATGATCTTCGGCCAGGCCGTCGGCGGGTTCGCGTACGCGGTCTTCAGGGCCGACTTCGAGGGCACCGTCAGCACCGGCCGCGACGCGCCCGTGAGTGGTTCATGGAGCGGGGTGGACATCGACGGCCCGGTGTACTCGTCAGAGGGCGGGCTCTTCGTTCAAGACGTCAACGTGCTGGCCGACTGGGGCGCCGCCGAGTACCTCGAGGTGAACTGGCCCCGGCGCGCGCTCTCTCGCGGGGTCGACGTGCTCCCGATTCGCGGCGCGCGGGGCGTCTTTGGCGATCTCTACCTGCCATCGACCGCCCCTCCCTGGCCCGTCGTGATCGCCATCGGCGGGAGCGAAGGCGGCACGCTGGTGTCCTCCGAGGTCGCGCGCACCTTCGTGGAGCAGGGTTACCTGGTGCTCGCGCTCGCGTACTGGGGGCTCGAGGTGCTGCCGCCGTCGCTCGACCGGCTGCCGCTCGAGTACTTCCGCGAGGCCATCGAGGTCGCGAAGGAGTACCCGGGCGCCCGGCGCGACCGCATCGCGCTGATCGGCGTCTCGCGCGGCTCCGAGGCGGCGCTGCTGGTGGCGTCGGGGTCGCCTGACGTCTCGGCGGTCGTCTCGGTGGTCGGCAGCGGCGTGTCGTGGCCGGCCTGGGAGCTGTGGACCGAGCCGTCGTGGACGCGCGGCGACGCCGGCGTCGCGTTCGTGCCGTGGGCCAACGCGCAGCCGACGGTGCGGGTGTTCGACGACGGTGGGGTCGAGGTCTCGTCGCGCCGCCTGTGGACCGAGGCGCTCCGCGCGGCGTCGCCGATGGCGATCGAGGCGGCGGTGATTCCGGTGGAGCGCATCAACGGGCCCGTGCTGCTGCTGGGCGCCGACGACGATCAGATCTGGCCCTCGTGCGCGCTCTCGGACTTCGCGTGGGGGCGGCTGGTCGACGCCGGCCACACCGCGCAGTTCCCCGCGGACGGACGCGAGTGCTACCAGGCGGCGGGGCACGCCTTGAACCCCGGGTACGTGGGGCTGCCGATGGGCAGCGCGTCGTCGGTCGAGCGCGCCGACGGCGGGGTCTTCGACCTCTACGGTGGGACCGCGCAGGGAAACGGGCAGGGCAGCCGGGCCGCGTGGAGACGCACCAGCGCCTTCCTCGAGGCGGTGCTGCGGCGGTAGCGTTCCCCATCCTGATTCCGGTGCTCTGAGGGGTCGATGGAGTGCTGCCGCTGCTCTTCAAGGGCGACCACTTCACCCAGACGGACCTCGAGCGGGCGGAGGCGTCACACCCGCACGACGACGGCGTGAATCATCGGCCTCGAGCCGAACAGCTGCTTGAAGACGCGCCTGACGCCCCGGGTCATCGCCTCACGCACGCGCTCGTCGTCGCCGCGCACGGCCTCGGAGAGCTCCTTGAGCGCGAGCTGCGCGCCCTCGGCCGCGAGCGTCAGCGCCGACTGCTCCTCACCCGCGAGCCCCTGGGCCGAGGTGGTCGGGGCGTGGAGGATCTTCCCGCCGCCCTGCTGCATCACCACCACCGCGATCACCAGGCCGGCCTGGGCCAGCTGCAGGCGCTCCTGCAGCGAGGCCTCGCTCACCGGCGCCAGCGCCTCGCGCCGCATCGGGAGCATGCCGACGGGCGCCCGGCCCAGCGCGTGGAGCCCGTGGCGATCGACGCCCATGACGTCGCCGTTGGTGGCGATCAGCGTGCGCTCCTCGGCGATGCCCGCGTCGGTGGCGACCTGCCGGTGCCGGTGCAGGTGCTTGAGCTCGCCGTGAATCGGCACGAAGGCCCGCGGCTTCACCGTCTCGATGAGGCGGCGCTGCTCCTGCCGTGACGCGTGCCCCGAGACGTGGACGCCAGGCTCCTGGCTCGGCGTGACGACCTTCACGCCGCGCAGGTAGAGCTTGTTGAGCAGCAGCGCGATGTTCGGCTCGTTGCCGGGGATCGCGCGGGCCGAGAGCACCACCAGGTCGCCGGGGTCGAGCCGCAGCGGGCCGGGCTCGTCCGAGATGAGCCAGGTGAGGCCCGAGCGCACCTCGGCCTGCGCGCCGGTTGAGATGATCAGCACCTGTTCGCGCGGCAGCTTCCCCGCCTCTTCCATCGAGGTCAGCAGCCCATCGGGCACCACCAGCCTGCCGACGCTCCGCGCGAGCTCGCAGTTGCGCTGCAGGCTCCGCCCCGAGAGCACCACCCGGCGCGACAGCTTCTGCGCCAGCCACAGCAGGTGCTGCACGCGGTGCAGGTGCGAGCCGAACTGCGCCACCACGACGCGGTTGGGCGCGGCGGTGAAGAGCCGCTCGAACGTCTCTTTCACCAGGCTCTCGCTCGGCACCCAGCCTTCGACCTCGGCGTTGGTCGAGTCCGACAGGAGCAGGTCGATGCCGCCTTCGGCGAGCTCCCCCAGCCGGCCCAGGTCGGTCAGCCTGCCGTCGATGGGCGAGAGATCGAGCTTGAAGTCACCCGAGTGCACCAGCGTGCCCGAGGGCGTCTTGATCACCAGGCCGACCGCGTCGGGCACCGAGTGCGTCACGTTCACCGGCTCGACGTCGAAGGCGCCGAGCTGAAACGACGCGCCGGGGCCGATCTCGCGCAGGTCGGCGCGCAGCCCCGCCTCGTCGAGCCGGTGCTTCACCAGCGCCAGCGTGTACGGCGTGCCGTAGATCGGCACCGCGTGTTCCCGAATCAGCCAGGGGATCGCGCCCACGTGATCTTCGTGCGCGTGGGTCAACACGATGGCCTTGAAGGCGTCGGGGTCATCGCGCAGCGCGCGGAAGTCGGGCACTACGATGTCCACCCCGAGCTGGTCGGCGCGAGGGAACATCAGGCCGCAGTCGATCAGCAGGCGCTCGCGCCCGTGCTCCACCACCATGCTGTTGAGGCCAATCTGTCCGAGGCCTCCGAGCGGCGTCACTTTCAGCATTCGTCAGAGGGTAGCCCCTCGGCGACGAGGGCCTCGCAAAGTTTTCAGAGCGGGCCACCCTTGACTCTGGTCGCAGGAGATTTAGGGAAGCCGCCACATTTTCGAGGTGCGTGCATGCCTTCATCGATGATCCGGATTGAGGGACTCACCAAGCACTACGGGCCGACCCAGGCCGTGAAGGGGCTGACGTTCGAGGTCCCCCGCGGGCAGGTCGTTGGTTTTCTGGGGCCCAACGGCGCTGGCAAGTCCACCACGATGCGCATCCTGGCGGGGTCGCTGAACCCCACGGGCGGCAAGGCCTTCGTGGGCGACGTGAACGTGGTCGAAGACCCCGTCGGGGCGCGCAAGCTCATCGGCTACCTGCCCGAGAGCAACCCGCTCTACGACGAGATGATGGTCGTCGAGTACCTGCGCTTCGTGGCCGACGTGCGCGCGGTGCCGAGAGACGTTCGCGCGGCGCGCATCAAGAGCGCGGTGGAGCGCTGCGGCCTCACCGGCGTCATCTCGAAAGACATCAACCAGCTCTCGCGCGGCTACCGGCAGCGCGTGGGGCTGGCCGCGGCGATCCTCCACGAGCCCGACCTGCTCATCCTCGACGAGCCCACCGCGGGCCTCGACCCGAACCAGATCGTCGAGATCCGCAACCTCATCAAGGACCTCGGCAAAGAGAAGACCGTCATCCTCTCGACGCACATCTTGAGCGAGGTGCAGTCGACCTGCTCGCGGGTGCTGATCATCAACGAGGGCCGACTCGTCGCTGACGACACGCCCGAGCGGCTCACCGCTGGCGCCGACGGCTCGGGTGAGATCGCCCTCGTGCTCGGCCACCGCCACGGACAGGCCCTCGACGCGGCGGCGGTGCGCGCGAGCCTGTCGGCCATGGCGGGCGTGACGGCCGTCGAGGTGACCGAAGGCGAAGGCGCGGGCACGCTGGGCTTCCGCGTTCGCCACGGCGCCGACGACGTGCGCCGCACGCTCTTCGAGACCGCGGTGAAGAACGACTGGGTGCTGCTCGAGCTCAAGCGCACGCAGGTGAGCCTCGAAGACACCTTCCGCAAGCTGACCGACACCAGGAGGGCCGCATGAACGCCGCGCTCGCCGTCGCCCGCCGTGAGTTCCGCTCCTTCTTCATCTCGCCCATCGCGTACATCGTGCTGGGCGGGTTCCTGCTCCTGGCCGGCTGGCTCTACTTCAGCACCCTGTTCCTCGCGGGCCAGGCGTCGCTGCGCGGCTTCTTCTCGGTCGCGCCGGTGCTCTTCGTGGTGCTGGTGCCGGCGATCACCATGCGCGCGGTGGCCGAGGAGCGGAAGAGCGGCACCCTCGAGCTGCTGCTGACCTTCCCGATGGACGACTGGCAGATCACCTTCGGCAAGTTCCTCGCGTCGCTGGGCATGGTCTCGGTCGCGCTGGTGTGCACGCTGCCGTACGCCTTCTCGGTGGCGGCGCTCACCGGCCCGGGGCCTGCGTTCGACTGGGGCCCGGTGTTCGCGGGCTACTTCGGCCTCTTGCTGCTGGCCTCGAGCTTCATCGGCATGGGCCTGTGGGGGAGCGCGCTGTCGAAGAACCAGATCGTCGGCTTCATCTTCGGCCTGGTGCTGTGCTTCGCGTTCTACTTCGTGGACAAGTTCGCCCCGCTGCTGCCCGACGCGCTCGGCCAGGTGGTCGAGTTCCTCTCGGTGGACTACCACTTCGAGAACATCGCCCGCGGCGTCATCGACACGCGCGATCTCGTCTTCTACCTGTCGCTCACCGCGCTGGGCCTCTTGATGACCGCCCGCACGATTCAGTCGACGCGCCTGTAACCGGAGCTCCGATCATGAACCGCAAAGGAAACCAGACGACGATCTTCATCGTGGCCGTCATCGGCTGCCTGGTGCTGCTCAACGTGCTGGGCGTGCGCGCCTTCGCCCGCGCCGACGTCACCCGCGAGAAGGCCTACACGCTCTCGAAGGCCACCAAAGACACCATGGCCGCGCTCGAGGAGCCGGTGGTGGTGACGGCGTACTTCACCGAGCAGCTCCCCGCGCCGTACTCGAGCAACGCCCGCTACGTGCGCGACCTGCTCGAGGAGTTCCGCGCGGCCTCGAAGGGCAAGCTGGCGTTCGAGTTCGTGGACCCGCAGTCGCAAGAGACCGACGCCGACAAAGAGGCCAGGAAAGAGGTGAAGCAAGACATCTTCGGCCGCCGCTTCCGCGAGCCGACCTCGATCGAGAAGGAGCTGACCGCCGAGGGCATTCAGGCCGTCGAGATTCGCGTCATCGAGGGCGATCAGCAGCAGACCAAGCGCGCCTTCATGGCGCTGGTGCTCAAGCACCAGGAGAAGAAAGAGGTCATTCCCCTCGTGCAGAACGTGTCGTCGCTCGAGTACGACCTGACGACGCTGGTGCGGAAGATGACGCGCCCGAAGACGCCGGTGATCGGCGTGCTCCAGGGCCACGACGAGCCGAAGCTGGCCGAGAAGTACCGCTACCTGCAGACGATGCTGTCGCAGATGTACGAACTGCGGCCCGTCGAGCTGGGCGCGAAGGAGCGCTTCGACGAGGGCCTCGACGCGCTCTTCGTGCTGGGGCCGAAGAAGGCGCTGGCCCCCAACGAGCTCAAGGCCATCGACCAGTTCCTGATGGAGGGCCGCGCGGTGGCGTTCTTCCTCGACGCGGTGCACGTCGATCTGCGCACCTTCGAGCCGTCAGAGGCCTCGCACGGCCTGACCGCCCTGCTGTCGAGCTACGGCGTCACCGTGGGCGAGCAGCTGGTGGCCGACGTGAAGTCGGGCAACGTGAACGTGAGCGAGCGCCGCGGCTTCATGGTGGTGAACCAGCCGGTGCCGTTCCCCTTCCTCCCCATCGTGCCGCGCCTCGAGGGCGACAGCGTGATCACCGCGGGCCTGGGCGACGTGATGTTCCCCTTCGCCACCGCCCTCGAGGTGAAGCAGGTCGAGGGCACCACGGCGACGGTGCTCGCGCGCTCGACCCAGAAGAGCTGGCTCGAGAACAAGCCCCCCAACATCAACCCGCAGCGCGACTGGCGCAGCGAGACCATCACGCCGAGCGGCCCGTACCCGCTGATGGCGCAGGTGTCGGGCACCCTGAAGAGCCACTTCGCCTCCGAGGCCAACCAGTCGGGCTCGGGCGCGCCCATCGTCGGGCAGAGCAAGGGCGAGGCGCGGGTCATCGTCGTGGGCACCTCGGCGCTCTTCCAGGACGACTTCATGCAGAACCGGGGCAACCAGGTGTTGGCCATGAACATCGCCGACTGGATGCTGCTCGACCCGGCGCTGCTGGCGATGCGCAACCGCGGCCTCGCCCTGCCCACGCTGCAGGCCGAGCTGTCCGACAGCACCCGAAACCTGGTCAAGTTCGGCAACGCCCTCGGGCTGCCCCTGCTGCTCGCGCTCTTCGGCGTGGTGCGCTGGCGCATGCGTGAGGCGAGCCGCGCCTCGGTCACCGTCTGAGAGAAGAGGTCTCTGTCATGAACAAGCCGACCATCGCCGCCCTCGCCGCGTTCGTGCTGCTGCTCATCGCCTTCGTCGCCACCCGCGAGAAGGAAGTCTCGGTCGGGGTGAAGAAGTTCGACGCGCCCGCGCTCGGGGCCGCCTCCATCGACACCATCGTCGTCAGCGGCGCCAACACGGCGAAGCTCGAGCGCTCGCCCAACGGGTGGACGGTGGCGGACCCGTCGAAGCCCGAGGCGAAGTTCACCGCCGACGACGGCCAGGTGCAGGCGCTGCTCTCGGCGCTCGCCGAGTTCAAGGCCCCCGACTTCGTCACCGAGAACGAGTCCAAACACGCGGAGTACGAGGTCGACGCGACCAAGGGCACCACGGTGAGCGCGACCGGCGCGGGGAAGACGTTCGCCATCGTCCTGGGCAAGGCCTCGAAGAGCGGCGGCACCTACGTGCGCAAGGCCGACGGCAAGGCCGTCTTCGTCTCGGGCTCGCCGGTGGCCGGCTCGGTGAAGCGCGACGTCACGGCGTGGCGCAAGAAGACGATCACCACGGCCCCGTTCGCCGACGTCACCCAGGTCGACGTCGTCCGCGCCGACGGCGAGGCGTTCACGTTGAAGGCCGGCGAGGGCGGCGCGTGGGCGCTGACGGCCGCGACGAACGTGTTTGGCGACGTCCTCGGTGATGCGAGCGGGCTCGGCGGGCTTCGCAAGAGGCCCCGGCCGTTCCGCTTCGACTCCAACGCGGGCCAGCGGCTGGTCACGCAGCTGACTTCGCTCCAGGCGCAGAACTTCCTCGCCGCCGATGCTGACTTCTCGAAGGCGCACCTCTTCACCCTGACGCTGAAGGACGGAAAGACCGTCAAGGTGTCGCTCGCGCCGACGAAGCGTGACGACGGCACCTTTGCGCTGAAGGTCGAGGGCGACGCGCAGCAGTACGCGGTCGCGTCGTGGGTGGCGGAGCAGCTCGAGACGAAGATCGAAGGGCTCAGAGACCTCTCGCTCGTCTCGTTCGACCCCTCGAAAGCGACGAAGTTGTCGATCACCGCCGCTGGCAAGAAGACGATCGCCGCGCTGGAGGGTGGCGCGTGGAAGTTGGTGGAGCCCAGGACCGCGCCCGCCGGCGTCGAGTTCGACGGCAACCAGGTCGTCGCGCAGCTGAACCGCCTGCGCGGCCTTCGCGCGGCGCGCCTGACGCAGATCGACGTCACGAAGGCCGGCCTCGCGTCGCCGTCGGCGGTCATCGAGGTGGTCGTCGATGGGAAGCCGCTCAAGATTGCCTTTGGTGCCGACACGGGGAGCAACTCCGAGGTCTATCTGGGGGGCGCGATTGACGACGGCGTGTACGCGATCGCCGGCAGCGAGAAGGCCTCGTGGAGCACCGGCGCGCAGCTCTTCAACAAGCCGCCGCCGCCGCCCAACTTTGGCGGCATGCAGGGGCTCGATCAGCTCCCGCCCGAGATCCGCCAGAAGCTGATGGAGCAGCTGCGCCAACAGCGGAACTAGCCGAGCTCAGGCCTTCCGGTAGTAGTCCACCAGCGTGTAGCGCTTCGCGTACCAGGCGAAGGCGGCCGCGGCGACGAAGGCGAAGCCGGCGAAGAAGAACATCTGGAACGCCATCACGCCGAAGCCAAGGTCGGCGATGCCCTTCGTCACCGCGGCGTTCTTCACCGACGCGTTCACCACCAGCACCCAGAGGTTGCCGATGGTGACCGAGAGGCTCCAGAAGCTCATCAGCACGCCCTTGAGCTTCGCGGGCGCCTGGCTGTAGGCGAACTCCAGGCCGGTGGCCGACACCAGCACCTCTCCGAAGGTGAGCAGCGCGTAGGGCAACGACTGCCACAACAGCGGCAGCTTCTCGCCCCCGTCGAGCACCAGCTGGAGCGAGGCCGCGGCGATCCACGCCAGGCCCGAGAAGGCGATGCCGGCGCCCATTCGCCGCAGCGCCGTCGGCTCGACGCCCAGCTTCTTGAGCGTCGGGTACAGCACGAGGTTGTTGAAGGGGATGAGCAGCATCACCAGCAGCGGGTTGAGCGCCTGCATCTGGGCCGCGCTCTTGAACCAGCTCCAGCCGGGCAACTGCATCGCGTTGCCCTGCAGAATCCACGTCGAGGCCTTCTGGTCGAACAGCGACCAGAACGGCGTCACCAGCGCGAAGATCACCAACACCCGGAGCACCGCCCGCACGCCGTCGATGTCTTCATCGGGGTGAACGCCGCGCGCGCGCTCGAGCTGCAGCCAGGCGCCGCCGCCCGCGAAGACCAGGAACACCACGATGGCCAGGCAGATGGACGCCACCACGCCCAGCAGCGGGATGGTCGCCAGCGCGCCGACCGCGCCCACCAGCCCCACCACGCTCAAGGTGTAGCCGCGTCGCGACCCGGTCGCGCTCCTGGCCTTCAGAGCCGTCAGACACACCCGCGCGAAGGAGTGCGGGTCCGACGGGGTGGGCGGCACGTTCACGTAGCGCCGCCGGCCCAGCCAGAAGATCACCGTCGCCACCACCATGAGCATGGCCGGAATGCCGAACGCCATTCGCGGCAGCGGGGTGTCGAGCGTGAAGAGCACCTGCCCGCCCAGCGTGATGACGGTCGGGGTCGACGACAGGAGCGGCGGAATGAGCAGCGACGCGAAGAACGAGCCGAAGTTGATGATCCAATAGAAGGCGTCGAACACCACCTTGGCGAGGTGCTTGTTCGTCTGGTCGAACTGATCGCCCACGAAGGCCGAGACGCACGGCTTGATGCCGCCCGAGCCCAGCGCGATGAGGAAGAGGCCCGCGTAGAAGCCGGGTTTGCTCTCGACCGAGAACGCGAGCAGGCCCTGGCCGAGGCAGTACACCAACGAGAGCCAGAGGATGGTGCGGTACTTGCCCAGGTAGCGGTCGGACAGCCAGCCGCCCAGCAGGGGGAAGAAGTACACGCCCATCACGAAGACGTGGAAGACCTCCTTCGCGGCGGCCTGGCGCTCCTGCTCGGCGAGGCCGATGAGCAGGTAGCCCACGAGGAAGTTCGTGAGCACGTTGCGCATGCCGTAGAAGCTGAAGCGCTCGGCCGCCTCGTTGCCGATGATGAAGGGAATCTGCGGAGGCAGCTTCGCCTTCGGAGTGTCGGTCGCCATGGCGGCGGACCATACCCGGCAGGCGCGAGGCGTCTTGAGTTGTTCCTTCGGTCAGCCGGGGGCGCAGTCCGCGTCTGGCTCGCGATGCTCCCCTCCGCGACGCTCCAGCTCGACGACGACGCCGCCATGGCGGTGCTGGCCGACGCGCTCGCCTCGGCCGGAGACCCGCGCGGCACCCTCATGCACCTGCAGCTCGCGCGTGAGGCGCGGCCCCACGACCACAGGCTGGCAGAGGCCGAGGCGCGACACCTGGCGCTCCACGGGAAGGCGCTGCTCGGCGCGCTCCAGACGGCCAGCTCGATGCTCACGCTGACGTGGCGCCGCGGCTTCCTCGAGGCCGTCACCCTCAAGAGCCTCGCCGGCGACGCGCGCTGGGGTGACCCGGTACGCGTCCGTCAGCGGTCCCGGCTCCCGCGGCTGCTGCGCGCGCTGGGCGCGCTGCCGGTGGCCCAGCGGCTCGGGCAGCTCACCGTCGCGATGCCGTGGTCGAGCTTCTGCCTCGCGCACCTCACCGAGGCGCTCGAGGCGGCGCTGGCGTCGGCGCCGGCCTCGCTGCGCCTACTCCGCGTCGAGGTGCTGGTGGCCGACGTCGATGACGGCGACCCGTGGCGGGCGCGGACGCAGATCGTCCGGGCGCTGCGGGGCGGCGTGCGGCTCGAGGTCGACCAGGCGCTGCGGCCCTGGCTGGAGCGGGCGGGGCTCGTCGCCCGGCTCCCGTGAAGTCGCGATGACGAGAGGGGCGTGTCGCGCGCGCGCCCCTCTCGTCGGCGGCGAAGACCGTCAGCCGGCGATGCGCACGCCCACGCGCTGCTTGCGGCCCTTCTCGAGCACGTGCTTGAGGTACTTGCCGGTGTACGAGCCCTTCACCGCGGCGACGTCCTCCGGCGTGCCTTCGGCCAGAATGCGCCCGCCGCCGTCTCCACCCTCGGGCCCGAGATCGATCACCCAGTCGGCCGACTTGATGACGTCGAGGTTGTGCTCGATCACCAGCACGGTGTTCCCCGCGTCCGCCAGCCGGTTGAGCACGATGAGCAGCTTGCGAATGTCTTCGAAGTGCAGCCCCGTGGTGGGCTCGTCGAGGATGTAGAGGGTGCGGCCGGTCGCCACCCTCGCCAGCTCGCGCGACAGCTTGATGCGCTGCGCTTCACCGCCCGAGAGCGTCGGCGAGGGCTGCCCCAGCTTCAGGTACGAGAGCCCCACGTCGTCGAGCGTCTGCAGGTGCCGCATGATGTCGCGGTGCACGCCGAAGTGCTCGATCGCTTCGCGCACCGACATCTCGAGGATCTCGGAGACGTTCTTGCCCTTGTACCGCACCCGCAGCGTCGCCTCGTTGAAGCGCTTGCCGCCGCACACCTCGCACGGCACGTACACGTCGGCGAGGAAGTGCATCTCGACCTTCTTCACGCCGTCGCCTTCACACGACTCGCAGCGGCCGCCCTTCACGTTGAAGCTGAAGCGGCCGGGCGTGTAGCCGAACGCGCGCGCCTCGGCCGTCTGCGCCAGCACCTCGCGGATCGGGTCGAACACCTTGGTGTAGGTCGCCGGGTTCGAGCGCGGCGTGCGGCCGATGGGCCGCTGATCGATGTCGATCACCTTGTCGAGGTGCTCGACGCCGGTGATGGCCGCGTGCTTGCCTGGCATCACCCGTGACTCGGTGAGGTGGCGCGCGAGGGCAGGGTAGAGGATCTCGTTCACCAGGGTGGACTTGCCCGCGCCCGAGACGCCGGTGACGGCGATGAAGGTGCCCAGCGGCAGGTCCACGTCGACGTTCTTGAGGTTGTTCTCCTTCGCGCCGCGAATGGTGATCTTCGTCTTGAGCCCCGGGCGGCGCGTCGGCGGCACGGCGATCTCGAGGCGCCCCGAGAGGTAGCCACCGGTGACGCTCTGCTCGTCGCGCATCACCTGCTTGGGCGTGCCCTGCGCCACCACCGCGCCGCCGAGCTCTCCGGCGCCGGGCCCGAAGTCGACGATCCAGTCGGCCTCTTCCATCGTCTCTTCGTCGTGCTCCACCACCAGCACGGTGTTGCCCAGGTCGCGCAGCTTCTTGAGCGTGGCGATGAGGCGCCCGTTGTCACGCTGGTGCAGGCCGATGGAAGGCTCGTCGAGGATGTAGATGACGCCGGTCAGCTCGCTGCCCATCTGCGAGGCGAGGCGAATGCGCTGGCTCTCTCCTCCCGACAGCGACGACGCGCTGCGGTCGAGCGTGAGGTAGCCCAGGCCCACGTCCACCAGGAAGCCCAGCCGGGAGCGGATCTCTTTGAGCAGCTCGGCCCCGATGGTGGCCTCGTTCTTCGTCAGCGGCATCGCCCCGAGGAAGCCCTGGGTGTCGCTGATGGTGAGGCGCGAGAGCTCGACGATCGTCTTCCCGTGCACCTTCACCGCCCGCGACTCGGGCTTGAGCCGCTCCCCCGCGCAGGTGGGGCACGGTTTGTCCGACAAGAAGCGCATGTAGTACTGCTTCATCGCCTCGGAGCTGGTCGACTGGAACCCCCGCATCAGCTTGTTGACCAGGCCCTCCCACTCCATCTTCCAGCGGGCGTCGCCCCACTTCATCGACACCTCTTTCCCGCTCGAGCCGAACATCACGACGTCGCGCTGGGCCCTGGGCAGCTTCTCCCACGGGGTCTCGAGATCGATGCCGAAGGCGCGTGAGAGCGTGTCGACGAGATCGGCCGTCCACCCCTCGCCGCGGGTGACCCCCGACGCCCACACCTCGACCGCGCCGTCGCGAATGGAGCGCGTCTTGTCGGTGACGATCAGATCGGGGTCCATCTCGGGGCGGGTGCCCAGGCCGGAGCAGTCGGTGCACATGCCCAGCGGGTTGTTGAACGAGAACGAGGCCGGGGTGAGCTCGGGGAACGAGAGGCCGCAGTGGTGGCAGGCGTTCAGCTCGCTCATGGTGCGATCGCCCTGCTTGTCGGCGTGCTCGTCGGCGACGATCAGCACGCCCTTGCCCTCTTTGAGCGCGTTCTCGACCGAGTCGGTGAGGCGCGGGCGCAGGTCGGCCTTGAGCACCAGGCGATCGATGATCAGCTCGATGTCGTGCTTGGACTTCTTGTCGAGGGTGATCGACTCCTCGAGCGACCGCACCTTGCCGTCGATGCGCGCGCGGCTGTACCCACGGCGCTGGGCGTCGACGAGCAGGTCTTTGTGCTCACCCTTGCGGTTCACCACGATGGGCGCCAGCAGCTGCAGCTTGGTGCCCGGGGCCAGCTTCATGATCTCGTCGACGATCTGCTGCGCCGACTGCTTGCCCACCTTGCGGCCGCAGCTGTGGCAGTGCTGCACGCCCATGTTCGCGAAGAGCACGCGCAGGTAGTCGTGCACCTCGGTGACGGTGCCCACCGTCGAGCGCGGGTTGTTCGAAGCCGCCTTCTGCTCGATCGAGATGGTGGGCGAGAGGCCGCGAATGGTGTCGTACTTCGGCTTCTCCATCTGCCCGAGGAACTGCCGCGCGTACGACGACAGCGACTCGACGTACCGGCGCTGGCCCTCGGCGTAGAGCGTGTCGAAGGCGAGCGAGGACTTGCCCGAGCCGGACACGCCGGTGAAGACGACCAGCTTCTTCTTGGGGATCTCGAGATCGACGCCCTTGAGGTTGTGCTCTCGGGCGCCACGAACGGTGATGACTTCTGGCTCGGCCATGGGGGCGGTTTCCTAGCGTCGAAGGGGCGGCGGCGCTCTGGCTTGTGGCGGAACAGGTGTTCAGGGTCAAGCCGTTCGAGCGGGGCCGAATAACCCGGCGCGCCTGGCGAGGGGTTGCTAGCTGCCCGCGCATGACAACGGTGCGGCGGTGGCCGGCGTACGTGGGCGTCTTCGCGGCCGCGTTCGACAACTTCGCCATGACGCCGCTGGTGAAGGCGATCGCCGGCGACCTGAAGGTCGAGCTGGGCGCCGCGACCGCCGTCGCCACCGCCTACTACCTGGCCTACGGGCTGCTCCAGGTGCCGTGGGGCATGGTGTCGGAGCGGGTCGGAAGGGTCGCCGTCTTCAGGGTCGGCCTGGCCGCCGGCGCCCTGGGCTCCATCGCCTCGGTGATGGCTGGCTCGCTCGAGGGGCTGTTGCTGGCGCGCTTCGTCACCGGCGCGGGCATGGCGGCGGTGGTGCCGTCGGTCATCGCGTGGATCGGTGAGGTGCTGCCAGAGGGCGAGCGGCCCGGCGCGGCGATGGAGATGAACTCGGTCTACTCCGTGGGCGCGGCGCTCGGTGTCCTCGGCGCTGGCGTGCTCGCTGACCGCGTCGGGTGGCGCGCCGGCTTCGGCGCCGCGGGGCTCCTGTCACTGCTCGCGCTGTTGACGTCGGGCGCGCTGTTCGCGCCGCTGAAGCCCGCGAGGCCCGGCAGCGTGCGTGACGCCCTCTCGGTGGGGGCGGTGCGGCAGCTCGCGCTCATCGGGCTGGTCGAGGGCTCGGTGCTCTTCGGGCTCTTCGCGTTCCTCGCGCCCACGCTCCTGCGCTCAGGCTCGTCCGCGTCCACCACCGGGCTCCTCATCGCGGGCTACGGCCTGTCGGTCGTCATCTGGAGCCAGCTCGCCCGGCGCCTCTCGGGCCGGGTGTCGATCTTGCGTTCGATGTCGGTGGGCGGCGGGTTGCTGGTGGTGAGCTGGGCGGCGGTGGCCATCGCGCCGGGGCCCGCGGGGGTGTTCTTCGCCTCCATCGCCATGGGCGCCACCATCGTCATGTTCCACTCGAACCTGCAGGTCTGGGCGACCCAGGCGGCCCCTCAGGCCCGCGGCCCAGCCATCGCCTTCTTCTCGGGCAGCCTCTTCGTCGGCGCGTCGGTCGGCACCGGGCTGGCGAGGCCGCTGTTCGACGCAGGTGAGGTGTCGCTCCTCTTCGGCGTCGGCGCGGCGATCGCCCTGGGCGTCACGGTGGTCGCCGTCTCGAGCCGCGAGCGGAGCCTGAGGCCCTCGCGCTGACGCGGCTGGCGCCGACCGTGGCAGTGCCGGCGCAGCGCTCTTCGAGCGCGCTTCACCGCACCGCGGGGCGCACCTCGAGGGTCTTGGCCTTCTCGGCGCGCTTGCGCGACAGCTCCACGCCGACACCGTCGAGCCCGTGACGGTTGGCGACCGCCAGCACCGTGCCCAGGCCGCAGAACGGATCGACCACCACCCGCGCCTGGGCCTTCTGCTTCACGAACTTCACCGCCACCTCACACGCCTCGACCCCCATCGCGCGCGCCCAGGGCATCTCGCCCAGCTTTGGCAGCACGTCGGCCGTCGAGTCGCCCGGGTCGACGCGCAGCTCGCGGCTGAAGGCCAGCAGGTGCGCCCAGGCCGGCCGCCCGAACGTCGTCATGCCCGCGGGCGCCCGGCACACCGCCTTGTGGAACAGCTGCGCGCTGCCTGCCCGCTCCGCGCCGCGCTGCACCAGGTAGCCCTTGTCCACCCACCGCCCGTCTCGCTTGATGTCGGTCTGGAAGAACAGCGCCACGCCCGTCGGCGCGAGGCGCTCGCAGATGAGCTGCGCGGTGTCGCTGAACCAGTCGCGCCAGGCGTCGAAGGGCAGCCCCAGCTCCGACACGTCGGGCAGCGAGGTGATGACGGCGTGATCGGCCTCGAACGTCTGCTCCCGCAGCCAGGCCACGCCGTCGGTGCAGTGAATGGTGCGCGAAGGAGGCATGCGTCTGGCTCCGCCTCGCCCACTCGCCGGCCCGTGTCCACTCGCTTTCCCACGGCGCGCGCTGGTTTCAGGCCCCTCGATGGCGGTGGCTGGCACTCGCGGGGTACGGTGTCCGACATGCGCACCGTCGTCAGTGGAGCCCTCTTGTTGTCCCTCTCAGCGCTGGCCCAGCCGGTGAGCGGCCCTCAGCTGACCGAGGCCGAGCTCAAGAAGCTCGGCGCAGGCGAGGTGGCCATTCGCGAGACGGCGCCCACCGGCGGCAAGGGGGTGGGCGCGATGGCCTTCGGGGTCGTCGACGCCACCAGCGACGAGGTGTGGCCGGTGCTGCGCGACTGTCAGCACTTCTGGCAGTTCATGCCGCGCACCAAGAAGAGCTGGGTGAAGGACGAAGCCGGCGTCGGCCACATCTGCCACGTCGAGCTGTCCATGCCGTTCCCCCTGCCCGATCTCTGGAGCGACACCGTCGCGCAGATCCGTGAAGAGCCCAAGGGCCACTACCTGCGCGCGTGGACGCTGGTGCGGGGCAGCTACCACCGCAACAACGGCTCGTGGACCATCGTGCCCTGGGGAGACGGCAAGCAGAGCCTGGTCGTCTACGCCATCGACACCGACCCGAAGATGGCGGTGCCCGACCCGCTGATCCGCATGGGGCAGGCTGGCTCCTTGCCCGAGGTGATCAGCCAGATTCGTAAGCGGGTCGCGACGGTGCGCGTCGCGACGCCCGGCACCGCGGCCTCGAAGTAGCTCATGGGCCGAAGGTGAAGGTGGCCGACTGGCCGTGCATGCTGGCGATGGCGAGGGCCTCGCCCCCGGCGTGGCTGTAGGTGCCGCGCGCTCCCGGCGTGTTGCTGACGATGAGCCCGGCGCTGCTCGAGCGGAAGTCGCACAGCTCGGTCACGTCGAGCACCTCGTCGTCGCCGTAGGTCGCCCAGACCCGCAGGCTCCGCTCGGGCGTGCCCACCTCGCGGGTGGGCTGCACGACGGCCAGGCGCACCAACGAGGCGTCGCTCACCTCGAGCTGCAGGCTCCGCAGGTAACCGCTGGCCTCGACCTCGATGCTCGCGGGCCCGTCTGCCAGGGCCTCGATGACCGCGAGATCGGCGCTCCGGCTCAGGCTCACCAGCGGCGACGCCCGGAGCACCGCCACCGGCGTCAGGTTCAGCACCGCGCCGTCGCTGAAGCGGCCGAACACCGCGAAGGACGCGCGCTGGCCCACCAGCAGCCGCGGCCGCGCCAGCGTCACCTCGAGGCCCTCGAGCACCGGCGCCTGCACCCCGACCGTGAAGTCCACCTGGCGACCCCCGTAGCGCGCGACGAGCTGCGACAGCCCCTGCTGCGCTCCCGTCACGGTGCCGTCGAGGGCCACCGAGGCGACCTGCTCGTCGGCGCTCAGCCACTGCGCCACCTCCGAGACGTCGAGCGCGCTGCCGTCGTCGAACGCCGCGTACACCCGGAAGCGGAAGGTGCGGCCCGCGGGGACGTCTGCGTGCGGAATGGAGCCGGTCAAGGCCACCAGCTCGCGCGCCGTCACCACCACCGCGCGTGAGATCGACCGCCCCTCGTAGCTGGCCACGATGCGCGCCCGGCCTGGCGCCAGCGCCACCACCTCACGCGACGACACCCGCGCGATGTGGGCGTCGAGCGAGAGCACGCTCGCCTCGAGGGTGACGTCGCGGCTCGAGCCGTCGGTGAAGGTCGCGACCGTCGAGAGCGGCATGGCCTGGCCCGGCCGCAGGGGCGCGCTCATCGGCGCCATCGTCAGCGAGACGATGGCAGGCGGCAGCACGCGCACGCGCTTGCTCGCCTCGAGGCCGTCGAAGCGGGCCACCAGCGCCACGTCACCCTGCGTCTCGAGCCGGAAGTGCCCCGGGTCGCTCAGCAGGGCGGCGCCGGCGCCGCCCGCGCTCCACGCCGCCTCGTCGCTGACGTCGCGCCGGGTGCCGTCGGTGAAGGTGGCGAACAGCCGAAGGCGCGGCGAGAGCCCGCGAGGCGCCTCGAAGAGATCGGAGGGGAAGAGCTCGAGCGCCCGGGCCCGCGCCGCGGCGACCTCGATGGTGGTGCCGCCCTGCTGGCCCTCGAGCTCAGCGGTGATGCGGGCGCTCCCCGGCGCGACGAGGTGGGCGAGCCCTGCCTGATCGACCTCGATGATCGAGGGGTCAGACGACGCCCACCGCACCGTGCTCGACAGCTTCGCCTTGGCGCCATTGCCGAACAGCCCGTACGCCTGCAGCTGCACCGTCGCCTTCACCGAGAACCGCGCGCCGGGCGCCTGCACCTCGACCAGCTTCAAGGCCGACGCGGTGCTGCCCGACGACGATCCACCGACACACGCCGACACCGCGACCGCGAGCGCGGCCGACATCACAGACGTTGTTTTCATGGTTGCCCTGGGAGGAGGGGAGAAGACCTGCGCCGCCTCAGAGCAATCGATGTGCCTTCGGAATCAGCCGTCCTGGCGCGGGGTTTCGGGCGCGGGGGCAGGGTCGCTCGCGACCGGGTGAGTCGAGGCGGCAGCGGCCTTCGCCTTCGCGGCGCGGTCTTGTCTCCAGCCGGCGATGAGCAGCACGCCGATGCCGGCGAGGATGGCGAGGTCGGCGATGTTGAAGACGCCCGTGCGCAGCGAGCCCAGGCCCATGTTCATGAAGTCCACCACCACGCCGTCGAAGCGGGCCCGATCGATCCAGTTCGAGAAGCCGCCCGAGACGATGAGCGCGTAGCCGGTGAGGTTGGCGGTGTCGACGGGGTTGCGCAGGGCCTGCACGGTGATGGCGAGCAACAGCGCGCCCACGCCGACGGTGAGCAGCCAGAACCGCACGTTCGCCGGCAGGTTGCCGCCCAGCGAGAGGAAGGCCCCCTCGTTGGTCGCGTACTGAAAGCGGAAGGTGTCGCCCAGGTAGCTGAGCGTGGGCTTGCCCTTGAAGGCGTCGGTCGCCAGCACCTTCGTCACCTGATCGAGCGCGATGGAGAGGAAGGTGACGAGCCCGAAGATGAGGAACCTGCGCGCGATTGACACGGGCAGGCCCTTGCCACTGGTACCCGAGCGGCGCAACCGTCAGAACATCCCAGAGACGCTCAGCCCGTTCGGCGTGGGGCTGGCGCTCACCTTCACCGGCGCGTCCTCCCGGCCGTGGAAGAGCAGGGGCAGGGCGACCGAGAACGCGCTCCCCACCACGGCCCCCACGAGGATGTCCGTCATCCAGTGTTTGTCGGCGGCCATGCGCAGCGTCGCGGTGGTCAGCGCCATGGGCAGCGCGACCGCCCACGACAGCCAGGCGCTCTGGTAGCCGCGCAAGAGGCCCACCACGCCGCCCGACACCGCCAGGCCGATGGTGAAGGTGGTGTGGCCCGAGAAGAACGAGAGGTTGGCGTCGCGCGGGTCCTTCGCCTGCGCGAGCAGCTCGGGCGGCGCGTCCACCGAGAAGGGGCGGCCCCGGCCTGCCGCGAACTTCACCGTCTGGTTCAACGCGAGCGCCGAGAAGGTGGCCTCGAGGATGATCACCATGTCGACGGCCCACGTCTTCAGGAACTCCGGCGAGTCCTTCGCGCCCAGGGCGTCGATGGCCGCCACCACCAGCGGCACCCCGGCGAAGCCGAGCACGTCAGACGCGGTGGCCGCCGGCCGAATGCCCGACGCGCTCGGGCTCAGGCTCGGGTTGAAGGCCCGGCGCACCGCGGTGTCGAACCCGTTGGTGGCGCACCAGCGGCACGTCGCGGGCGCCAGCGCGTCCTTCGCCAGCTCACTGGTCAGCCAGCCCACCATCAACACGCCCGTCACCGGCAGATCGACGCGCGGGTCCCACTTGAGGCGGTGGGGCGCGGGGCTCGCAGCGACGACGGTCGCGAGGGCGAGGGCCAGCACTCACTTCACCTCGTTGCCGTCGGCGTCGAGCACCGTCACCGTGCCCAGCTTCAGCTCCCTCACGCCGGCCTCGATCTTCGAGCGATCGCCCACCACGATCCACACCAGGCTCTGCGGCTTGAGCACCTTCTTCGCGGCCGCGTCGTAGCTCTCGCGCGTCAGGCTGCGCACCCGCTCGGCCCAGGTCTGGAAGTAGTCGTCGGCGAGCCCGTAGACGATCACCTGGCCCATCGAGCCCTGCACCGAAGACATCGTCTCCCACGCGCCCGGGAGCTTGAGCACCCGGTCGGACTGAATGCGCTCGAACTCCTCTTTGGTGGTGGGCCGCTTGCCGAGGAACTCGGTCAGCTCCTTCTGGATTTCGAAGAGGCTCTCCTTCGTCTTGTCGGTCTGCACCGGCGCCGAGACCGCGAAGAGCCGCTGGCCGCGCGCATCGGAGAAGAAGGTGCGCACGCCGTAGCTCCAGTGCTTGTCCTCTCGCAGGTTCATGTTGAGGCGCGAGTTGAAGTCGCCGCCCAGCACGATGTTGGCGCCCATGATGGCGGCCTCGTCGGGGTTGTTGGTGGGCACCGTGGGGTGGCCCACGAGGATGACGCTCTGCTGGCTGCCGGGGCGATCGACCAGCCACACCGTCGGCTTCGCGGCGAGCGCGACCTCGGGCACCTTCAGCGGCGTGGCCTCTCCGGCCGCCCAGCCGCCCAGGGCCTTCTCGAGCTTCGGCAGCAGCTCAGCCATCGAGATGTCGCCCACCACGCCGAGCGTCGACGAGCCCGGGCGGACCCACGCCTTCGCGTAGGCCACCACGTCGTCACGCGTCAGCTTCTGCACCGAGGCCTCGAAGCCCGACGCCGGCAGCGCGTAGGGGTGGCCTTCTCCGTAGAACAGCTTGCCCGCCAGGCGCGAGGCGAGGCCGCCGGGCGAGTTCTTCTCCTGCTTGATGCCGGCGAGCCGCTGGTTCTTGAGCCGCTCGAAGTCGGCGGCGGGGAAGGTGGGCTTGGTCAGCACGTCGGCCATCAACGCCAGCGAGGGCTCGAGGTTCGTCTTCAGCGCCGTCATCGACACCGAGGCGCCGTCGAGGCCGGCGCCGGTGCCGAGGGTGGAGCCGAGCCGCTGGAGCTCTTCGCTGATCTGAATCGCCGAGCGCTTGCCCGCGCCCTCGTCCAGCAGATCCATGGTGAGGCTGGCGAGGCCGGCGGTGGCCGGCACGTCGGCGGCCGAGCCACCCTCGAGCCGCAGCCGCAGATCGAGCACGGGCAGGCCGCGGCGCTCGGCGAGCACCACCTTGAGCCCGTTCTTGAGCGTCGCCCGCTGCAAGGTGGGGAACGAGACGGCTGGCGGCGCCCCGAGCTCGGGGAGCTTCTTGCGGTCGACGCCTTCCTTCGCGGCCGTGAAGGTGCCGAAGGGGCGCACCACGATGTCGAGGTGCGGCGCGCCCAGCCACGTCTGCGCGGCGGTCTGCACCTGCTTCGCGGTCGCCGTCTCGAACGTCTTGAGCGAGTCACGCCAGCCGTCGGGCTTGCCCAGGTACACCTGGCTCTCGGCCAGCACGTCGCTCTTGCCGCCGAAGCCGCCGATGCGCTCGAGGCCACGAATGATGCCGGCGACCGTCTGGGTGCGCAGGCGGGCCAGCTCGTCGGCGCTGGGCCCCTCTTTGAGGAACTTCGCCAGCTCCTCGTCGATGGCGCGCTCGACCTTCTCGAGCTCGACGCCGGGCTTCACGGTGGCGATGAGAATGCCCTGGCCCGAGACCTCTCCGTCCCACACGCCGCCGCTGACGTCGGTCGCCAGCTGCTCGGTGTAGACTAGGCGCTTGAAGAGGCGGCTGGTCTTCCCCTGGGCCAGCAGCGCCGTGCCGATGGAGAGGAAGTCGTTGTCGGTGTCGGTCATCGGCGGCGTCACCCAGAAGCGGTACAGCCGCGTCTGCGGCACGCGATCTTCGAGCTCCTTGCGGATGTTGCTGGGCAGCCGCTGCACCCACGCGCGCTTGCGCTGCACCGGCGGCCCCGCGGGAATGTCGCCGAAGTACTTCTTCACCTTCTCGAGGGCCGTCTTCGCGTCGACGTCGCCGGCGATCACCAGGGTGGCGTTGTTGGGGCCGTACCAGGCCTTGAACCAGTCCTGCACGTCCTTGAGCGAGGCGGCGTCGAGGTCCTCCATGCTGCCCAGCACCGTGCCGCGCGGGTAGGCGTACGGGTGGTGCGAGGGGAAGAGCACCTTGTTGGCCTCGTTGAAGACCTGGCCGTAGGGCTGGTTCTCGCTCTGGCGCTTCTCGTTCTGCACCACGCCGCGCTGCTCATCGAGGCGCGCCTGGTCGATGACGCCCAGCAGGTGTCCCATGCGATCGCTCTCGAGGAACAGCACGCGATCGAGGCCGCTGACCGGCACGTTCTGGAAGTAGTTGGTGCGATCGCGGTTGGTGGTGCCGTTGAGATCGGTGCCGCCCATCGCGCCCAGCGCCTTGAAGTAGTCGGTGTTGAAGTTCTCGGAGCCGTTGAACATCAGGTGCTCGAAGAGGTGCGCGAAGCCGCTCTTGCCGGGCACCTCGTCCTTCGCGCCGACGTGGTACCAGACGTTGACGGCGACGATGGGCGCCTTGTGATCTTCGTGCACGATGAGCGTGAGCCCGTTCTCGAGCACGAACTTCTCGAACTTCACGTCGATGCTGGAAGAGAGCGACGCAGGCGCCGCGGCGAGCGAGGCGGCGGTCAGCAGGGGGAGGATCGTCATGAGCCGAGGGCATAGCGCGCCTCAACTCGAGCTTCGACGGTTCCTGGTGATGCCCTTCGGCGCGGCGTGGTGATCCCACGCACCGGCACCGGTGCACGCCGAAGGCCTGTGCAGGCGTGGCGAGCGGTGCCACCATGCGGCGATGTGTCTGAGGGGGCGCGGGCGGGCGGCGGCAGCACGAACACGGTCGTGCCTGCCTGTCTTCGCGAGCTGATGCAGTCCTGCGGCATCGAGGGGCTCTGCGGAAGACGAGCGACCGATGGCGGCGAAACGCGCTGCTACGCCTCCGGCGCGACCCTCACGATCGATGGCCAGTCGTGCAATCCAGGCAACGTGGCTTCGGTGGAGCGGGGCTTTTCCCCCGACGGAGGCCTCTGCTTCTCGCGGACGACGCTGCTCAACTACAGCCATGCCTGCGAGACGGGCACCATCTCGATCAGCGACGGCGCCGGCACGGTCAACGCGACGGGCGGCGTGAGTTGGAGCCGGACGGGCCCGCGCGCGACGGTGACGTGCCTGGTCAATGGCGAGACCGGGCCTCCGCCCGGCGCCCACTCCCTCTGCCCGGTTCCTGCCCCTGACAGAGAAGGAGCGCCGCGCCTGGTGGCGGCGAGCCCCGTTTGACCGCTAGCCAGGGCGTCAGCTCCAGCCGATACAGTGCGCCTCGTGTCGTCTCGCGTCGCCTCGACCCTCGTCGTTCGCCCTGACTCGGGCCGGGTCGAGCTCGCGCTCCTCGAGGCCAGCCGCCGCGACGGCTTCGTCGACGCCGGCGCCCACCTGACGTTCGCTCAGCTCGTCGACGCGTGCGGCGGGCCTGCCTTCGCGGGCCTGGCGCCCGCCGACCCGTGGCTGGTGCGCGCGCTGATCGCCGTCGAGGCCAGGCGCCTCGCCGCCCCCGTGTTTGGAGACGTCGCCTCGACCGCCGACTTCGCGCTCCAGGCCGACGTGCTCCGCGGAGAGCTGTGGGCGCAAGACGTCTCGCCCTCGCGCCTGGGCGACCTCTCGAGCCAGCTCTCGTCTCGCGCGGGCGACAAGGTGAAGGCGCTCGCGGCGTTGTTCGAGACCGTGGACGCGCGGGTCGAAGGCCACCAGCGCGTCGATCGACGCGCGATCGTCTCGCTCGCGGCGAAGCGGCTCAAAGAGAAGGGCCTGCCCGATGCCCTGCTGCGCTTCGAGGCCGTCGAGGTGCGCGACCTGCACGATCTGGTGCCCGCGCGGCTGGGCTTCCTCGACGCCCTGGCCCGGGCCTGCGTCGCCTCGAACCGGCGCTTCCGCCTCGTGGTGCCCTGGGCCGGCAGCCCGCACACCGACGCCTTCGTGGGCGGCGTCGCGCGCTTCTTCGAGAAGCGGTGGGAGACGCTCGAGGGGGCTGAGCTGGTGCCCGAGGCCTCCGAGCTCCCCCTCGCGGTTCACCTCCGCCAGCTCTTCGCCGCCGACGCTACCCCGGCCGCCCTGCCAGGGCTGCGGCTCGTCTCGTGCGCGACGCCGCGTGACGAGGCGCGCGCCATCGCGTCGGGCGTCAAGCAGCAGCTCGAGGCGGGGGTGCCGCCGGAGCGCCTCGCCGTCGCCTTCCGCGATCTCGCCGATGACACCGAGCTGCTGGTCGAGCAGCTCGACGCGCTCGGCATTCCTTCACGCGCGCGCCTGGGCCTGCCGCTCGTGCGCAGCCCCATCGGCCGCCTCGCCGCCTCGCTGCTGTCGCTGGCCGACGACGACTTCCCCGTCGACGACGTCGCGGCGCTCCTCGAGAGCCGGTACGCGAGGGCGCTGTCGAAGGGCATGCCGCCGGGCCGCGGGGCCTTCGCCGAAGCCGGTGTTCGCAACGACGTCATCGGCGCGAAGGGCGGGCAGGGCGCCTGGGTGGTGCGGTTGAGCGCGCTGCTCGAGCGCAGAGCCCGTGAGGCCGCCAGGCGCCGGGCGCTGACCGCCGACGTGCACGAGCTCGACGCGCTGCTCGACGGCGTCAAGCGGGTGCAGGCGTTGGCGCGGTCCATCCCGCCGCGCGGAAACGCCACGGCGCTGCTCGAGGCGTGGTGGAAGGCGGTCGGCAGCCTGGGCATCGCCGAGGCGCTCGCCGAACTGGAGCCTTCGCTCCGCGGCCACCTCGTCGAGGGCGAGGTCGATCGCGCCGTCGCCCGCGATCAGGCGTCGTTCGAGGCGCTCTCGTCGCTGGTGCGCTCCCTGCGGCTCGCGCTCGACTCGTCGGGCCTGGGCGCCACCTCGATGGACCGGCGCGCCTTCTCTCGCTGGCTCTCGGTCGCGATGGGCGAGGTCAACCTGCAGGCCCGCGGGCCGCGCGCAGGTGCGGTGTGGCTGGTGGACGTGCGCGAGCTGCCCGGCGCCGCCTTCGACGCCGTCTTCGTGGGCGGGCTGCTCGACGGCCGGTTCCCCGGGCGGGCCCCGCCACCCGCCCTGCTGTCCGATGACGAGCGCGCCGAGGTGAACGCCGCCGCGGCGATGGCGCTCTTTCGCCTCTCGGTGAGCGACGACGGCGTCGCGCTGCCCCACCGCCTCGCGGAGGATCGGCTGCTGTTGCACCACGCGCTGCTGGCGGCCCCGACGGTGACGCTGTCCTTCCCGCGCTCCGACGCGCGCGGGCGAGAGGCGCTGCGCTCGCCCTTCCTCGACGCGCTGGCGCGGCTGTTGCCCGAGCTGCCGCGCACCGTGCGGGCGCACCGCCCGGTGCCGTTGCTCGACGACGTGGAGTCCGCCGCCGAGCTGGCCACCCGCGCGGCCCTCGAGCTCTGGAGCCCCCTCGAGACCCGCCAGTCTCCCCGGGACGCGCGCGCGCCGGCGCTCGAGGCCGCGGTGCGAGACGAGGCGTGGGCCGTGAACGCGCGCACCATGTCGGCGATCGAGATCGAACGGCTGCGCTACTTCTCGAGCCGGGAGGCCGAGCCGGGGCGCTTCTCCGGCGCCGTGCGGGAGCCCGAGGTGCTCGCTCGGCTTCTCCCTTCGCTCGAGTGGAGCGCCGCCCACCCCATCAGCGCCAGCCAGCTCGAGAGCTGGGCCAACTGCCACTTCCTCGGGCTGGGGCGGCGGGTGCTGCGCCTCGAAGAAGACGACGAGGCCGGCGAAGAGATGGACCACCGCGCCCTCGGCGAGCTGCTGCACGCGGCCCTCAAGCGGCTCATCCCCTCGCTGCAGGCGCAGGGGCGCTGGCCGCCCGCCACGCCGCAGCTCGACGCCGTCACGAAGGAGCTCGACGCGGCGCTGGTCGCCGCTGCCGTCGAGGTCGCGCGCGCGATGCCGGTCGGCCACCACCTGCTGTTCGACATCAGCGTGGAGCGCGCGCGGCGTGAGCTCTTGCGGCTCCTGTTCGACACCGCCATCACCCCGTTCACCGGCGCGGTGCCCCACGCCTTCGAGAGCACCTTCGGTCGAAGGGACTCGGCCGAGGCCGTTCAGCAGGTCGCCATCCCTCCCGCGCTCCCGCACGAGCGGCCCATCTACCTGGTGGGGGCCATCGATCGCCTCGACGTCGCGCCGGGGCAGGTGGCGGTCATCGACTACAAGCTCTCACGCTCGGGCACGCCGAAGGCCCGCCTCGACGCGCTGCTGCTGAAGGACTTCCAGCTGCCGCTCTACCTCTTCGTCGCGCGCGCCCTGCACCCCGGCAAGACGGTGGACGCGGCGTGGGTGGCGCTGCGCAAGAGCGACTCGCTGGTGCTCTCGCGGGTGCTCAAAGACGCCGACTACACGCTCGACGACGTGCTGGCCGTCGACCTCGAGACGCGGCGCGCGCTCGCGCTCGAGGGGCGCCCGAACCTGGCCAACGCCGTGCACGGGCTCCAGGCGTCGCTTCGGAGTGGAGACTTCGGCGCCCGGCCGCTCGACTGTCAGTACTGCCACCTGCGCAGCGTGTGCCGCATCTCGGCCCGCCGCCTCAGCGACACGCCGGAGCTCGACTGATGGCGACCCGGCGCAAGGTGCCTGAGGCCCAGTTCGGCTTCGACTTCGGCGTGCTGCCGGTGCCGCGGAACACGCCGCCGCCGGCGCCGCCGCCGCCGCCCGATCACGCCACCCCGCTGGAGCGCGCGCTGCGCCTCGAGGCCAACCTCGCCCTCTTCGCGGGCGCCGGGGCCGGCAAGACGTACAGCCTCATCACCCTGTGCCTGCACGTCCTCTCGGGGGCGCGCGCGGGCCATGAGCCGGTGCCGCCGGCCAACCTCTGTCTGCTGACCTTCACCGACAAGGCCGCGGCCGAGATGCGGCAGCGCCTGCGGGAGCGCCTCGATCGCCTCGCCACCGGTGACGCGAAGGGGGCGGCGCGAGAGCTCGAGCTCGAGGCCTCCTTCGCCGCGCTGGGGCGCCCCTTCCCCCCGCGGGCCTTCTGGCGCGCGCTGCGTGACGACCTCGGCGCCGCCAGCATCGGCACCTTCCACTCGGTGATGACGCAGCTGCTGCGGCGCGCGCCGGCCGGCAGCGGCGTCAACCCGGCCTTCGAGCTGATGGAGGAGCGCGAGGCCCGGCAGCTCTTCGCCGAGTCGGTCGAGGACGTGGTGCTGGCGCGGCTCGAGGCCGGCGACGCCCTGGTGCGTGAGCTGGTGCGCGACTTCGGCTTCGGCGCCGACAGCCCGTGGGGCCTGGTGAGCGCGCTGGTGCGGGTGTCGGCCGCGATTCGGGAAGAGGGCACGCTGGTCGACCTGATCCCCCTGCAGGACGCGGACGAGGCGAGAGAGGCGTTCCTCGCCACCATTCGGGGCCTGCGCGTGCAGGCGACGTCGCTCCAGCGCACCCTCGAGCCGCGCGACGCCTACCGGGCCCGCGTCGACGAGCTCTGCCGCCGGCTCGCGTCGGTGACGACCGAGACGTGGCCCGAGCACCGCGACGCCATCGACGAGGCCTCGAAGAACTGGCGGCGCGCCGACGTGGTGCCGCTGCGCGACGCGCTGCGCGGCAAGGGTGATGGCTCGGGCTCGCCCGGCGCCCAGTGGACGGCGTGGCGCATGGCGCCCTTCGACGCCGCGGTGCGCGAGCTGGTGAAGGCGGGCATCGCCGCCTACGAGGCCGCGCTCGACGCGCGGGGCGCCCTCGACTTCACCGCCTTGTTGGTGCGCACGCGCGATCTGCTCCGCAATTCCCCCGAGGCCCGCCGCGACGCCCAGCGCCGGTACCGGGTGGTGCTGGTCGACGAGTTTCAAGACACCAACCGCGTGCAGCTCGAGCTGGTGCTGCTGCTCGCCGAGCGACGGGAGGGCGCGCCGCGGCCGCTGTCGCGTGAGCTGGGCGACGGGCCCTCGAACGAGACCCTCGACGTGCCGCTCGAGCCCGCCGCGCTGGCGGTGGTGGGCGACCGAAAGCAGGCCATCTACGACTTCCGCGGCGCTGACGTGGCCGTCTTCGAGCAGATGGCGAGGTGCATCGAGGCCAGCGGCGGGCACCGGCAGTTCCTCCAGCAGTCGCGGCGCTCGACGCCCGAGGTGGTGGGCCTCTGCAACGCCCAGAGCCAGCGCTTCCTCGTGCGCGCCGACGCCTCGGCCGGGAGCCTGCCCTTCGAGGTGGAGTTCGACCCGCACACCGACGCGTTGACCGCCGTGCGCGCCGACCCGCCGCCCGGGCCTGCCCTGGTGCGGCTGCTGTTGCCCGAGGCGCTCGAGACGGCCGAGCAGGCCCCGCCCGTCGAGGTCCTCCGCGGCGCCGAGGCCGAGGCGTTGGCGCGCTACCTGGCGCAGATGCTGGCCGATCCCGGCGCGCAGATCGTTCCCCGGGCGCCGAAGGGCGCGGGCCCGCGCATGGTGCAGGGCGGCGACGTCGCGGTGCTCTTTCAGCGCTTCACCCAGCTCGAGGTCTACCGGCAGGCGCTGGTGCGCCACGGCGTGCGGCACCGCATCGTGCGCGGGCGCGGCTTCTACGCGGCGCAAGAGGTGATCGATCTCGCCTCGCTGCTCCAGCTCGTGGCCGACCCGTCGAACGTCATCGCCTTCGCGGCCGTGCTGCGCAGCCCGCTGGTGGGCCTGTCGGACGCGGCGCTCGTCTCGCTCGCCCTCGACGGCGCCCAGGTGACGGGCCTCGACCCGAAGCGGGTGCTGCTCGGCGAGGGGACTGACTTCTCATTCCTCGACGATGGCGAGCGCGCGCGGCTCCGCAGGTTCCACGAGACGTGGCAGGTGCTGTTTCGCGAGCGCGATCGGCTGGGCCTGCGCCAGTTGCTCCGCGTCGCGCTCGAGGCGCTCCAGTACCGGGTGGCCGTCGCCGCCGGGCCGTTCGGGGAGCAGGCCCTCGCCAACCTCGACAAGCTGACCGAGCTGGCCACCACGCGGCAGGCGCAGGGCGTGCCGGTGGCGCAGTTCGCGCGCGAGCTGCTCGAGCTCGCCGACACCGAGCCGAAAGAGGCCCAGGGCGACGTGCTCGACGAAGGAGACGCCGAGGCGGTGACGCTGATGACGGTGCACCAGGCCAAGGGGCTCGAGTGGCCGGTCGTCGTCATCCCCGAGCTCTTCACCACCACGCCCCCGGGCGGTGAGCGGGTGCGCTTCGATCGCGACGTGGGCCTCGCCGTCACCCAGCTGGCGGGAGAGCCGGTCGGCAGCGCGCGCTACCTGCAGTGCAAGGCCCTCAAGACGCGGCGCGACGACGCCCAACGCCGCCGGCTCCTCTACGTCGCGTTGACGCGCGCGAGAGATCGGGTGGTGCTGGGGTTCCAGCCGCCGAAGGCGCAGCGCAACACCTGGTCGGCGTGGCTGAAGTTCGACGACTTCTGGTGGCAACAGCTCAACGATCGCCATGGCGCGATGGACGTCGTCGTGGACGCGCTGCCGCCGGGCCGGCCGCCGGCGCCACCCCAGCGCGACGACGGGGCTTCGCGGGCGGCCGTGGCGTCGCTCATCACGCGGGCCGTCACCCGCGAGGCGCTGCCGGTGCGTGACGCGATGCTCCCCGTCACCCAGCTTCAGGACTTCGTCAGCTGCCCGCGGCGCTTTCACCTCGCGCACCAGGTCGGCCTGGCCGAGCGGCCGGTCACCTTCGAGTGGCCCGAGCAGCCGGCCGAGGCGCCGCCCCCCGGTGATCCGCGACAGCTCGGCACCGCCGCGCACAAGCTGCTCGAGCTGACCCCGCTCGACTGGGTGGGCAGCGCCGACTTCAGCGCCCGGCTGGCGTCGCTGCAGCGCACCAGCGGCGTACCGACCGATCGCGACGACGAGGTGCTCCGGTGGGTCGAGCGCTTCTGGGCCACGACGTACGGCCGCGGCCTGCCCACTGCCCGCCGCGTGCTGCGGGAGCTGCCCTTCGTGCTGCGCTTGCGCGACGGCGACTTCTCTCTTCACCTGCGAGGGCAGATCGACCTGCTGGTGATCGATCGGCAGGTCGACGTGGTGGACTACAAGACCTCCACTCCGTCTGACGCGGGCCTCGAGCCCTACGCCTTCCAGCTCGGGTGCTACGCGCTCGCGGCGCGGCGCTTCGTCGAGGTGCCCGGGCTCGAGGTGCGCGCGGGCGTCTCGTTCCTTCGTCACCACGACGCGTCGCCGCGGTTCCTCGACGCGCTGCCCGACGAGCCCACCCTGGAGCGTCACCTCGTCGCGCAGGCGCGCGCCCTCGTGCAGGCCCAGGCAAGCCACGACTGGGCGCAGCGGCCCCGGGCGCGATGTCAGGCGCTTGGCTGCGGCTACGAGCTGCGCTGCCACGGCCCGACAGCGGGCTGAGCCGACGCCGATCAAGACGGTCGGCGAGGGTCAACGAAGACCACAGCCAGACGGGCGGATTTATCGACCACGCGCGCGCGGGCCGTGCGCTAGAACCCGCGGCATGCCGAACGTCGTCGTGGTGGGTGCGCAGTGGGGTGATGAGGGCAAGGGCAAGGTCGTCGACCTGCTGACCGAGCACGCGCAGGTGGTGGTGCGGTTCCAGGGCGGCAACAACGCCGGCCACACCCTGGTGGTGGGCGGCCAGAAGACGGTGCTGCACCTCATCCCCTCGGGCATCCTCCACGCCGGGAAGAGCTGCGTCATCGGCAACGGCTGCGTCGTCGACCCGACCGTCTTGATGAAGGAGGTCGACGGGTTGACCCAGCGCGGCCTGCTGCAGGACCCCGCGCAGCTCATCATCAGCGAGCACGCGCACGTCATCTTCCCCTGGCACAAGCACCTCGACCTGCTGCGTGAGAAGGCGCGCGGCGGCTCGGCCATCGGCACCACGGGCCGGGGCATCGGGCCGGCGTACGAAGACAAGATCAACCGCCGCGGCATTCGCATGCGCGACCTGCTCGACGCCGATCGCCTGCGCCGCCGGGTGAAGGAGCGCCTGCCGTCGGCCCTCGAAGAGATCGCCCAGCTGGCGAAGAAGGCGAAGGCCGACGAGCCGCTCCTCGACCCCGAGGGCATCGTCTCGGAGTACGCGGTGCTCGGCGCCCGCCTGGGCAAGCACATCAAGGACGCCTCGCTCTTCCTCTCGGAGCACGTGCGCAAGGGCTCGCGCATGTTGTTCGAGGGCGCGCAGGGCACGCTCCTCGACGTCGATCACGGCACCTACCCCTACGTCACCAGCAGCAACACGGTGGCCGGCAACGCGGCCGTCGGGTCGGGCCTGGGCCCCACCGCCATCGACCGGGTGATGGGCATCTCGAAGGCCTACACCACGCGCGTCGGCGGAGGCCCGTTCCCCACCGAGCTGAGCGACGAGACCGGCGAACGCCTGAGGAAGATCGGCGACGAGTTCGGCGCCACCACCGGGCGCCCGCGCCGCTGTGGCTGGCTCGACACGGTGGTGCTGCGCTACGCCGCCCGCGTCAACGGGCTGTGGGGCCTGGCGGTCACCAAGCTCGACGTGCTCTCGGGCCTGCCCACGCTGAAGATCTGCACCGGCTACGAGCTCGACGGCGAGAAGCTGACCGAGCTGCCGGGCGAGCTCGAAGATCTCTCGCGCGTCACGCCCATCTACGAAGAGCTCCCGGGGTGGGAGCAGTCGCTCTCGGGCGCGCGCACGGTGGAAGATCTGCCCCCCGCGGCCCAGCGCTACGTGCGGCGCATCGAAGAGATCGTCGGCGTGCCGGTGGTGTGCGTCTCGGTCGGCGCCGAGCGCGGCGAGACGATTCTGCTGCAGAACCCCTTCCGGGTCTGACCGCTACTGCCGGAGCTGCTCGACGTGCTTGCGATCGATCGCCTGCAGCGCGCGATCGACGTCGCCGGAGCGCCCGATGATGAACTGCACCAGCGGCTTGCCGTTGCCCTCGATCTGCTCCTCGGCCAGGCGCAGCACCGGGGTGACGTCGATGACCGTCTCGACCTCGCCCTCGCGCACCACCGCCTTCTTCCAGGTGTCGCCGGCGCGCGACGAGGCGAGCGTCAGCACCCGTTTCCCGGGAGCACCGCTCACCTTCACGGTGACGCCCTTCGCCTCGTCGCCCGCGAACTGCGCGTCGTAGAAGCCGCGCACCTTCTCGAAGCGCATCGGCAGGCGAAACGTCCTCTGCTCAGCCGAGGCCGCGAACGGCTTGCCGTCGATGGTCGGCAGGGGGAAGGCGCCGGCGGTCAGGGTGAGCGCGAGGACGGTCGAGAGCATGAGGCGAGTTGATGTCAGGGGCGCGACCGGGCGCAATGCCCACCCTCAGGGCGGCATGGCTGGCACCACCAGCGGCAGGTACAGCCACCCGTAGAGGACCAGCAGGCTCGCGGCGGCCACGTCGAGCTGAAACCCCACCCGCATCATCGACGGCAGGTGCACCCGGCCTGAGCCAAAGACGATGGCGTTGGGCGGCGTCCCGGCCGGCAGCGCGAAGTCGCACGACGCCGCCAGGGTGACGGTGGACAGGAGCGGCAGGTTCACCGGGAGCAGGTTGAGCAGCAGGTTCACCGTCGCGGTGTTCGAGGCCACCGCCGACAGCGCCACCGCCGAGAACGTCGCCAGGGTCAGCTGCACCAGCGCCGGCTGGGCGCGGAGCGGCTCGAGCTGCAGCCCCAGCCAGGCCGACAGCCCGCTGCCCTCGATGCCGGCCGCCATCGCGAAGCTCCCGCCCAGCAGCATCAGGGCGCTCACCGGAATGCGCCGGAGCGCCGCCAGCGGGAGGCAGCGCAGCCCCCACAACACCGCCGCCGCCACCATCGCGACGGTGGCCTCGTAGTGTCGGTTGGCCAGCTCGAAGGGGAGCTGCGGCGCCAGCCTGGCGCGGAGCGGATCGCCGAAGACCCACAGCGCCGCCGCGACGAGGAAGACCCGGCCGACGAGGTGCTCCTTCGCCGACAGCGGCCCCAGCGCCTCGAGCTGCGCGCGCAGCACGTCTCTCCCAGCGTCAGAGGTGGGCGCGTCAGCCCGGCCGAACCGCCACAAGGCGCCCCACAGCACCGGCACGAAGAGCACCACGAAGGGCAGGCCGATCAGCACGTAGCGCAGGAAGCTCAGGTCGAGGTGGTGCGTCTTGGCGAGCCAGCCCACGAAGATCGAGTTGGTGGCCGTGCCGATCTTGGTCGCGATGCCGCCGACGTTCGCGGCGTAGGCGACCGCCAGCATCAGCGCCATGCCGTAGCGGGCCAGGGGCCGCCTGGCCTGGGCCTCGAGCTCACCCACCACCGCCAGGGCGATCGGCAACATCATCACGGCGGTCGCGGTGTTCGAGATCCACATCGAGATGGCCGCGGTGGCCACCAGCAGCCCCAGCAAGAGCCGCGGCGGCGACGCGCCGATGCGGATCATCAGGTGCAAGGCGATGCGGCGGTGCAGGTTCCAGTGCTCCAGCGCCGCGCCCACCGCCATGCCTCCGAGGAAGAGGAAGATGTACGCGTTGAGGTACTCGGCGCCGGACTTCGCGGTGTCGCTCACCACGCCGCCGCCGAACACGCCCAGCACCGGGAAGGCCACCAGGGGGACCATCGCCGTCCAGTGAATCGGGAGCGCCTCGGTGAACCACCAGATGGCCATCAGCAGCGAGACGCCGGCGGCGAGGGCAGGGCGAGCCCCGAAGCCGGGCAGGTGCTTGAGCGGGGTGTCGATCAGCGCGAAGGCGAGGAAGACGGCGAGCCCGATCGCCAGCCCGGCCAGTCGGGTGCGGCTCAGGCGCAGCAGCGACACCGGCTACTTCTTCTTCGCCCTGGCCAGCTCGTCTTGCAGCCGGCGGTTCTGCATCTCAAGCTGCACGATCTTCCGCGCCACGTCGCCCTTGGTCTCGTCACCTTCGTCGCAGGCCTCTTTGGCCTTCTCGATCTCCTTCAGCGACGCCTTCAGCTTCTGGTTGAGATCGTCGTTGGCCTTGAGCGACGTCCACGTGCGCTCCTGCGCCTCGGCGAGCCGGTTGCGGCCCACCACCAGCACCGTGATGGTGAGGGTGATCGACACCGCCAGCAGCAGCCACGGCAAGGGTGACTGGCCGCGGCGATAGCCGACCGCTGGCATCTCCAGCGACTCCCGCCTGACTTCCTCCCACGGAGAGGCCATGTGCGAGGGCACCATACCCGATACGGAGCGCTTTGAGCCCACCTCGTGCCGTTCCAGACTGCGCGGTATCGATGGGCCGGCTCGCTGACAGAGGGTGCCGCTGATGGGCCGCGCGTCGCGGCGCAAAGGGGCCGTGGTCGCGGCCTGGTTCAACGGCCGCGCGCGCCGGGTGACGCCGAAGCGCATCGAGGCCTTCCGCCGGGCGATGCCGAACGCCACGATCTACGCCGCCACTTCGCTCGAAGAGGCGCGCGCCGACGCCAGAGCCCTCGTCGAGGCCCGCCCGACGTTGGTCCTCTGCGGCGGGGGGGACGGGACCGCGGTCGTGCTGCTCAACCTGCTCCGGGAGGCTGGCTGCACGCGCTTCCCGACGCTGGCGCTCCTCAAGCTCGGCACGGGGAACGGGTGGCCGAACGCGGTGGGCGCCTTCGGGTACACCCGCACGCTCGAGGCGCTGGCGCGGCTGCCCAAGACGCTCCCGACCCAGCGGTTCGACCTGATCGAGACCGAGGGCCGGCTCAGCGTGTTCGCCGGCGTCGGCTGGGACGCGACGCTGGTGCACCACTACCACTCGAACCTCGCGCAGGCCCGGCAGACCCCCATCGCGGGCCCCCTCGCGGGCAAGCTGAACGAGGGCGTCGGCGGCTACCTCTTCTCGCTCTTCACCCGCACGGTGCCGTCCGAGATCGGCCAGCTGGTGTTCAAGGGCCGCACCACCATGCGCGTCGAAGATCTCGGCGGTGACGCGCTCGAGCTGGTGAAGAACGAGGTGGTGCGCGCCCGCGGCGGCAAGGTGCTCTACGACGGGCCCGTCTCGGTGGGCGCGGCGGCGACCGAGCCCTACTGGGGCGCGAAGTTCAAGGCCTTCCCCCACGCGCGCCGGGTGCCCGGGCGCCTCAACTTCCGCGTCTACGATCGCCCCGTCTTCGAGGGCGTGGCGAACATGCTCAACCTCTGGCGCGGCAGCCGGGTGGCCGGCATGCACGACTGGTTCGTGCGCGCGATTCGCATCAGCCTCTCTCGGCCCATGCCGTTTCAGATCGGCGGCGACGTCATCGGCCTGCGCGAGCAGATGGAGTTCAAGGTCGCCGCCGAGACGGTCGAGGTGCTGGACTGGGCGGCGCTGCGTCGGAGCCTCTCTCGCTGACGTCAGCGCCCGGCGTCGGCCGCGGCCCGCAGGCCCGGCAGATCGAGGATCTCGACCTCGCCGTACGACACCCTGACGAGGCCGCGCGCCTCGAGCTCCTTGAGCACCTGGTTCGTCGTCTGGCGTGACGCTGACACCATCGCGGCGAGCAGCTCTTGTGGGGCGCGCAGCACGCGGCGCGAGCGATCGCTGAGCTCGCCGTGGGCGTCGGCCATCAGCGCGAGGCGGCGGGCCACCCGGGGCAGCAGCGGCAGCAGGGCCATGTCCTCCATCACCACGAAGGCCAGGCGCAGCTTGGTGGTGACCAACAACCCCAGCTCGCGCCACCAGGCAGGGTGCTCGGCCAGCATCGCGTCGAGCGCTGGGGTGCTGACGTGGGCCACCGTCGCGCTCGCCGAGGCCGAGGCGTCGTGCGTGCGCGGCAGCCCATCGAAGACCGCGATCTCTCCGAACCACTGCGGCGCCTCGACGACGGCCAGCACCGCCTCTTTGCCGCTCTCGCCTACGCCTCCGATGCGAATGCTCCCGTCGAGCACCGCGTAGAGCCCGTCGGGCGCGTCGCCGCGCGAGAAGACCCGCCCGTCGGCCGGCAGCTCCCGCACCACGCCCTCGCGGAGCAGCCGCTCCGAGAACCCTGCGCTCAGGCCCTGAAACCACCGGCCCGACAGCAGCAACTCGCGGTAATCACGGGCGGTCTTGGGCATATGCGCGAAGTGTCGGCTGGCTGACAGTCTGGCGGGGGATGACCGGGCACAGTCTGTCACATGACGACGCCCAACCGACTCCTCTCGCAGCTCGCCAGCTACGCGACGTACCACCGCGACTCGCGCAACATCGCCACCCACTTCGTCGGCGTGCCGATGATCGTCTTCGCGGTGACGTCGCTGCTCTCGCGGCCCGGCTTCGAGCTGTTCGGGCTGCACCTCTCACCCGTGTGGTTCGTGGCGCTGGCGGCGTGTGTCTTCTACCTGCGCCTCGAGCTCCGCTTCGGGCTGGTGATGTCGGCGCTGCTTGGGGTGTCGGCGTACGGCGCCTCGCTCCTGGCGGCGCAGAGCACCGCGCTGTGGCTGGGCGGCTCGCTGGGCCTCTTCGGCCTCGGCTGGGTGATTCAGCTCGTCGGCCACGCCTGGGAGGGCCGCAAGCCGGCCTTCGTCGATGACCTCGTCGGGCTGCTGGTGAGCCCGCTCTTCGTCACCGCCGAGGTGGCGTTCGCGCTCGGCCTGCGTTTGGAGCTCAAGGCCCGGATCGAAGCGCTCGCGGGGCCGACCCGGCAGGGCAAGGCGCTGGGTGGTTCGTCGATCGCCGGGGTCTGAGCGGGTCAGGCTCTCCACTCGTCGATGAGGCTGGCCACCAGCCCCGTCCACCCCGTCTGGTGGCTCGCGCCGAGGCCTTCGCCGGTCTCGGCGTGGAAGTACTCGTAGTACTGCAGCAGCTCCTTGAAGTGCGGGTCCTTCGCGAAGAGCTCGGCCCGGCGCGTCCCGCGGGGCCCGTGGCAGGGGCGGTACCCGTCGACGTCGGGCACGAAGATCGAGATCAACCGGTCGGCGAGGTTTCGCGCGAGCCCCGAGAGGGTGACCTGGCCGACCTCGTGGGTGATGGGGTCGGCGATGGCGATGGTGAAGCCGGCCCCGAAGCCCTTCTCGAGCTTTCGCAGCGTCTCGATCATCAAGAAGCTGGTGGGGAACCACACCGGCCCGCGCCAGTTGCTGTTACCGCCCTTGAGCTTGCTGCTCGCCTCGGCGGGCTCGTACCGAACGACCGCGTCACCAAAGACGAACGGGTGCTCGTGGTGGAACTTGCTGAGGCTGCGCACGCCGCACGGCGAGAGGAACTCGGCCGGGTCGACGAGGCGATTGAGCAGCATTTCGAGCTGGTGGCGATCGACGACCGCCAGGACGTGCGTGGTCTCGTCGCCGTGCTTCACGGTGCTGACCGTCTGCCGGGTGATCTCGGGGCGGAACTTCATGAACCAGCGGAAGTTCTCGCTGAAGACGGGGAAGGGCTCGATCCACGCCTCTTCGAGCCGCTCGATGGCGAAGAGCGGAATCAGCCCCACCAGCGAGCGCACGCGGAACGGCACCGAGTGGCCGTCGGGGAAGCGGAGCAGATCGTAGAAGAAGCCGTCTTCTTCGTCCCACAGCGTGTGGCCGTGGCGCTCCAGCTTCATCGCCGCGCCGATGTAGACGTAGTGCTCGAAGAACTTGGTGGCGAGGCCCTCGTAGACGCTCCGGGTCTTCGCGAGCTCGAGCGCCATGCGCATCATCACCAGCGAGAACATGCCCATCCACCCCGTCGCGTCGCTCTGCTCCAGCGTGGCGCCGCCCGGGAGCGGGTTGCTTCGGTCGATCACCGTGATGTTGTCGAGCCCGAGGAAGCCGCCCTCGAAGACGTTGTTGCCCTCGTGGTCCACCTTGTTGACCCACCAGGTGAAGTTGAGCATCAGCTTGTGGAAGCAGCGCTCGAGGAAGTCGAGATCGCCCTCGCCGCGCTGGAGCCGGTCCATGTTGTAGACGCGCCAGACGGCCCACGGGTGAACCGGCGGGTTGAGATCAGAGAACTCCCACTCGTACGCGGGGAGCTGGCCGTTGGGGTGTTGGAACTGCTCGAAGAGCATCAGCCACAGCTGCTCCTTGGCGAACTCGGGGTCGATGCGGGCGAACGGCACCATGTGGAAGGCCAGGTCCCACGCCGCGAACCAGGGGTACTCCCACTTGTCGGGCATCGAGAGCACCCGCATCGAGTTCAGGTGGCGCCAGTGGCGGTTGCGCCCCTGCTTGCGGCTGGCCGGAGGCGGGCTCGAAGGGTCGTCTCCATCGAGCCAGGTCGCGACGTCGAAGAGGTAGCTCTGCTTCGACCAGATCATCCCGGCCCAGGCCTGGCGCTGCACCTGTCGCTCGACCGAGGTGGCCTTCTTCGGGTGGAGCGCCTCGTAGAACGCGTCGGCCTCGTCGCGACGGCGCCGGACGATCGCGTCGAGCTCGTCGTCGCTCGCCGCCGGCAGCTCCGCGGGGCACAGGCGCATGCGCATCACGGTCGAGCCCCCAGCCGGGACCAGCGAGCGCTGCCGGGCGCAGGCGCGCGTGCCCTGCTGCGCCGGGTTCACCGCGGAGACGTCGTGCTGCACGATGCGGCGGTGAAAGGCGTCCTTCACCCAGGGGCTGCGCGACGTCGCGCCGGGGCCGTAGACACGCGGGCCGTTCGTCTCGTTGTCGGTGAAGAAGAGCTCGACGCCGCGCGGCAGCTCGAGCCGGCGTGGCCCGAGCCGCGAGTCCGCCATCAGCCCATCGAGCGGTGGCGCGCCTGAGTCGTCCGCCAGCAGGGCCGGCGCGCCGCGGGATCGATCGACCGTGATGACCGGCTGGGCCGGCGCCGCGGGGCCCCAGCTCCAGGTGTTGCGGAACCACAGGTGCGGGATGAGGTGAATCGGCGCGGCGTCGGGGCCGCGGTTGTGCGCGGTGACGCGAAAGATGAGCGCCTCGGGCCCGTCTTTGGCGACCTCGATCTCGACGTCGAAGTAGCGCCGCTCGTCGAAGACCCCGGTGTCGATCAGCTCGTACTCGGCGCCCTGGCCCGCGCGTCGGCGGTTCTCTTCGATCAGCTGCGCGTAGGGGAACTCGGCCTGCGGGTACTTGTACAGCATGCGCAGGTACGAGTGGCTGGGCGTGCCGTCGGCGTAGAAGTAGCACTCCTTCACGTCTTCGCCGTGGTTGCCCTCGGACGGCTCCACCCCGAAGAGGCGCTCCTTGAGGATCGGGTCGCGCTCGTTCCACAGCGCCAGCGACCAGCAGAGGATCTGGTAGCGATCGCTGACGCCGGCGAGGCCGTCGTCGCCCCAGCGGTAGGCCTTCGAGCGCGCGAGGTCGTGCGGCAGGTGGGCCCAGGCGTCGCCCGTCGCGCTGTAGTCCTCGCGCACCGTGCCCCAGGAACGATCAGAGAGGTACGGCCCCCAGCGCCGCCAGCGACGGACCTCGGGCTCGCGCAGGCGTTGGTGTTCGATCGAGGTCTCGCGTGGCACGGCCCAGTGTCGGATCGCCTCACGCGGCTTTCCAGCGCCGATCGCGTCGAGGTCGTCGCCGCGCGCCTTGACGTGGTGCCCCTGACTCAGCCTGAGCGCTCTCTCGGCGACGCCACCCCGGGTCAGCGCCCCGGCGCTACCTCCCGGCAGGCTCGAAGCACTCGACCCGCCCGTAGGCCGCGACGCATCGGCCCCGCGGGTGCGACGAGCACCGCACCACGCCATAGGCGGCGACGCACGAGTAGCCGCAGGCCGTGACGCCGTACGCGCTGGTGCACGAGGTGGGCGGGGTCGGCCCGCGCCGGGCGCTCCAGGCCGGGTCGCCGCAGGTGACCTCTCCGTAGGCGGCCGCGCACCTTCCCGCTGGCGTCTGCGCACAGCGAACGACGCCGTACGCCGCGACGCACGAATACCCGCACGCCGTCGTGCCGTAGGCGCTCTTGCACTCCGCGCGAGGGGCGCGCTCCAGCTCGCGGCGCGGCAGGTCGGGGTCGAAGCAGGTGATGCGCCCGTAGGCCGCCGCGCACACGCCAGCGGGTGTGGCGGCGCACGCGACCTCTCCGAACGCCGAGACGCAGCCGAAGCCGCAGGCGGTCTGACCGCCGCCGCTGACGCAGGTCGCGGTTTGTTGGGTCACGAGCGCCACGGCCAGGGCAAGGAGCATGGGCCCCTCGACGCAGCGGGCGGCGAAAAATTCGCCTCCAGCGCCTCAGAGGAGCTCGAGCTGAACGGCCTTCGCCGGCTCGAGGCACCGCGGGTCGTCGAACGCCACGTGGTTGACGTGGGTGCCCACCTCGAAGGCCGTGAACGAGGCGTCGGCGCCTCGATGGAGCAGCGCCTGCACCTCGGCCGCGCTCGTCGACGACGACAGCCACGCCTCACGCGCGCCGGGCGCCACGAACAGCGGCATGCGGGTGTGAATGCGCGAGATCATCGCGTCGGCGGGCGTGGTGATGATCGAGAACGTCACCACCTCGAGCCCCTCGGGAGAGCGCCACGCCGTCCACACCCCGCCCATCGTCTGGATCGGGTGCTCCGGGGCGTGGATGAACAGGGGCGTCGCCTGCTTGCCGTGGTGGCGCCACTCGTAGAAGCCGTCGCACGGCACCAGGCACCGCGCGTGCGCGAGGGCGCTCGAGAACATGCGCTTCTCGGCCAGCGACTCGGCCCGCGCGTTGATGTGCTTGGCGCCCTCGTGAAAGTCCTTCGCCCACTGCGGCGTGAAGCCCCAGCGCGCCATCACCAGCTCGCGCGGGTTCTGATCGAGCTGCACCGGCGCGGCCTGGGTCGGGGCGATGTTGTAGCGGGGCTCGAGCACCGGCTCGTGGTCGAGGTGCAGCTCGCGCTGCAGATCGACGCCCTTCGCCTTGAGGGTGTAGCGGCCGCACATCGTGGGTGAAGTCTACCCGGCAGCGGGTACGGTCGCTGGCGTCATGCCCGTTTCGTCGATGCGCCTGACCGTTCGGCTCACCCTCGCGGCCTTTGGCCTGGTGGCGGTGTTCGCGACCGCGAGCCTGTGGGCGCAGCTGCCCGGCCTCTACGGCAGCCGCGGCATCACGCCGATCGCCGAGGCCATGGAGGGCCTGCGCCGCGGGGACGTCTCGGTCTTCCAGGTGCCGACGCTCCTGTGGCTCGGCTGGTCGGACGTGGCGCTCCACCTGCTGCTCGGGCTGTGCGTGCTCGCCTCGGTCTGCGTCACGGCGGGCCTTTCGCCGCGCTGGTCGTTGGTCGCGCTGTATGCAGGCTGGCTCTCGGTGGTGCAGGTCGGCGCGCCCTTCCTCAACTTCCAGTGGGACCTGCTGCTGCTCGAGACCGCCGTCGTCTTCCTCTTCCTGGCCCCGCCGGGGCTCCGGCCTTTCCACGGCCCGAAGACCTGGGAGCCGGGCAGGGCGGCGCGCTTCGCCGCGGCCGTGCTCGCCTGCAAGGTGACGCTGGGCTCCGGGCTGGTGAAGCTGGCCAGCGGCGACGAGAGCTGGAGAGAGCTCACCGCGCTCACCTTCCACTGGTGGACGCAGCCGCTCCCGACGTGGACGAGCGTGCTCGCGAACGAGTGGCCGCTCGGTGTTCAGAAGGCCCTGTGCGCGGTGATGTTCGTGCTCGAGCTGCCGATTCCGCTGCTCGCGCTGGGGCCGCGGCGCGCGCGGCTGGTGGCGGCGGCGGGGCTGATGGCGATGCAGCTCGGGCTGATCGTCGCGGGCAACTACAGCTACTACAACGTGCTCACCTTCGTGCTCGCGCTCCCGCTGCTCGACGACGAGGCCCTGGCGCGTGTCTCGCGCGCACCCTTCGAGACTGTCGCGCCAGCGCGCTCGGCGTGGTGGGCCTGGGCGCTGGCGGCCGCGTACACCTTCTTCAGCGTGACGGCCTTCTCGCGCCGCTTCGTGGTCGACCCGCCGCTGGCGCGCGTTCAGGCGTGGCTCAACCCGCTCCACGTCATCAACGCCTACGGCGCCTTCGCGGTGATGACGAAGACGCGGCCTGAGATCATCGTCGAGGGCAGCGACGACGGGGTGGCGTGGCGGGCCTACGACTTCCCGTGGAAGCCGGGGCCGCTCGAGCGCCGGCCAGACTTCGTGGCGCCGTGGCAGCCGCGGCTCGACTGGCAGATGTGGTTCGCCTCGCTGGGCAGCTGCTCCCAGAACCCCTGGTTCCTCTCGTTTCAGCAGCACCTGCTCCAGGGCACCCCTGAGGTGCTGGCGCTGCTCCGCCCGGGGCCGTTCGCAAAGGCGCCGCCGAAGTACGTCCGCTCGACCACCTGGGAGTACCGCTTCGCGCCGCTCGCTCAGCCCGGCGTGTGGTGGACCCGCACCCGGACGGGGCCCTACTGCCCTCCGCTCGCGCTGGCCGAGAACGGGCGCTTGCGGCGCGCAGAAGAAGTCGAGCCTCAATGAACTGGAGCGCCGCTTGCGCGGTCGCGTCCGCCCGGCTACCTGCTGCTCGTGATGACTGATTCGCGCATCGAGGGGTGGGGCCGCACGTCCGTGATGGGCGAGGAGCTGTCTCCGGACAACCTGGAGCAGACCCCGCCGGTGTTGTTCCGCGGGCTGGGCCGCTCGTACGGTGACTCGTCGCTCCCCACGCCGGGGAGCCAGGTCGTCAACACCACCCGCGCCAACCGCATGCTGGCCTTGGACAACGCCACCGGCATGCTGCGCGCCGAGGCCGGCCTGTCGCTGCTCGACCTGCACCGCACGCTGCTGCCGCGAGGCTGGTTCGTGCCCGTCACCCCCGGCACCCAGTTCGTCACCCTCGGCGGCGCCGTCGCGGCCGACGTGCACGGAAAGAACCACCACGTGGACGGCTGCTTCGGCGCCCACGTCAGGCGCCTGAAGATGCGGGTGGCCGACGGCCGGGTGGTGGAGTGCGGGCCCGATCTCGAGCGCGAGCTCTTCCTGGCGACCGTCGGCGGCATGGGCCTGACCGGACAGATCCTCGAGGTCGAGTTCCCGATGTCGCGCATCCCCACGCCGTGGATCTGGCAGGAGTCGGAGCGCGTCGCCGACATCGACGAGTACATCGCGAAGCTCAAAGAGGCCGCCGCGCAGTGGCCGATGACGGTCGGGTGGATCGACTGCCTGAGCCAGGGCGCGAACCTGGGCCGCGGCATTCTGATGAAAGGGAGATGGGCCCACTCGCACGAGGCGCCCAACCGCTTCCCCACCGAGCCGCCCAACCTGCGCTTCCCGTTCGAGGCGCCGCCGTGGCTGCTCAACCCGCTGTCCATCAAGGCCTTCAACTTCGCCTTCTACTGGAAGCACCTGCCGAAGAAGCGCGAGGGCATCGTCGACCCGTTCACCTTCTTCTGGCCGCTCGACTTCGTGAAGGACTGGAACCGCATGTACGGGCGGCGCGGCTTCACCCAGTACCAGTGCGTGCTGCCGAACGAGGCGGGGCCGGGCGCGGCCCGACGGTTCCTCGAGCGCCTGACGAAGCGGGGAGGCGCCAGCTTCCTCTGCGTCATCAAGGACTGCGGGCCCGAGAGCGCCGCCTTCCTCTCGTTCCCCAGGAGCGGCATCTCGGTCGCGCTCGACATTCCCATTCGCAGTGACACCCAGGCGCTCGTGGACGAGCTCAACGAGCACGTGCTCTCAGAGGGCGGGCGCATCTACCTCGCGAAAGACACCTTCACCCGGCCCGAGCACTTCCGCGCCATGGAGCACCGGCTCCCCAGGTTCCTCGACGTGCGCGAGAAGTGGGACCCTCAGCACCGGTTCCGCAGCAGCCAGTCGGTGCGCCTGTTCGGAGATCGGGAATGAGGCGCGTCGCGATTCTGGGGGCCACGCGGGGCATGGGTCGATCGCTCGCCCGGCGCTTCGTCGAGCGCGGTGACTTCGTGGCGGTGCTCGGCCGCGGCGACGACGAGGTGGCGCGCAGCGTGGCCGATCTCGAGGCTCGCGGCGTTCCCGGCACCCGCACCGTCGGCGTGCCGTGCGATCTCGAGCACCCCGACTCGTTCAAGCCCGCGCTCGAGCGCGCCGAGCAGGCCCTCGACGGCCTCGACACCGTCGTCGTCACCGCTGGCGCGTTCGCCACCCAGGAGCAGCTGGAGCGGGACCCCGCCCTGGCCGCCAGGGTGTTGACCGTGGACTTCTCGAACACCGTGCTGTTCTGCGAGGCCGCCCGCAAGAAGCTGCTGATGCGCGGCGGCGGAACGCTGTGCGTGTTCTCGTCGGTGGCCGGCGATCGCGGGCGCTCACCCGTCATCCTCTACGGAGCGGCGAAGGCCGGCCTGTCGGCGTACCTCGAGGGGCTCGATCACAAGTACCGCAAAGAGGGGTTGATCACCGTCTGCGTGAAGCCCGGCTTCGTGCGCACCCAGATGACCGAGGGCCTGAAGGCGCCGCCCTTCGCGGGGGAGCCCGAGGCGGTGGCCGAGGTGGTGTTGCGCGGCATCGACGAGGGCGCGCCGGTCGTCTACGCGCCGCCCATCTGGCGCGCGGTGATGACCGCCATCAAAGCGATGCCCCGCTTCGTGATGCGCCGCGTGAAGTTCTGAGCGGCGGTGGCGCGTGCCCTCGCCAGC
>JACSRE010000127.1 GCA_014879945.1 Myxococcus sp.
CGGCGAATTCCTGGGCACGGTCTCGGGCTCGCGCTGATCCGACACGTGGCAGAAGCACACGGGGGGAGCGCAGCTCTGTCCGACAAAGATACGGCTGGCGCGAGGCTCGAGATTCGTCTGCCAAGTGAACCGTGATGAGTCTCTGACTCAGTGAAGCAGCGTCGTGTCGCCAAGGTCGCTAAGGCCAAGCTCCCAGTGGTCCGGAACGAGCGGTGGGAAGGGCTCGACCAAGTCCACGAAGTGGGTGTGCGCCGGCTTCAGGTACTCGACGATGGCGCGCAGGTGCTTGCGCTCGGTCGGCGTGAGGATGCGCGCGACGACGACGTTGAACGCGTATTTCGCGAAGCGGTCCGAGGGGCCGAGCACCCAGTCGACTCCGAGCAGTGACTCGCCGAGCACCAGCGCGTCGGCGTTGAACGCGGTGATGGCCACGATGTCGATGCCGAGAAGGAAGCGCACTGCGTTCTTGATGCCCTGCGCCGTTCCCTTCTGTCGGTACATCTCGACCAGCACCGCCGCGAGCCGACGCTTGCCCTTCACGTCGAGGTCGAACGGGAACGGGTTGCCCAGGTCCTGAAGGATGAGGTCGAGGAACGGTTCCGGAGCGCGCTCGAGGTCGAAGATGTCAGGCCAGCGATCGAGGTCGGCGAGGAGCAGGTCCGTCACCTCCTGCAGGCACGAGATGAAGCGCAGGAGGTCCCCGGTCGTGTCCTCGCGTCGGTTGTGCTTCGGGAGCATCTGCCAGAGGTCGAACCGTCGCGACGCCGGTCTCGCTGGTCTGAAGCCCTTGAAGCGCGCGTTGTCGAACGGCGGCAGCACCGCGTTCCCTGAGAGGTCGGTCGCGCCGACTACCTGCACCTCGTGCTCGACGTCGGGAGACATCTCCACGTCGAGCGAGACGGTCAGGCGGTTCGCTTCGGTGGCGACATGCACGGCGCGCAGCGGCACCGCGGGCGCACCGATGGGAGTCACAAGGACTGTCGCGTTGGAGCTCTCGACCGGCTCGTCGAACACGAGGCGGAGCTGCTTCTGCGAGACCGCCTGGGCGCTCGCCAGCCGTGGTGAAACGCGGTCCTCTGCGGTGAAGCTCCAGGACTCGTCGAGCGACTGCCCACCGCCCACGGTGCGTGAGGCGACCCGGACCGTGACTCGGGCGAGGCTGCTCAGGGGCGCAGCCGGCGAGAGGACCACACGGAGGCTGTCGGACGACTGCGCCACAACCGCAGAGAACGGCGGCACCGGCGCACCATCGAACGCGAGCACCCCGTCGACCCAGATGCGTGTGGCGCTCGTGTCGATGCCGGCGGCGCCTGGGTCGACGAGCTCGAGCGCGAGGGGCGAATCGATGGGAACGCCCACCTCACCAGGTGACGGGTCGCGGTTGATGAGGAGCGGCCGCGCCCCGCTCGTGGTGAGCGTGACCGATTGCACCTGCACGCGTGGCAGCTCGATGGTGGCCATCGTTCACACCAACTCGAGGCGGACTCCGACCGTGTGCTGCCCAGTCAGCTTCGAGACGTTGGCGGCCAGGTCGTGGAGCGTGCGCTCGCTCCCCGAGCGAAGGGTGACGCTCGCGTGCTTCAGGCCATCGACGACGATGGAGACTTCCCACGCGAATCCCGGCGGCATGCGCTTCGGGGTCCGCACCTTCATCGACGTGCGCACCAGCGTCACTCCGGTGAGGTCCACGACCTGCGTCACCGCAACGTGGTCCCCATGGCCGAGCTCGAAGGTCCGACCAGACTCGTCGTCACCGAGAACGAACACGCCCGGCCCGAGCCGCCCCTGGCCCTCGCCGAGACGACTGGTGAACGCGGTCAGCTCCATGCGTCACACCTGACGGAAGAGCTCGAGGTGGTCGAAGTACGCGCGCCGCGTGACGTCTTTCACCGACATGCCGAAGCCTCCTCGCCCCGAGGTGAGCGGCTGACTGCCCGAGTTGATGCCGAGTTGGTCGTCGATGAACTGCACCATTCCCGCGACGGGCTGCCAGTCGGGAGCCGTTCCGAGCGGATGCGCCGCGAGGTCGTTCGAGAGCACCTTCAACACCACGTCGCCGTTGGTGTTCACGATGACGTCGAGGCGGAGGTGCACCCAGGTCGCCTGCGCGAAGCTCGCGGCCGACTTGAGCAGCACGCCGGGGCCGTCAGCGTCTGGCAGACCTACGGCGATGGCTCCCTTGCGGAGCACGATGCGGTGCGGGTCGTCGTCCGAGAGCCCGAGCATGTACCCGCTGTCGTTGACCGAGTTCCCCTGGCAGCAGAGGAAGAGGAACGGGGAGAAGCCGGTCGGGCCTCCGCCGGCGCCGCGCTGGAGGCAGCCGCGTATCGAGCCGCCCTTCGCCATCGGCGCGAAGCTCGCGAGGTTTGCGAACAGGCCGACCGCGCCTTGCACCGCCGCGAGGGAGTTGAAGCCGAACAAGAAGTTCCCGCCGCCAGGCGGAGTAGGGATGCCCGCCGTCACGCCCCGGTCCACCGCAGCGAGGTCGAGCCCGTTGTTGAGGTACGTCCAGTCAGTCTCGGCCATTGAGCCTCCGTCACAGGGTTGCGGCGCGTGCCCACGCACCGGAGAAGGTCTCGAGCGGGGCGGCGACGTTGCCGACGGAGCTCCAGCCGGAGAGGTAGCCGTTTCGCGCGAAGGGCTCCGTGAGGCCCAGCGCCGAAGGAACACGGCTCCAGTCGTCGAGCCACGGAGAAGGCCGCGTCCAGGTCTCGACATCGCGCACGCCGAAGGAGCACGCGACGACCCGCCCCGTCGGCAGCGCGAAGAGGTACGGCCGCTCGAACGCCTCGAAGCCGTCTCGGCCGAAGAAGGCACGCACCACGGTGACGTCAGCGAGCGCGGCAAGGAACGCGCTCCACGGCTCGAAGTCCTCTCGTCCGGCGCCACCGAACGCCGCCAGCACCTCGAGGCTCGTCACCGCGGAAATGGTCCATCGCGCCGCCTCGCCTGGAAGCGCTCCCGCATCGGCGAAGGTCGGGTTCAGGAGCGCCATCAGAGCAAAACTCCGGTGTCACCGTTGCGGAGCGAAACCGTGCCCAGCACCGGGAACTCGCGCACGTTGAGCTTCACGTCCGCGGGCAGTCCGTTGAGCGCGAGGTCGAGCCGCGCGTCGCCCATTTTCCGAACGCCGGGCGTGTCGCGGATGACGTTGAAGACGTCGCTCCACGCGACTTCACCAACGGGGTTCCCCTCGACGTCCTTGATGTTGAAGCCGAAGTCGACGTTCGGGTTCGGCGTTCCGTCGGCCTCGGTGACGCGGAACCACGCGGCGAGGTTGGCGCGAATCGCGTCGCGCACCACGTTCGGGCTCGCCCCCTGACGAAGAAACACGCGCGCGGAGATGTCGATGCGCCGGTACACCGGGTCTTGTACAGCGACCTGGAACGTCAGCGTGCACGGGTACGCCTCGGTCACCTGTCGCAGCACCTGCGCCTTGAGCGCAGGCGTGGGGAGGCCTCCGCCGCGGGGCACGACGTAGAGGATGCCGGTGTTCTCTCCGATGGAGAGGTCTTCGTTCGAGGTGAGCATCAGCGCGCGCGCGACTCCCGTGAGGCGGCGGGCGTTGATCTCGAAGTCCTCGCGGGCGACGGTGCGCGTGAGCGCGCGCAGGCTCTCGGGAGCGAGCAGCTTGGCCGAGGCGATGCTCTGTCGGTCGGCTCCGCCTGAGGCCGAGCGCGGGTTCCGCACCGAGAGCTGAACGAGCCCACCGTTCGCATCGCGGAAGTTCCCCTCGAGCACCACGAGGCGCTGGGCGTCGACATTGCCCGTGGAGCCGCCTCCGGTCTTGTACGTGACAGAGATGGTGCCGGTCGGTGGGAGGCCGCTCCCGCCGCTGCCGAAGCGGAGCGTCGCGAGGTCGTTCTGATCGACGGTCGCGACGAAGTGCCGGTCGTTCGGGCCGGAGTTGAGGAAGCTGTCGACCTCGGTGAACGGGCCCTGCGGCGTCGTGACGACGGCTGATCCGTCGAGGTATGGCCCGAAGTCGAGGGGCAACGAGAGGTCGGCGAGGCCCTGCGCGTCGAAGAGCTGGCGCTGCGTCTTGGAGTGTTCGGCGATGCCGACCGCCTCAGTCGCGCCCGTTGCGATGGTCACCGGTGCGAGCAACTGGAAGCGAACCGGGTCGGTCACCTCCTGCGTGCGGATGATGGTCCCCGCCGGGATGGTGATTGGAGCCGGCGCGGGCCGTGCGAGCCGGAACTCGAGCTCGGCGGTCGCGGGCTGCGCGCCGCTCAGGCGGTACCCGAGCATCTTCGCAAGGGCCATGACGTTCTTGCGCTGCGTAGCCGTGACGAGCCTGGACTCCCGCGCGAGGTTGTCCTGGTAGAAGCTCAGCACGTCGCCGACGAAGGCGAACATCTCGACGAGCAAGTTGCCGAAGCTCGCTACGTCGAAGTCGGTCCAGTCGGGGAAGACGCTCTTCAGCAGCGCTATGAGCCGCGCCCGCAGCGAGTCGAAGTCCTTGTCGGTGTAGTCGACCGATGGAGGGAGCGAGGCCACCCAGCCGCAAAGACGTTCGCTGCAGCCGAACGGGACCGACCAACGCTCACAACTGCGTCGTGACGGCGGCGACAGTTCCACCTTCCTGCACTTGAACCCGTACTGAGAGGGTCGAGGCCGACGCGGTCACCTCGACCTCCACCACGACGACGGCAGGGAGCCATCTCCGAAGCGCGTCGCGAACCTGAACCCTCGTGAGCTCGGCCAGAACGGCGTCGTTCGGTCGATGGCGTGCGAGGCCGAGCCCTGCGCCGAAATTGGTGCGCCACGGCAGCTCACCTGAAGACCTCGGCGTCGAACCCTCGGTGAGCAGCACCTGGCGCACCTTCGATGCGAGCAGCGCTTCCTCTACGCCGGTCGCGAGGTCGCGTTTGCGGTCACGGCGAAACGGGATGAGCAGATTGCGCGCGACCATCAGGGCACCGGGATCGAACTGCGCACCTGCTGCAGCGTCTTCACGAGGTCATCGAGGGGCTTCACGGCCTCGTCCAGGGGCTTGCCGGACAGTGACGACAGGTCCGGGACCTTCGGGCCACCGATCATCGACGTGAAGATGCTGAGGATACCCAGCAACGTGCTCACGGCACCGAGGCCCTTGCTGAGGTTGGCGGCCTCCTGCTCGATGTTGGCACGCGCGCAGGCGGCCACAGCTGCGAGACCAGGGTCGTTCAACTCCGTGGCACGTTGGGTCAGCGACGCGAGGCGCTGAGCCGAATGCGCGAGGAAGACCAACTGGTCGCGCAGTCGACCCAGCGTTTCGAGGATCAGGTCCACCACTCCGAGGATCGTGTACGGCAGCGAGAGCTGGGGCACGAGGCGGAGCAGCTTCGAGACCTTCTTCGTCATCTCGACAATGGCGCTCACAAGCTTCGTCGGGTCCGGAGGCGGCCCAAGCGACTCGGGGATCGCCTTCACCGTGTTGAAGACCGCGATCACCGCGTCGAGGATGTTGAACACCGGCATGAGCGGTGTGAGCGCCGGCTGGATGACCTTGATGAGGTCCTGCTGCTGCATCGTGACGCCGCCCGGGAGCGTCATCGTCAGCGGGTCTGGAGCCGCTGGCAGGCGAATCAGAATCGGGAGCGCCATGGGTACCTCCTTCAGATTGGGTCGGCTGTCGGGCGCACGACGCGGCCGGCGATCGTGACCAGCGGCGCGTCGATCGAGATGGCCCCGACCGCCTTGAGCGTCAGCGCGGTCGTCGCCTCGAGCGTGACCGTGTTGTCCTCGGCGTCGAACGTGAGCGCGTCTCCGGTCTTCCTGTTCGTGAGCTTCAGCTTCCTGCTCTTCGCGGTCTCGTCGAGTTCGATGCGGAAGTGCTCGGTCGCGAATACGCGGTTGTCCGGCGGGTTCCGCTGCGCCTCGAGCGGCACCTCGCTCTCGCCGCCGGGCTTCCCCCAGTGCGCAGCGAGGTAGTACGGCGCGTCCTCCTTCCCCTGATTGAAGAAGACCGCGACCTCCGCGAACTTCTCGGGCACGGCAAAGAAGCCGCGGTCCTTGCTCCCTCCGCCGACGGTGCCGAGCGGCCAGGCCCACGCGCTCTCGGGCTCGATGACTCCGGGGATGCACACGCGCACGCGGCCCAGTTGCGCGTCGTCGTTCCGGTCGGTGACGTACCCGACGTAGAGCCCGAGCCGCAGCGTGTCGTTGCGCTGAATGTCGTCGTCGAAGGTGCTCATCGCGGCACGCTCATTCCCGTCTCGGGGTCCTCGGCGCCGATGACGCTGTCTCCGCGTCGGAACTCCACGCGGGTACCGCCGCGCTCGGGATCGACGACTTCGATGGTCTTCATCGCGCCGCTTGGCGTCGGTGCTCCGCGGTTGGGTTGGCCTCCCTGCGGACGAACCGCCTTCTCCGTCGAGCCGAGCCCATCGCGCGTCAGCTTCAGGTCGACGACGTACCCGCTCGCGTTGATGACGTGCTTCGCCTCCGCGACGTAGTACTTGCCGGAGAGCGCCTTCGAAATGCCGCGTACCTCGATGATGGTCTTTGCGCGGAGGGTCGGGTCGCCGACCACCTGCAGCGACAGCTTCACGGTGTCGCGCTCCGCAGCTCGGAAGCGGGCCTCGGCCTCGCGCTTCGCTGCCTCGGGTGTAGTCGCGGCCGTTGAATGAGCGCTGACCGTCGCGTTGCGCTGCTGAAGCGACGTGGAGCCCGTCTCAGGGTCGACCACCTCGACGAGTTCTCCGAGGGTCGACCGCGGCACGGTGTCGGAGTTCGCGCTGACCGCGATCGGCGCCTTCGCCAGCGGGTCGCGCCCCTTCACGTCGACACGTCCGACTCTCCGCACCAGGTCGCTCTCGACGTTGACCGACATGACCTCGCCGCGGCCCGGGTCCGAGTACCAGGTCAGCACACGCGTCGGAGCCGGCGCCTGGTTGCGAGCCCGCCAGCGGAAGCCGGAGTCGTCGACGAAGAACTCGAACTCCTCACGCGCGGCGAGCCGACGGAGGAAGCGTGCGTCGGTCTCGGAGGACTGGTGCACCGCCTCCAACACCTCGGAGGTGTCGCCAATGTCGGCGGCCTCTCCGATGAACCCGTACTCGGCCGCGAGCTCACGCACGACGTCACTGAGCCGCTTCCCGCTCCATGAGCGCGTCTTCGCCTGGAGGTTCATCAGCACGCTGGTGGCCTGTCCCTCGACGGTGAGCGTCTGGAAGCCTTTCAGCTTGCGAACGACCACACGCCGCGGAGGCGCCATGTTGCCGGGGTAGCCCCAGGAGACCTCAAGCACCGCGCCGCCAGCGAGTTGAGGGCGGTCGAAGAGCGAGAGGTCGAAGTTGTCGAGCTGGAGCGACGCCTGGTCCGCCTTGAGCGCGCTGTCCTCGTAGGAGAAGGCGAGCACTCGGCCGTCGAGATTGAGCGGGGCTCCACTCGGGGCGCGCTCGTCGGCGAGCGACGTGATGCGCACTCCGGGCGCGCTGCGGTCGGAGGGGCTCACGCGTCTCGCCTCCGTCGCTCGCTGAGGATGACGTCGGTGAGCACGCGAACGCTCGGGATGAGCAGCCGGCGCCCGACCTCGAGCTCGAGCGTCGGGTCGATGATCGGGTCCTGCTGAAAGTCGGCGATGGCCCACCAGAAGCCACACGCCCTCGGCAGTGGAGCGAAGTACCGGCCCGCGAGGTCGAAGAGGGACTCTCCCTGCGCGACGACATGCGCCCGTGTGTCTGGGTGCGCGCGGAACCCGTAGGGCTCGCGCTCAGTGAGGAAGACGCGCCCCTCCTCGTCGCGAACGCCGGAGGTGAACGAGTGCCGAGACCCGGCCAGCGGAGCCATCACGACACCTGCCGGCGCAAGGTCTCGCTGGTGACTCGCGTATCGAGGATCTCCTCGAAGGTGACGGAGGCGGCGTAGACGAGCACCGACGAGTCGATGGCGAGCTGGCGGTACTGGAAGTCGATGCTCGCGACGACGCACTCGATGGTGAGCACGTTCGGCCAGACGACGAGGACGCGCGGTGGAGCGGTGGCGAGGACTCCCTCAGTGATCGCGGGGGGCACCGTGAGCGCGCGGAGGAATGCGCGGAACTCGAGGATGTTCGGGTCTCCGGGCTGCTCGGTCGCGAAGAAGCGGTCGAGGTAGAACTCGACGCCGGTGAGCTGCCGGTTCGAGGTGGTCTGGAACTGGAGCACCTGATGCGAGAGGCCCGGGACGACCTGCCGATTCCAGTTCACCTGCAGCTTCTCGGTGAGCTGGGTTGGGTTGAAGAGGCACGGCATCGACTCGCCGGTCGAGACGTTGACGAGCACGCACCGCGGAGGGCGTGTCATGGCCGAGGACAGTCGCACAACCACACAAAGCTCGTGTGGACGTCGGCCGGGACAGGCGAACTCTGTCAGTCCTTCTTCGCCGGCTTCGCTGGGGCTCTGAGCGCTTGGCCAGCGGGAATTCGGGTAAGCCCCTCGCAAGCGCACTTAGCCATGTAGAACTGGTCCTTGGTGAGTGGGTTCTCCATGAGCTCACCCACAACCTCGTACTCGACTCCGCACTCTGTGCATTTCAAGGCGACCGACATGGCTGGACCGTAGCGCATGCGGCGTCAGAAGGTGGGCACCGACGAGAACGCGCGACTCGCTGAGTCACGTTGGGCGGCGATGCCCGCGCGCGCAATGCTCTCTCCGTCGACTTGGACGTTCACGTTGATCGGCGGAGGCGGACTGTTCGCCATTGGCACCGACGAGAGGCTCGCTTGCAGCTGCGCGAAATCAGCGCTCCGCGAGGCTGCTTCTACGCGCGCCGGCAACGGAGACGACGCAAGGTCGGGCGACGGCCTCCCGCTCGGCATCGCCAGCGTGAGCTGTTGTTGAACCTCCGTGGACAGGGGCTGGCGAGCCAGCCATTGGTACTCAGCCGGGAGGAACCTTGTGGGAGCACGGCGAAGCAGGCCGATGACTCCGTCGGAGAGGCTCACGAACGCGCTGCGAATCGACTCGGCCAGCGCGGTCAGGAAGCTGCGCACGGTCACGAACGAGTCGTAGAGGTGGTTGAAGACCGCAGCGAACACCTGCACGACGGCGGTCGCTCCTTTCGCGAGGCTGGTGAAGAAGCTGGCGGTCACCGAGATCGCCGCCGCGGTCCACTTCACGATGCCCGCGAGCGCGGAGCCGACCAGCTCGCCGAAGCTGCGGTACTCGTCTGACGGCAGGGCCGCGGTGCTTCCGGTGAGGGCCTGGAACAGCTCGAGGAGCGCGGTGCCGAGTTCATCGACCGTCGCGCCGAGCACTTCGAACACTGGCGCCGCTTCGTCGAGGGCCGTCGTGAAGCCGGCGACCAGCCCGTCCCACGCGCGGCCGACGCGGAAGGCCACCTGGTACACGCTGATGAGGAACCGCTTCAGGCCCGAGTTCGCCGCGCGGTCGAGCTCCGTCATGACGGCGCCGGAGAATCCGCCCTGTTCGAAGAGCTGCACCTGCGCATCGAACCCGAGACGGACCTTCCCCCAGACGCGGTGAACGAAGTCGCCGAGGCCGCCGAGGTTGTTGCGGACTGCGTATACGAACCCCGCGACGACGAGCCCCAGCAACGCGACCGTGGCGATCGCCGGGAGCATCGTCGACATGAGCCCCGCGGCCGTCACTCCGAGCACCTTGAGCCCCACTGCAAGCAGCGCCACGCCGGCCTTCACGGCGATGACGGCTCCGACCGTGGCGACGATGGCTCCCGCTGCAACGGCGAAACCGGCGAAGGCCTTCTTCACCGGTGCCGGCAGTTGACGCAGAACACTGAGGAGGCCGTTCACGACCTCCACCACCGCGGAGACGATGGGCTTGAAGACCTGCGCGAAGGGCTCGCCGATGACGATGGCGAGCGTCTCCATCGAACCGCCGAGGAGCTTCTTCTGCCCCTCGAAGGTGTTCAGCATCTGGTCGCGAAAGCGCGCGGCTGTTCCTCCAGCAGAGTCGAACTGCTGGCGGAGGTAGGCGATCGCGGCCCCGCCTCGCAGCGTCTCTCCGGTGTTGGTGCGAATGCCGTTCGTCACCTGCGTCATCACTGCGCTGAGGCCACCGAGGGCCTCACGTCCGAAAGCGCTCAGCAGAAAGGCCGAGCGCTGAGCCTCGCTCATGCGCTCGAGCTGCGGGCCCATCTCGCCGACGACGTCGAGGAAGCCACGGAAGCTCCCGTGCGCGTCGACCACGCTGACGCCGATGCCGCGCAGCTTCTTCTGCACTTCGGGGTCGGCCATCCGCTCCATGGCGACGGCGGCCGCGGTGGAGGCGCGCTCGACGCCGGGGATGACGTTCTTCACCAGGCCGAGGGTGATGAGCGTCTCGGAAAGTGACTGGTGCAGCGCCTGCGCGCCGCGCGATGCGACGCCGAGCGCCATGGGCAGTTCGCTCGCGTTGAGGGCGAACACGTTGACCGCCTGGAGCATTCGGTCGACCGAGACGGAGGCCTCGTCCACCGATAGCCCGAAGGCCTTCATCGCCTGCGCGGCGAGACCGGCGGCCTGCTGCGGAGAGAGTTCTCCGAGTGAGCCACCCGCGAGGTCGAGCACTGGGGTGAGCAACGCCATCGACTCGGCTGCGTTGAAACCCGCCTGCGCGAGTTCGCGGAGCCCGAGCACCGCCTCGGTCGGAGAGAACTGCGTCGCGATGCCCGCGCCAATGGCGGCGTCACGGAGTTGCTGGAGTTCGATCGCCGATGCCCCGGAGATGGCGCCCACCGCGGCCATGCTCTGCTCGAAGCGACCGGCGGCATTGGCGAGCGAGAAGGCTCCGGCGACGACGCCGGCGCCGGCCGAGAACACGGCGAGCCCGACGCCGAGCTGCTGGAAGCTCGACTGGATGCGCTCGGCCCCGAGCCCGACCTTGCGGTCGAGGCTGAGGAAGTTCCGCTCGAGGTTCAAGATGGCGCCCGAGGCAAGGTCGCGCGCGGTGAAGACGAAGCCGAGGCCGAGGTTGTTGAGCGACATGCGTCACCTCCGGCGGGCGGCCTTCTCGAGTTCGCGTGCCTCGCGCGTGCGTTGTTCTCCGATGCGCTCGAGGAACCAGTCGCGGTCGCTGACTGGGAGTTCGAGCGCGTCGGCGAACGAGAGCTGAAGCCCCGAGCCTCCGTGCTGGTGCCAGCAGAGGTGGAAGAGCCCCTCGCGCCAGGCGTCGAGCCTCACGTCGGGGAAGAGGCGCTCCGGGCCTTCCGACGCGCCGTTCGCTCCCTCCCCGGCAGGAAGAAGGCGCTGTCGAAAGGGAGGTCGACGTCCTGGACCTCGCGGCACTCCGGGCACTCGACCTCGATGGTGGTGTCGACGCCGCAGTCCACGCGGTCGAACTCGTCGACAAGGAAGTCGGCGTCGCGGAGCGTGAGGTCTTCGAGGAACGCGCGCTTGTCCTTCGGGTCGACGCCGTCGATCTCGAGCACGCGGTAGGCGAGCACCAACGAGAGCAGCCGGTCGGGAGCGGCGCGCTGAAGCGCAGGGAGCTTCCGCTCGTCGTCGCCGGTAAGGAGCTTGAACCAGACGCGCCTGCCAGCGTCGGGGAGTGTGGTCTCGAACCGGTTGCCGGCCATGAACGCAGCGCGGCTCTCCGACGACAGCGGCCGAACCGGGAGCTTCGTCAGGTCCACTTCCCACTCGATGCGCGCCCGGCAGTTCCGACACGAGACCGAGAAGCCGTAGTCCGGTCCGTAGGTCAGCGCGCGGATGTTCAGCAGAGTGAAGAACCTGTCGCCTTGAAGCACCGCGGCCCAGTCGATGGGCTTGTCGCCGAAGGCGTAGGGTCCGGGATCAACCGTCGTCTCCCAACAGGCAGCCAGCAACTCCTCGAGCTGGCCTCCAGACTTCGCCAGTCTTCGGTCAGCGAGCACCCGCTCCTCGCGCACCCTCATCCCGCGGAGATGACCAGTGAGACCTGAGGGACATCTCGCAATCGCGACCATGCCCCCCAAAGGCCGACTCGCCTTGAGGTGAGGGACAACGACACGCCCGATCTGTGTGGTGCCGCCCATCGTGCGAAGTAGCATCTCGGCATGTCCTTCCAGCCGGCCATCTCGATCGCGAAGGCGTTGGAGCGCGTCCACAAGCACGAGTACGTGCTGCCAGCCATCCAGCGTGAGTTCGTATGGAGCACCGACCAGATCTGTAGACTCTTCGACAGCCTGATGCGTGGCTACCCGTTCGGGTCCTTCCTCTTCTGGAAGGTCGAGAAGCAGAACTGCGCCAAGTACGCTTTCTTCGATTTCGTACGGGAGTACCACGAGCGGGATGCGCCGCACTGCCCACCACTGAATCTCAGCCAGGAATCATCGGTGGTCGCTGTCCTCGACGGTCAGCAGAGGTTGACAGCGCTGAACATCGGGCTTCGTGGCAGTCATGCCGAGAAGCTCCTCCACAAGCGGAAGTCGAACAGCAACGCCTATCCGAAGCGCCAACTCTTCCTGGACCTACGCGGCAAGGAGGGGGGAGATGACCTGTCCCTTCGCTACCAGTTCCGTTTCCTGACCAAGGAGAAGGCGAAGGAGGAGAGCACCGCGAACGGCGCTGAACACCACTGGTTCCCGGTCTCGGACATCCTCAACATGGACCGCGGCAAGGGGATCTTTACCTACGTTCGAACTCATGGGCTTGCGGACAACGACGCTGCTTACGCGGCGCTCGACCGACTTCATGAGGTTGTGCACCAAGAAACCTTCATCAATTTTTTCGAGGAAGAGGACCAAGACCTCGACCGAGTCCTCAACATCTTTATCCGGGTCAATAGCGGTGGCACGGTCCTCTCCTATGCGGATCTTCTGCTTTCGATCGCAACGGCTCAGTGGAAGCAGCAAGACGCCAGAGAAGCCGTCCACCGCCTCGTCGACGAACTCAATGAGACGAGGTTCGGATTCGACTTCCCCAAGGACCTCGTCCTTAAGGCTTCCCTGGTGCTCACTGACATCCCGGATGTGGCGTTCAAGGTCACGAACTTCAACGCCCAGAACATGGCCAAGATCGAGGCGCACTGGGAGGAACTCGCGAGCGCGTTGCGCCATGCAGCCGCGCTGCTCGGCGACTTCGGATTCTCGGCGAAGACTCTGACTGCCAACAACGTGATGATCCCGGTCGCGTACTACCTGATGAAGCGTGGCGCGACAGAGAGCTACCGCACCAGCACGACCGATGCGGCAGACCGCGAGCAACTTCGCCTTTGGGTTAATCGGTCACTGATCAAACAGGGCATCTGGGGAAGCGGTCTCGACACGCTCCTTCGCGCGCTGCGGGAGGCGCTGGCGACGAACTATCAGAACGGATTTCCGGTCGCGCACTTGGAAGCCGCGATGGCTCTTCTCGGCAAGTCTTTGCGGTTTGAGGAAGACGAGGTCGAGGCCCTCCTGGACATGGAGTACGGCAAGCGGGGCACCTTCACCGTGCTCACATTGCTGTACCCGGGGCACGATCTGCGGAACGAGTTTCACGAAGACCACGTCTTCCCAAGGTCGCTCTTCCGCCAGCAGAAGCTCGTCGCCGCCGGTCTCTCTCCCGCCGAAATTGAGGACTTCAAGGCCAGCGTCGATCTGCTTCCGAACCTTCAGATCCTCGAGGGCACGGCCAATATTCAGAAGTCAGCGAAGCTGCCCGCTGCATGGCTACCGGAACAGTTTCCGGACGCCGTGAGCCGCAACGCCTATGTGGCCAAGCACGACCTCGGGACGATTCCACCCGACCTGAAGGACTTCGCAGCCTTCTTTCAGGCGAGGCGTGCGCGAATCGCCTCACGACTGAAGAAGCTGCTCGACGTCAAGGCGAGTTCTCCGTCGTAGCTGGTCCTACTGCACCAGTTCGAAGAAGTCGTACGTGAGCGTCACCGACTCGATCACGTTCTCGTCGCTCTCGTTGTCCCACTCGCCGGCGACGAACTTCACCGGCCAGGCACGAACGAGCGTCCATCGCCGCAGCGTCACGCCGTCTCGATCCTGCTGAACGATGTCGAGGTTCCGCTTGTACGCCTGGTCGGGAAGCCCGAGCCCACTCGAGGTGATCGCCACGTCCTTGAACCAGTCGAACAGGTCATGGTCGCGCGTCGCCCCGCGCTCGAGCGTCACGTCGGCGAAGGTCAGCCGGCCCGGGCTCTTGTTCGGGATGAGCGAGCCGCCCTCGAAGTACTGCACGTTCGCGACCTCGACCGAGAGCTCGCTGCATTTCTGAAACCCCGCGTGCTGGAAGCCGTCGATCTCCACGACGAACTTGAACTTCTTGTGGAAGCTGCGCGGCGTGCCGATGACGGCCATGGCTGACTCCTTCAGGGGTTGCCGCCGGCGAGCTCGGCCTCGAGCGCGCGCGTGTCCTGGCTGATGCTGATGACGATGAACTCGGCCGGCTTGTTGGTCGCGAGCCCGACGCGCGCGAGGAGCTTCCCCGCGAAGATGACCGTCGGCGTGTTGAGCGCGTCGGAGACGTCGACGAAGAACGCCGTCGCCGGGTCGCGCGTGCGGAACGCTCCGTTGTTCATCTGCGTCAGGAGGAACGCGGTGATGGTCCTCCGCACCTGCGCGCGCAGAGACTCGGTGTTCGCCTTGTGCCGCGCGAACTCGAGCCCCTGCTTGAGGCTGCGGGAGATGAAGATGACGCCGCGTCGCTCGCCGACGTACGGGAAGTTCCCGTCGCCCTTCAGCGTGCGGCTGCCGTCGATGAAGCGCGGCAGGCCGGGTCCGGTGGTGAGCGGGTTGATGCGGTGCGGGTAGACTAGGTCGCGCTTCCGCTCCTCGAGGACCTCGTCGGTCTCGAAGCCCAACACTCCGAACATGCGTCCGGCCTCGATGCCCGCGGGAGCGTCGTACACACCGCCCGGTCTGCTCGAGTCGATGCGCGAGAAGACGCCGGCGATGATGCCCGACGGAGGCACCACCACTTGTGCGTCGGCGCCGAATACGCTCTTCGCCGGGTTGAGGACGCTGACTCGCGGCCAGTAGAGCGCGGCGAACTCCGAGAGTCCCTCGAGCGTGGCGGTGGAGCTTGCGTAGTCGACGATGTCGGTCGCGCTCTGGGTCTCGGGCGGGTCGAGGATGGCGAAGACGGTGCCGTCGCGGGCGACCTCGGCGTACTGCACCATCGCGAGGTGCGTCGCCGGTGTGGCGCGGCCGGGGACGAGGAGCAGCGACAGTTCCTGGACCTGGTCGAGTGCGCGGAGTCCGGTCTTGCCGGCTTCGCTCCCGATGAAGTCGTTGTCGTCGAGCCCTGCAAGGCCGTCGTTGCCACCGGAGAGCCCGACAGTCTGCCTCCCCGGCACAGTCGCGAGGAGCTGCGTCACGCGCACGTAGAGCGAGCCGCTCCGCGGGTCGTTGACGATGCGCTCCACGTGGCGCGCGTCGGTGGCGGTGAGCGTGAGGTTCGGGAACGTCTCGCGGTACGTGCCGTCCTCGATGACGAGGAGGTCGAACGCCTGGGCGCTCCCGTTGCTCGCGGCGCGGACCTCGACCTCGATGCGGTTGCCGTAGGCGCCAGGGTCACGGCCTTCGACCCGGAGCCCGTTGGCCACGCCGGACGCCGCTCCTGTGTGCGCGCTGGTGTCGAACCCGAACGCAGGCGTGGTGGCCGCTCGCGCCCGAAGTGTGGCGGCGACACCGGTCGCGACCGTGCGCACCTCGACCACGTTGCCGAGGGAGACCCGAACGGCCGGCACCGCGGCCTCGACGACGCCCTGCACCTCCGCGACCGTCACTGCGCTCAGGTCACCGACGTTGCCTGTGCCCTGCGCGATGGCGTTCGGGAAGTTGAGGACCGCGTTGGCAGTGCCTCCCGTTACCTCGACGCGACTCGAGGTGCCGACCGTGTCGCTCACGATGCGCACGTCCGCCCCGCGGACAGCCTTTCCGCGCACGATGGACGCGTTGATCGCCGCTGCGACCTCCGCCGCGGTGGCCTGCGCGACGTTCACGAAGTCGGAGGCGGCGAAGGTGACGCGCTGCTCGGTCCCTCCATCGATGCGCAGTTGGAGCGTCATGCCATCGACGAGGGCGTACGGCCCGGGCGCTCCCACAGCGACCGAGGCAGCCGTGCCTCCGAACACGACGTCGATGTCGGGACCGCCGTTCACGGAGAGCACGATTCGCTCTCCGTCGTGGAGCGCGAAGGGACCGGCGGCGCGCCCCGTCAGCAATGCAGGCGTGGGGCCCGCCCCAGCGAGGATGAACCCCTGCGCACGAGTCGTCGTCGCCGAGCTCGGCTGCGAGACGTCCGTGTAGTGCGTCGTGCGGACGACCCAGAGCTGGCTTCCACCGTTCTCGAAGAAGCCCATCGCGGCCAGGGCCAGGTCGGAGTCGGGCGTGAAGCCTCCGAAGCGCGTCTGGAACTCCTCGAACGAGCTGCAGAGCACGGCCTCGCCGATGGGCCCACGCTCCGTCAGGCCGACCGCGCCGGCAACCGAGGTTGGTGCCGAGGTGATGCCGCGAACGCGCGGCTCCTCTTCGACGATGACGACCTTCGACGACAGCAGTTGACCGCTCACGAAGCACCTCGGTTGGCTGCGAGCGCGCCGTCTCGGATCGCGCGGATAACCGTCGGCACGACGAGCACGGCCTCGTCGAGGCCATCGACGGTGACGCCGGCCGCGAGCGTCAGGGACGCGGGGATCGGTCGAGCCCCGGGAGCACAACGGCATCGAGCGTTCGCGACGCAGAACACATCGTGGGCGAGCACGAAGACCAGGCAGCGTCGGCTGGTGTTTGTGAGGGAGATGCTCACAGCCCCCCCGTCTCGAGCTCGGGACGCTCGACCAGCGGGTTGCGGTCGAGCGGCAGGCCTTCGTCGACGTCGAAGCCGCGCACGACGAAGCCACAGGTGAACACGCGGAGGTCGTCGCGGCTGGCGAGTTGGGTCCGGAAGTCGCCTTCGGCCTCGAGCTCCCAGCGGACGGTGCCGCGGTCGAGAGCGCTCGGGTCGCGCTGCAGCTCGAGCCAGCGGTTGCGGTTGAGGAACGTCGCGACGGAGCCCATCAGGTTGAACAGTTCGGCGGTGCGCGAGGACGCAACGGTGAGACCGAACACCAGGTCGACGGTGAGCGGCGGCTTGCGTCGGACCGCCTGCAGGCCCGTTGGAGTACCCACCACGTCGTAGTGGGGCTCGTTCGCTGAGTAGAAGCGGTTCTGGCGGAGCGTCGGCCCCGTCAGCACCAACGACGGCAGCTTCGCCATCGCGATGATGCTCTGGCCATCGGCGGTGTCGTCGTAGTCGACCGAGACCGAGGTGCTGACGTTCGCGACGACCTGACGCTTCAGCTCGCGGAGCAGCTGGCGGATGACGCGGGTGAGGTCTGCCTCGCGCGCGATGGCAGGACGCTCGTACCGATACGCGAGTGGCAGCACCGCACGCTCGCCCGGAATCGGTCGCTCGGTCGGGTCGAGATTGAGCAGTTCAAGGTCAACTGCCCCTGGCTCGTGCGGAGGCGTGCGGAGTTCAACAACGGCTGCGGTCCCAGACCGACGAATCGCCAGAATCTCAGCCGCTCGACCACCGAACACCACCTGCGGACGCGCGCCAATCCCTGCGCCCTCCAGCCGAATGAGGTCTCCGCCGCTCGACGGTCCGGCCGGCTGAGAGATCGAGTGGATGATTGGGATGGCCACGAACGGGGAAAGCGAGCCCTCGCGTCACTGGGGGACGGCAAGGTCACGGCGCCAAACCCAGTTGGCGGGCGATTCGGTTGAGCAGCCGCTGTGTGGCGCCACTTCTGAGCTTCTCGAACGCCGGTCGCAGGAAGGGGCGAGCCGGCACCTGGGTGACGACCACGCCACGGCCGCTTCCAGAGCGCTGAGGTGTGCCCGAACGCTTGAGCAGCACCGCGAGGTACCG
>JACSRE010000442.1 GCA_014879945.1 Myxococcus sp.
GCCCCCCGTCGCCCCCGCCATCGAAGCGCCTGGCGCGGTGGTGCCGGTGAGGCCGACGAAGGAGCCGCGCCCCGCCGTGCCGGAGAAGGGCTGCCAACCCACCGAGGCGTGGAAGAAGCGCCTGAAGCTCGACATCGCCGAGATGGGTGAGAACGAGCGGGTCATCGGCGACGCCGCCCTCTACGAGGTCTGGGACCGGAGCCAGGCCCGGTTGGTGAAGAAGATCGTCTCGGCCAGCACCAGCGCCGACTGCGGGAAGGCCCAGGCGGACTACGAACAGCTCCGCGCGCGGCTCCGCTTCCGCTGAGCCGTTTTTCCAGCGGCGCGCTATGACTTCGCCCATGCGCCTGCTCTCGCGCCTGTCGACGCTCGCGGCCCTCATCAGCGGGCTGGCTTTCGCGCAGGCGGTCAAGCCCTCGGTCATGCCCAACCCGCTCGAGCTCAAGCGGGCGCCGCAGGGCCTGTCGGCGGACGACGTCGAGCGGCTGCAGCGCGAGTACACCCGCCTGTTGAAGGTGTCGGGCGCGATGGTGCCCGAGTTCACCCGCTACGAAGCCGCCCTCAACGAGGTCAAGCGCGAGGGCTGTGAGCGCGACGACCGCTGCCTGGTGGCGCTGGCGACGAAGTCGGGCGCGCTCTACGCGCTCTTTGCGGCGATCGATCTGACCCTCGAGGGCTCCGTCGTGGTGTCGGGCCGGCTGGTGCGAGACGACGGTGAGGTGGCTCGGCCCACCGCGACGGCCAGCCGGCCGCTCGGGAAGCGGAAGTTCGTCGACGCCGCGCGCGAGGTGATGGCCGAGTTCTTCACCAGCCTGAAGGTGGGAGCGCTCCCGGCGCAGCGCCCGGCCGCGGTCGCGGCGCTGATCCCGCCGCCGGTCGTCGAGCCGGTCATCGTCAGGCCCGTTCCCGCCGTTGCCGGGCCGGCCGTCACCGCCTCTGCGCCGGCGCGAGGTCCCGGGCTTCCCCTGCTCCTCACCGGCGGCGCGGTCGCGCTCGTCGGTGGCGCCGTCGCGGTGGTGGGTGGGCTGGTCGGCTCGAGCGCGAAGGTGACCGACGGCCTCGCGGCAAACGCTCCCGCTGCCGAGCAGCTGGCGACCGGCCGGCTGTTGACGGGCGCGGGGTTCGCTGCGCTCGGCGTGGGCGCCGCGGTTGGCGTGGTCGGCGCGGTGCTCCTGGGCGCCTCGAAGACGGCGCCGTCGGTGATGGTGGCGCCGGTGGCTGGTGGCGCTGCCGTTTCAATCGGAGGAACGTTTTGAGGCTCCGGCTCCTGATGTCGATCGCGGTCGCGGGCGTGGGCGCGGGGTGCACCTTTGGCGCGAAGACCTGTGGCAGCGACGCGCTCGAGGAGTGCGGCGCTGGCAACGTCTGCGTGCAGGGCTTCTGCGTCGCGGGTGATGGCGGGCTCGCCGCTGGCGGTGGCGGAGGCTCCGTTGCAGGTGGAAGCGCGGCGGGAGGCAGCGCGGCGGGAGGCAGCGCGGCGGGAGGCAGCGCGGCGGGAGGCAGCGCGGCGGGAGGCAGCGCCGCGGGAGGCAGCGCGGCGGGAGGCAGCGCGGCGGGAGGCAGCGCCGCGGGTGGAGCGGCTGGCGGGTGCGCGTGCGCCGCTGGCCAGGCGTGCGTGCTTGGCCTGTGCGAGAACCGAGTCATCGCCCTTCGCCTCAGCGCGCCGTCGGTCATCGGCGCGGCGACCTCACCCGCCACCGGGCGAATCGACGCCGACGCGGGCACCGTGCTCCCCTCGACCGTCGAGGTCTTCTTCAACGGCGTCGGCCCCACCGCGGTCGCCGTCGACAGCGCCGGGCTCTTCGGCTTCGGCTTGAGGGGCCCTCCAGGGCAGAACCGGGTGGCGGGGCTGACCGTCTCGGTGACCGCCAGCCAGGGGCGCCTCGCCGCCGACGCGGGCGTGGTCATCGACACGCCGCCGCTGGTCGAGATCGAGCCACGCCCCGCAGCCGGTCGCACGCCTCAGTGGGAGTTCCCCGACGCAGGCGTGACGAGCGACACCTATCGCCTCACCGACCTCGTGAGGGTGCGCGTCACCACCGAGGCGCCGCTGCCGGTCGACGTGACGATCGGCGCAAAGCCAGCGGTGCCGGTCGCGTGCGCGAATTGCACCGCGCCCGGGTGTGGCTGCTTCGAGGCGATTCCCGAAGACGTCAGCGTGAAGGGGCTGACCCGGCCGGTGAGCGTCTTCGCGCTGCTTCGTGACGGAGGCCTCGAGGCCGGCCTCGCGGCTGACGGCGGCGCCCCCTCTGTGCTGGTGACGCGCCTGCGCTGGCGCCAGCGGGTGCCCTCGGGCGTCGTGGTGGCGCCGCTGCTCGACGATCACGGGACGCTCTTCGTCGCCGGAGACTCGTTCGACGGTGGCCTCTTCGCGTTCACCCCCGAGGGCGACCCGTACCCCCTGTTTCAGGCGAACGTCGCAGGCAACCTTCGCAGCCTCGCGCTCTGGCGCGTTCCCAAGCGGTTGGATGACGACGTCATCTACTTCGCCTCGAACCTCCCCGACGGTGGCGGCTTGGTCGGCGCGCTCCTGGGTGGGAGCGGCGGCACCATCGCAACCCACCAGACCGCGCGCGCGACCTCGACCGCCCTCGCGCTGGCCCAGCCTTCTCCGGCGGCTCCCGTGACGCCGATCGTCCGCTTCAGCGCGAGTCCTCCGGTGCTCGGTGGCCTGCTGCAGTGGAACCCCGACGGAGGACCTCACAGCGTGTCGGTGATGTCTGACGACACCGTCGCGGCCCCGTTCAGCGCGACCAGCCCCATCACGCCGCAGCTCGTCGTCAGCACGGCGAGCGGCCAGAGCCACTTCGCCATCGCCAACGGCACCTCGGGCGGCTTCGTCTCTCGCCGCGACCTGTTCGCCGAGAACGCCTTCAGCCCGCGCGGGGCGTTCGGCGGCCCCTTCGGCCCGAGCCCGGTCCTCGGCCTGGGAGTCATTCGAAGCAGCCCGAGCACCGAGCCAGGCCTGGTCGTCTCGTCGGGCGGCTTGCGGGCGCAGCCATCGGGGGTCCTTGTGGCGGGCTCCGGGCCGGTCGTCGTCGACGATTCCCAGACCACCTGGAGCCACGATGGCACGAACGTCGTCGTCACCGACTTCGGCATGGTGGCTGCTGGGCTGACGGCCTTCCCTGGCCCCGTCCACGCGTCGCCGCTGCTGGGCCAGCGTGGCGCCAAGTTCGACCACGCGTACTTCGTGAACGCGGCGGGGCGGCTCGGGGCCTTCTTTCCACCTTCGGGCGGCGGCGCCGGTCCGGTGACCGACTGGGCCGAGCCGCTGCCGCTCTCGGGCCAGGTGGTGGCGCCGCTGACGCTCGACTGCGACCGGAGCGGCAGCCCGTACTCGTTCCTCTACGTCGCGACCACCGCCGGTGACGTGCTCTCGGTCATCGCGCCGTCACAGAAGCTGGCCGTCGACGCGCCGTGGCCGAAGTTCCAGCGAGACGTCTTCAACTCGGGGAACGTGGCGCTCCCCCACTCGAACTGCCCGTAGCGCCTCCGCCGTCGGGTCGCGCGCGATGTGTGGCCCTGAGGAGCGCGTCGACCAGCCGCGCGGTGCTGTACGGCTTGGCGAGCGCGACCGTGGCGTCGGACGGGGCCTCGAGGCCGAGCGACGAGGTCAACACCGTCGGCAGGTGCGGCGCGCGTCGCCTCGCTTCGTGCACCAGCGTCTGGCCGTCGCCGTCGCCGAGGAGCAGGTCGGTCACCAGGATCACCGGCTGGCCCGCGCCCAGGCACGCCTCGAGCGCCGCGAGCGCGTCGGCCTGGCCCGCGCACGCGCTGACCTGGTACCCCATCTGCTCGAGCACCGTCGTGGTGACGCGCCGCAGGTTGGCCTCTTCTTCGGCGAACACCACCTGGCCCCGCTCCCCAACGTCGGTGCCGTTGGGCGGGGTCACCTGAACGGGCGCCTCGGCGGCGAGCGGAAAGGTGAGCACGAAGGTGGTGCCTGCGCCGACCCTCGAGTCGATGGAGATCTGCCCGCCCGCGCGCTGCACCGCGTCCATCACGACGGCCAGGCCCAGCCCGGTGCCGCGGCCTTCGCCCTTGGTGGTGAAGAAGGGCTCGAAGATCCGGGCCTGCACCTCGGGCGACATGCCGGCGCCGGTGTCGCGCACCTTCAGCACGGCCTGAGGCCCCTGGCGCTCGGTGGTGAGCGTGAGCGTGCCTCCACGGGACATGGCGTCGCGGGCGTTGACGACGAGGTTGAGGAGCAGCTGCTCCACGAACGAGCGGTCGAGAGGCACCGTCAACGAGCCTGGGCACCGCGCGACGGCGAGGGCGATGTCCCGGCCGACCAGCCGGCGCGCGAGCGGCTCGAGCCCCTCGACCGCGCGGTTGAGGCAATGGGCGCCGGTGGTCTCACGCGGCGGCCGCGCCAGCGCCAGGAGCTGGTTGGTCAACGTCGCGCCGCGCTCGCCGGCCGAGAGAATGCCCTCGACGACCTCGCGCGCCTCGCCCGACGCCGTCTCGTTCAAGAAGGCGGCCCCCGAGAGCACCACCGTCAGCAGGTTGTTGAAGTCGTGCGCGAGCCCGCCTGCCAGCAGGCCCACGGCGCCCAGCCGGTCGGTCTCCAGCAGGCGGCTCCGCGCCGTCTTCAGCTCGTGGCCCTGGAGGCGCACGGTGCGCGAGAGCTGCTCGTTGAGGTGGGCGATCTCCTGACGCTGGGCCTCGAGCTGCGCGGCGCTCTGGCGCGCCACCGCGCGGGCGTTGATCACCGCCGCGAGCAACACGCCGAAGAGCGACCCCAACCCCACGGGCACCAGCAGCCGAACGGGCGTGATGGCCATGTCGAGCACCACCAGCATCTGAACGCTCGACGCCGCCAGCACCAGGCCGACACAGCCGAGCACCGTGAGCAGTTGCGTGCGGCGCGACATGGTCTCCTGGCGATGACAGCGGGGAAGGCGAAGTGTCTCGCGGACAGCCGTGGCCGTCCATGTGCGCGCCGTCGCTCCGCGCGCATTCCCGCTCCACTGAAACGAGCGCCTGGGCAGCACTGGTGCTGGGCGGGCCAGGCACGACCGCGCAGGCTCGGTGGTGTGCGTCTTCCCCCGCTGACGAGTCCTCGGCCGTGTGCCAAGAGCGCCCACATGAGCGCCACCCTCACACCGCCTCCCGGCTTCGCGACGCAGTTGCTCTCGGTGCTGCCGACGCTGCTCGCCCCCGGCGCGCTGCCCGACGACTGGGACACCGAAGCCACCACCTACGATCTCAACCGCTTTCGCTCCGAGGCCGACTTCGTGCAGCGCTTCTTCGAGGTGGTGGCGGCGCTCGCCAACGGCGGGCCGGTGGAGCCGTCGACGGTGCGCGCGCAGCTGGCGAGCTGTGGCCTGCCGTCGGACTACGCCCGCCTCGGCCAGCCCCTGTCGACGGTGGTGGAGCTCTTGCTGCAGAGCCAGAGCGGCGCCCGTCGCGCCCTCTCGTTCGCGTCGCGCACCAAGCCGTACCTCTCCATCGTCGAGGCCTACGCCACCCCGTCGCGCGCGGTGCGGCTCTTCACGCCGGGCGCCTTCGCGTTGTCGAGCCAGAAGAAGGCGGCGCTGCGGGCGAGCTCGGTGGAGCTACACGAAGGGCACCGCGGGCTGTTGCCGCCCGCCACGGGCAACGCGCTGACCGTCTTCGTCGCCGAAGACGCGGCGCTCCTGTCGAACCGCGCAGGCCTGGTCGCCGACGCCGTCGTGATCCCCGTCGAGGGCGGCGGCGTCACGCTGCTCGAGAACGACGCCATCGACCCGCACGCGCTGCAGCTGGTTCGCAAGCGCACCGCCGGGGCCCTGCTCGCGATCGACGCCCGCGACGCGCTCTGTCGCGCCGCGGGGCTCCCGGTGCCGGCGCGCGCAGAGGCCACCCACGCGGCGTGCGAGGCGCTGCTGCGCGGGCTGTTTCCTCAGCTGCGCACGAGCGCCATCTTCCACACCGGGCTGGCCGCCGAAGCCGCCGTCTTCAGCGCCGCCGCGCGCCTGCTCAACGCGAAGCGGCCGGTGAAGCTGCTGTACGCCGAGAACGGCTACGGAGGCACCTGCCAGCTCATCGCCGAGCTGCTCGAGCGCGACGGCGTGGTCGAGCCGGTGCCGCTCCCGGTGCTCTCGCGCGACGGCCGCGGCACCACGCTCGTCGAGCGCATGGTCTCGACCATCGAAGGCCTCGACGGCGCGCCGGCGGTGCTCTTCCTCGAGACGCCCACCAACCCCGAGCTGCAGGTGCACGACTTCCCCCGGCTGTTCGCGGCGCTGCGGGCGTACCAGGACCAGCACGGGCTGCAGCTGCCGGTGCTCGCCGACACCACCCTGGCGCCGCTGTTCCCGCTCCTGGCGCAGCCGTACGCGCAGGGCTGGCCGTGCGTCATCATCAAGAGCGGCTCGAAGTACTTCACCAGGGGCAAGGCCACCCTCGGCGTCGCCTTCGCCTCGGAGCACCCGCTCGGGCGCGCCATCATCGACCACGCCATCGCCTACGGCCGCGACGCCGACACCGCCGCGAAGCCCACGCAGCTGTTCGCGCTCGCCGAGGGCCTGAAGGACCTGCCGCAGCGCATGGCGCGCATCGCGACCAACACCGCGCAGCTCGCCGCCGGGCTCCGGGCCGCGCTCGAGCAGCACGGGCACCAGCTGCTCCTGTACACCATCGACGAGGCCGACCTCGCGCGCGGGCTCGCCAGCGGCGTGCTGTCGTTCTACCTGCCGGCCGCGCCGACGACCCACGCCGACCTGGTGGATGAGTTCGTCGACGAGCTGCTCGCGAAGGCGCCCACGCTGGTGAAGAACCGGGTCAGCTACGGGCAGTCCACCGGCGGCGGGCGGCCCGATTATTTCTACGTCATCAACCCGCAGGAATCGACGCAGGGCGCGCTGTCGGCCGAGGTGAAGGCGGCCCAGAAGCGCGACAACGTGCAGATCTGCCGCATCTCGGTGCCGGAGCACGCCGACGTGCCCGGCCTGCTCCGCGTCATCGAAGCGTTCCTGGCTCGCAAGTACGGGTGAGCCAGGGCCGCAGGCGCCCCCGCTCCCCGCCAGCGCGCCCCGACACGTGCAGTGTTCGCCCTCCAGGGTGAACGACCACTCGGGGCCGCCCGCCTCGCAAGAAGCGGCGACGCAACGTGCAGAGGCCGGCCCGCGATAACCCCACATGCGGTTGTTCGTACGCCTGACGACGACGATTCAAGCGGCCCGAGACCGGGTCGAAGCGGTCGTCGCCGCGCTCGTGGCTTCGCCGCAGCCGCCGTCGCTGGTGGTCGTGCCCGTGTCCCCCCTCCCTCGGGGACGCAGGAGACGACCATGTTCCGAACGCTGGCGCTGAGCGCCGCGCTGTTGCTGCCTGCTTGCCCACGCCGCGCGCCGCCTGGCGAGCTGGCCGTCGAGTACAACACCCGCTGCGCCGCGGCCCTGACCGCCGGTCGCCTCGACGAGGCCGAGGCGCTGTGTGATCACTCGCTCGAGTTCTGCGACTTCTACGGCGACGCCCAGACGAACAAGGGGCTGATCCGCAAGCTGCGCGGTGACCACGAGGGCGCCAGGCGCTGGTTCATCAAGGCGCTGCGCAGCTCGCCCGACCAGGCGCAGGCCGCGAACAACCTGGGCGTGCTCTACCTCGAAGCGCAGCGGTTGGCCGAGGCCGAGGCCGTCTTGCTCCAGGCCCTCACCACGAACCCCGACTACGCCGAGGCGCGCTGGAACCTGGCGATGGTGAAGCTCGCGCGTGGCCGCTACGCCGAGGCCGAGAAGGCCTACCGGCAGCTCGTCATCTCAGCGCCCGCCGTGACCGATGGGCACCTGGGCCTGGGGCGCGCGCTCATGCTCCAGAAGAGGGTGGAGGACGCGCTGCCTTCGCTCGAGCAGGCCGTCGCGCTGGAGCCGGGGCGGGCCGAGGCGTGGCTGCTCCTGGGCGCCGCGCGGCTCGAGCTGGGTCGCCGCGACGAGGCGATGCACGCGCTCGGGCGCTGCCTCGACGAAGCCCCGCAGGAGCCCGAGTGCCGACGGCTCCTCGCGGCCATGCCCTGATCCTCCACCCGCGCGCGCTTCATCCATCGGGAATCACACGCGAACCAGCGCCGAGCCCCCGCAATGTCAGACCGCTGGTCTATGACGGCTCATGTCTGATAGGAACAGGCGTTCAGGTCACTACACCCCGAGGGAGAACACGTCATGGCAATGAACCAGGAGAAGGAAAAGGCGATCGAGCTGGCCCTGCAGGCCGTCGAGCGACAGTTCGGCAAGGGCAGCATCATGCGCTTGGGCAACGACCAGCCCATGGCGAAAGACATCACCACCATTCCCACCGGCTCGGTGTCGCTCGACATCGCCCTCGGCGTGGGCGGCGTGCCCCGCGGCCGCATCGTCGAGGTCTACGGCCCTGAGTCCTCCGGTAAGACGACGCTCTGCCTCCACATCGTGGCCGAGGCGCAGAAGCGCGGCGGCGTGTGTGGCTACATCGACGCCGAGCACGCGATGGACATCGGCTACGCGCGCAAGCTGGGCGTGCGCACCGACGACCTGCTCCTCTCGCAGCCCGACACCGGCGAGCAGGGCCTCGAGATCGCCGAGATGCTGGTGCGCTCCGGCGCCATCGACGTGCTGGTCATCGACTCGGTCGCCGCGCTCGTTCCCAAGGCCGAGCTCGAGGGCGAGATGGGCGACGCGCACATGGGCGTGCAGGCCCGCCTGATGAGCCAGGCGCTCCGCAAGCTGACCGGCGCCGTCGCCAAGAGCCAGACCTGCCTCATCTTCATCAACCAGATTCGCATGAAGATCGGCGTGATGTTCGGCAACCCCGAGACCACCACCGGCGGCAACGCGCTCAAGTTCTACGCCAGCCAGCGCCTCGACATTCGCCGCATCGGCGCCATCAAGAACGGTGAGGCGGTGGTGGGCAGCCGCACCCGCGTGAAGGTGGTGAAGAACAAGGTCGCGCCGCCCTTCAAGGAGGTCGAGTTCGACATCATGTACGGCACCGGCATCTCGCGTGAGGGTGACCTCGTCGACCTCGCCAGCGAGGGCGGCATCATCGAGAAGAGCGGCTCGTGGTTCAGCTTCAAGGGCGAGCGCATCGGCCAGGGCCGTGAGAACGCGAAGGACTACCTGCGCGACCACCCCGAGGTGATGGCCGACATCGAGCGCCAGGTGCTCGAGAAGCACGGCATCAAGAACCAGTCGCCGCCGGTGCAGGCCGTGCCCGACCTCGAGGAGCCCGAAGAGAAGCGGCCCCGCGTCAAGGCCGTGAAGTAACCGGCGCTCCGACGTTCGCGGTGCTCCCGCCGGCCGTGCGCGCGCCCGCGCCCGCGCCGGCGGTCGTCGTCTTCAGGCCTCGGGCTGCGCCCCGCCCTCGAGGATGATCATCAGCAGCACGTAGCGGCCCCACGGCTCCTTCTCGTCGCGCTCGGTGGTGACGACGAACATCAGCTCGAGCGACTCCTTCGTCAGCACCTCGGGCGGCCAGGCGATGTCGTCGAGGTCGAGCACCGGAATGCGCCAGCCCCGCACCGCGCGGCCCGTCACGTTCGAGGCCTGCGACATGAAGCGCTGGAGCGCCTCGCCCGAGTCGTACTCCCGCTTCGAGACCGCCTCGGCGTAGCGCGGCTCCCCCGACGACGGCAGCAGCACCCACTGCACCGGCTTGCGCCCGCTGCGCTGGCGTTGCCCGTTGAGCGCGGTCAGCACCGTGTTCGCGGTGTCGGGCCACGTCGGCGCCTGAAGCGAGTCGTAGGTGGCCACCAGCGCGCCCAGGGCCGGCCCCTCTTGCAGCACGCCCACCGCCACCACGCCCACGCGCGGCGACAGCAGGTTGCGCCGGTAGCCAGGCGACTCGAGCAGGTCTGCCAGCAGCTCCGACGCCGTCGAGCCCTCGATGGTGGTGGCGCCGAAGGTGCCGTTCATGATCTCCCGCTCCACCCGCCACCCGGCCATCACGCCCAGCGCGATGCGGTCGACCAGCGCGTCGTCGTTGCGTTGGCTGGCCTCGAAGTAGAACGGCGCCAGCTCGGCGTGGTCGGCGGTCTGCGCCTCTGACAGCGTCACCGCAGGCGCGCCCACCTTCGCGCGCACGGCGTTGAGCTGGGTGACGAAGTCGGCGGCGGTGGCGCCCGGGGCCTTCGCGACCAGGCTCGGCGCCGTCCACGTGTTGGCGGTGGCGCCCGAGGGCCGCGCGAGCAGCCGGAGCACCTCGAAGCCCAGCACCCGGCCCCGCTCGCGCGCCGAGATCGACACCCACGCCGTCTCGTCGCTCTTCGACACCGGGCACTTGAGCTCGAACGCCGGCGCCGGCCGCGCGCCGGTGTTGACGCACTCGCCGGTGCCGGTGGCGCCCTGGTTGCTGGCGCCGAAGATGGTGTCGGCGCGGCGGCCGCTCACCCCCCGCACCACCATGAAGCCGTCGTCACCGGGGGTCATCGACACCGGCTCGATGGTCGTCTCGTCGCGCACGTGAGCCAGCGCCACCACCACCGTGTCGCCCTCGCGCCAGGAGCCGATGCCCGCGCGCTCACCGGCGCCGATGGAGGCGGCGCTCTTGAGGACGTCGGCCCGCCACTGCTCCGCGAGCTTCGCCTCGTCGACGTCGGCCGGCGCGGTGCCGGTCAGCCACTGCGTCAGCACCGTCTGGGCGGGGACTCCGCAGCGCGCGTCGATGAAGCCGCGCAGGCCCTGCGTCGGCGCGTTGCCCTTGAGCGCGACGAACCGCGCCGTCTCGCGGGCGACACAGGCCAGGGGCTGCGAGGCGCGGAAGCCCTTCGTCGCCGCGGCGTCGGCGAAGACCTTCGAGAACGGCGAGGCGCTCTCGTGCGGCGCGTCGGCGTAGCCGTCGGGCAGCGGGCCCACCAGCTCCCAGCGCTCGACCGCCACCGTCTTGCCCGAGAAGACCTTCGCCGGCTTCGGCTGCGTCATCACCCGCTTGAGCTCGTCGGGCGAGGTGAAGCGCGTCGACGACCTCGACGAGGCACACCCGGTCAGCACCACCACGCACCACAGGGCCAGTTGTCGCATAGGCCCGGAGCATCGGCATTTGCCGCCCCGAATCAAGCGCGGGAGCGCGGCATGGGAAAGGCGCCTGCTTTGGCCTCAGCGCGGAAAGCCGGCGTCGGGCGACACCAGAATCGACAGCGTCTTCACGTCGAACGGCCCCGGCATGGCGACGGGGAACGGGCCCACCGTCACCTCGACGCGCCTGACGCGCGCGGGGTTGAAGCTGGCCGACTGCTCTCGGGTCCACCCGGCGGTGGTTCCGCTCAGCGCCAGGTCTTGCCGCACCGAGCCGCCCTGCGAGAGCTGGTTGGTGGCGGGGCTCCACCGCAGGTACTCGGTGTCGAGCGCGCCGCAGAGGGTGACGACGGGCCCGGGGAAGTGCGCGGTGGTGAAGAGGTTGGTGCCCAGCGTGGAGCGGTCTCGCAGCGCCACCTGCACCACGGCTCGGCGCGAGAGGTCCCACGTGGTGCCCGGCTCGGCCTCGGCGAACCAGGTGTGGCGCAGCGGCACGCCCGTCGACGTCTCGGCCTGCGCCCCCACCCACGTCGGGTTGAACCAGCTCTGCGCGTCGGCGGTGGGCAGGCCCTTGAGGCACCGCTGCGGCAACAGGCTGGGCTGTGACGTCGACGGAATGGGCGCGCGGAAGCTGCCGAACTGCACCCGCGGCGTGGTGAGGAAGCCGGTCGGCCCGCCACACCCGGGCGGGTTGTCGACGACGCCGTCACAGTCATTGTCGAGCCCGTCGCAGACCTCGGTCGTCGCGCGCGTGCGGGGAATGCAGACCAGCTCGTTGCGCTGGCTGACGGCGTTGCGGCGGCACTCGGTGCCGCCGGCCTGACACACGCCCAGGCCGTCGGCGCAGTCGACGGTGGGGCTCCCGGTGACGCCCGGGCTCTCGGCGTCCACCAGCGGCGGCTCGTCGACGACGCCGTTGCAGTTCTCGTCGGTGTTGTCGCAGCGCTCGGGCGCGCCGGGGAACACCTGGGCCTTCATCACGTCGCAGTCGCCCGCGCGGGCCGCGAAGCCGGGCGGCCGCGCGCAGGCCATCATCACGTCGCCCGGCGCGTCGGAGCCGAAGCCGTCTCCGTCGAGGTCGCGGTACCACGCCGTCTGCGGCGTCAGCCCCTCGTCCACCTCACCGTTGCAGTCGTCGTCGAGCCCGTTGCAGCGCTCGCGCGCGAGCGGGTTGAACGGCAGCCCCGCGTCGGAGTCGTCGCAGTCGAGCTGCACGCGGCCGCCGACGACGGTCTCGGGCGCCCACGACTCGCGCTGGGGCAAGGCGCAGAACAGCCGCGGTTGGCCGGCGCCGAAGCCGTCGCCATCGAGGTCGCGGTAGAAGCGCTTCGGCGCGCCCGAGGGGCACACCCCGTCGACGGGCAGGGTGGGGCAGGCCGGCGCGCCTCCGGGGCGGCAGCACACGCCGTCGTCGCACGTCAGGCCGTCGAGGCAGGTGCCATCGGGCGCGCACGCGTAGGGGCCGCTCAACGGCCACACCGGCAGGCACGCGGCCGCCGCGAGGGCCCCCACCATGACGGCGAGCAGCGCGCGCGGGCTCACTTCACGAACCCCGTCGGCGGCTGCATCGAGAAGTCGTAGGTGGCGCCGAGGAAGCGCACCATCACCTCGACGCGCCGCACCCGCCGGGTGTCGAAGCCGCTGCCCAGGCCCAGCACGAAGCCGCCGTCGGGCTGGGCCGGGTCGAGGTGCAGCAGCCCGCTGAACGACGTCTCGTTCAGCTTGAACGAGGTGGTGGCCTGCTCCCACCGGTAGCGCACCAGGTCGGAGTCGGCCTCGCCGCAGAGGTACACCACCGGGTGCACCCCGTCTTCGCCTGCGCCGGTGCCCGCGATGCCCCACAGCCCGCGCGTGGCGCTGGGGCTGGTGCCGGTGGCCGTCCACGACAGCCGCAGCCGCAGGTTCTCGGCCGACAGGTCCCACCCGGCGTCGCTGGTCGCCTCGGCCCACCACACCAGCGAGACGTCGCCGTTGCGGGCGCCCGTCAGCCGGCCGTTGACGTTGGTGCCGGCGGCGGTGACGCGGTTCTTCTGGCAGCGGTCGAACAGGCCGGTGCCGCCGGGCACCATGCCGCCGCCGTAGCGCAGCGTGGGCTGGTTCACGAGCGAGGGCGGGCCTCCACAGCCGGGCTGGTTGTCGAGCGCGCCGTCGCAGTCGGTGTCGATGCCGTCGCACGTCTCGGCCGAGGGGCCGCGGAGCGCCGTGCACACCGCCATCGCGCCGGTGGGGCAGGTCAACACGCCGTCGACGCACACGCCCCGGGCGTTGGGCACCAGGCAGGGGAAGCGCACCGGCTCCGAGAGCAGCTGGGTGTCGACGTAGCGGCTGGCCACCGTCGAGCCGTCGCAGTCGTCGTCGAGGCCGTTGCAGCGCTCGCCCGCGTCGGGGTGCTGCGAGGGTGAGAAGGGCTGGCAGTCGTTGAGCGCGCCCTGCGCCCGCACCGTGCCGGGCGGCGCCATGCAGGCCAGCACCCCCCCGTCGAGCTCGGGGTAGCAGTCGCCGTCCTCGTCGCGCAGGTACGCTTCACGCGGCGAGAGCCCCTCGTCGATGACGCCGTCGCAGTTGTCGTCGACGCCGTTGCACGCCTCGGCCGTCATGGGGTTCACGTCGACGTCGGCGTCGTCACAGTCTTCCATCGCGCCCGCCGCCGCGAAGCCCTTCGGCCGCGCGCAGCGGATGACGACGTCGCTGGCGTTGCCGTAGCCGTCGCCGTCGCGGTCGCGCTGGTAGGGGCGGCCCTTGCTCCCGTCGGCGCAGGTGCTGTCGGGCGCGCGCAGGGTGGGGCAGGTCAACACCCCGGGGATGCAGCAGACCGCCGGCCCGTCGAAGGGCTGGTCGCAGGTGTAGCGCGCGGGGCAGGTGCCGTCGTCGTTGCACGCGTACAGGCGCGCGGGCGCGGTCGGCTCGAAGCAGGCCGTCAGCGACAGCAGGGTGACGAGGGGCGCCAGGCGGCTCATTGCAGCAGCACGTCCACGGCGAAGAGGCTGACCGCGAGGGCCATCAGCGACGCGCCCACGCCGAGCAGGACGTTGCCCGTGCCGGCGTACTGCTGGGCCTGGAGCTGCGCGGCCTGCGCCTGCGCGAGCGTGCTGCAGGAGCGCGCGTCAGGGCCTTCGCAGCTGGTGAGGCCGATGCCGGCGCCGCGGCTCAACGCGCCCGCGATGAAGCCGGCCGCGACGCTGCCGGCGCCCGCCATGAAGAGCCCGTAGCTGCCGTAGCGCAGCGCGGTGGGGCCCGACGAGGCGCGCGCGGACAGCGCCGTCGTCGGCTCGACCTCGAGCGGCACCCGCCCCCCCTCGGCCACCTCGAGGCGCTGCATCACCGCGTCGCCAGAGGGGAACACCACGTCGACCTGGTGAACGCCGGCGGGCACGGGCACCAGGTCGCCGTTGCGCGCGGCCACCACCCGGCCGTCCACCTTCACCACCGAGCCGCCCTCGACCTGCACCGCCATGGCGCCGAAGCCCTTGCGCATCCACCCCGGCAGCAGCTGCTCCAGCGCGGCCTTCATCGAGGGCTCGAGCGCGTCGGGGGGCGTCTCGCCCTTGCGGGCGGCCACGCGCTCGCCGTCGAGCCAGAACGACAGCTCGAAGACGACGCGGGTGTCGGAGCCCTTCAGCTCGAGCAGGGCCACCCCGGGGACCTGGAGGGCGCGCACCAGCTCCTTCGCGCAGTCGTCGGTGCACCGCTTCGGGCTGCCCTTGCGGTAGGGCTCGCCCTCTTTCACCGCCGCGCCCGAGAGCGCCTTGAGCGAGGCGTCGACGGCGCGCTGGGCCTTGCGGGCCACCGCCTCAGACGGGCCGTTGCTGTCGAGGACGGCCGAGACCAGCGCCTGGGCGTGACCCAGGCAGGGCAGGGCGAGGAGGGCGGCGAGGAGGAGCCTCACCCCCTCTGTGTAGCGCCCTTGTCGTGGGGAGCGGTAGCGGAGTTCAGGGAAGGCCCGTCACTGCGCCTGAATGCGGAACGTGCCCTCTTTGCACCCCACCTGCACCTCGTTGACGAGGTTGGGGGCGGTCGGGTCGAACACGAAGCTCTGCAGCGCGAACTCGCGGCGCGCGCCGGGGATCAGCGAGCTGAAGGCCATGCGGCGCTGGCCGGGCGCGTAGAGGGTGCAGGCGTTCCAGCTGAACTTCGAGGTGTTCTGCAGGAAGACCGCCCACACCGGCTGGGTCTGCAGCTTCAGCGTGCCCGTCATCGAGCCGAGCGCCGGGCTCCTGGTGGCCGCCGCGCCCGTCTGCGCCACCGGCGTGCCCGCGGCGTCGAGCGAGGCGAAGCGCGGGCCCTTCACCGCGTTGGCCTCGGGGTCGAGCAGCACGCGCGCGAGCTTGCCCTGCACCTCCATCACCGTCGCGGTGCCCAGCTTCTGGCGCTTCTTGTCGGCCTTCGCGGGCCCGACGATGACGAGCTCCTGGCCCACCACCAGGCCCTCAGGCTTCCCGGCGCGCACGTACAGCTTGTCGCCGTCGGCGAAGAGGTCGACGGCCTTCTTCACCTCGAGGTCGGTGCTGGGCGGGGCGAGCTCCTTCACCTCACCGATGGCGACGAAGCGCTCGCCCGAGAACGCGGCCGCCTCGGCGTCGAGGGCCAGCCGCGACATCTTGGGGAACACCTCCATCACCGTGCCGGTGCCCAGCTTCGTGCGCGCGCCGCCAGGCTGGGGCGCGCTGACGATGACGAGCGTCTGGCCCACCACCAGGCCCTCGGGCGTGCCAGCGCGGGCGTAGGTCTTGTTGGCGTCGGTGAAGAGCTCCACGGCCTTCTTCACCTCGACCGCCGAAGGGCCCACCGCGACCGGGGCCGCCGTCACCTTCACGTCGCCCAGGGCCGCGAAGCGGGGGCCCTTCTCCTGCGCCGCGGCCGCGTCGAGGGCCACCCGCGACATCTTCGGGAACACCTCCATCACGGTGCCGGTGCCGACCTGCTGGCGCTTTCCATCGGCGCCGGGCGCGCCGACGATGACGAGCGTGCTGCCCACCACCAGCGCGTCACCCTGGCCGGCGCGCACGTACGTCTTGTCGCCGTCGACGAAGAGCTCGACCGCCTTCTTCGCCTCGACGACGTCACCCGCGGCGGCGCTGGCGGTGTCGACGACGGGCGGCACGATGACGGGCGCCGGCTCCTTCGGCGGCTCGGGCGGCTGCTCCCCCGTCGGCGGCGTCGGTGTGCCCTTCGCGTCGGCGACGGGCTCCACGGCCTTGAGGGTGGGCGCGACCGGCGGCGGCGCCTCGGCCTTGTCGGCGCGGCCCTGCGTCAGCAGGTAGCCGCCGGCCAGCAGGCCCAGGGCGGCGACCAGCCCCACGGCGATGAAGAGCGGCGCCTTCGACTTGCCGACGGCGGCGGCCTCGAGTTGTGCGGTGGACATGGGGGCTCCTTGAGGTGGTTGAGGTGAAGCAGAGACGGGCGTCGCCCGCTCCACGGCGCGGTGGTTGGCGGTCGGCTTGACGACGGTGGCCTCGACGGCGTCGGCGGGGGCAGGGGAACCCGCAGGCGCCGGCGTGGGCAGGCCCCGAATCGTCGACACCCGCGTCAGCAGCGCCTGCGTCGACTTGTACTCCGACGCGCAGAACTGCTTCACGAAGTCGCCGATCTGCACCTTCGACGGCATGCCCGACAGCTTGAGCAGCTCATCGAGCAGGGCGCGCGAGAACTCGTCGGTGCTGGCGTAGCGGCCCTCGGGGCTCGCCGAGAGCGCCTTGAGCACCACCGTCTCGAGCGAGGCCGGCACCTCGGGCCGCAGCGGCGACAGCGGCTTGAGCGCGGGGTTCGCCATCGCCACCACCATCTCGGTGAGGGTGCCGCGGGTGACGAAGGGGCGGTTGGCGAGCAGCTCCCACAACACGATGGCGAGCGCGTACTGGTCGGCGCGGTGGTCGACGTTCTCGCCGCGCGCCTGCTCGGGGGCCATGTAGCCGAGCTTGCCCATCACCGACGGCGCCGCGGTGGCGTGGCTGCGGGCCTCGGACTTGGCGATGCCGAAGTCGATGACCTTCACCTCGCCCTCGTACGAGACCATCAGGTTCTGCGGGCTGACGTCGCGGTGCACGATGTTCATCGGCGCGCCGTCGACCGAGGCCTTGCGGTGCGCCGAGCCCAGGCCCTCGGCGGCCTGCTGCACGAGGTAGACGCCGACCGGCACCGGGAGCGCCTGGTCGGACTCGCGCACGTGCTGGTGCAGCCGCGCGAGGTCGATGCCGGCCACGTACTCGAGCGCGAGGTAGAGCGTGCCGTCTTCGTCGCCCATGTCGAGCACCTGGGCGATGTTCGAGTGCTGCAGCTGCGTCAGCACCCGGCCCTCGTGCAGGAAGCGCGAGACGAACGACTTGTCCTTCGCGATGGCGGGGAGCACCGTCTTGACGATGCAGAGCTTCTCGAAGCCGCCGGTGCCCGTCAGGCGCGCGAGCCACACCGCGCCCATGCCACCTTCGCCGAGCTGCTCGAGGAGCTCGTATCGTCCCAGCTTCGTTGGCGCCATGTCGTGGTCCCGATTGTCGTACGCCTTGGTCGAAGGACCACGCGCTTTCTTCACCTGCGGCGCTTGACGGCCTGGGTCAGGCCCCACGCGGCGAGGCCGATGGCGAAGATGAGGCCCACCCAGAGGGTGAGCGAGGGCACCGCGTAGAGGCTGCCGGCGCCGAAGGGAATCGAGAGGCTGGCCAGCCCTGACAGCGCCGCCTCGAGCGCCGCGTCGCCCGCGTGGCCGAACTTCACCAGCACCAGCCCCGACGAGGTGAAGCCGACGTACAGCATCCACCCCGAGGCGCAGAGGTAGAGCCCGGCGCAGAGCAGCCCCAGCAGGCTCGGCCGCCCCAGGCCCGGCAGCGGCTTGACCGCCAGGCGGAACAGGCCCGCCACGGTGAGCGCCGCGAAGAAGACAAGGATGGCGCCGACGTTCGCGAGCACCGTGCGCAGCTCGTGGGTGAAGAGCACCACCAGCGAGAGCGCGCCCTGCAGCAGCACCGCGGCGGTCGGCGGGCGCCCCTCTTTCCCCGCGAGCACGCTGGGCAGCACGCCGTCTTGCGCCATCACCGCGTACACCCGCGGCCCCACCAGGGTCATCGCGCTGATGGCCGAGACGAAGAGCACCAGCGTCACCGCGCTCATCACCTGCGCCGCGCCGGGCCCGAGGATGGTGGCCATCACCGCCTGGCCGAGCGTCACCTGGTCGTACTGCGCGGCGCCCGAGGTGAAGGCGTCGTAGCGGAACACCACGGTGCCCTGCTCGGGCGTGAGGTTGGCGACGAAGATGAAGTTCACCACCAGGTAGAGCACGCCGACGAGGAAGCAGCCGATCATCATCGCGCGCGGCACGGTGCGGTGCGGCTCGCGGAAGTCGTCGGCGGCGTACACCGCGGCGTTCCAGCCCGAGTAGGCGAACGCGATGTAGAAGAGGCTCGAGGCGAAGCCGCCGAACGTCTCGCCGTCGGTCGAGGGCGGCGCCCAGGTCGGCCACGAGGTGGAGCCCGCGAAGAGGCCCACCAGCACGAAGCCCACCAGCAGCGCCACCTTCACCGCCACCAGCCCGTTCTGCACCCGCGCCGAGAGGTGCAGCCCCACGGCGTGCAGGAGCGTGAGGAGGAGGATGAGGGCCGCGCCGAACAGCCGTGGGTCGAGCGAGGGGAAGAGCACCCGCGCGAAGGCGCCGGCCGCCAGCGCGTCGAGGGCGATGGGCGCCGAGAAGCCCACCAACAGCGAGCCCCACCCCGCGACGTAGCCCAGGGCCGGGTGGAGCAGCGCGCTGACGTAGCGGTACTCGCCGCCCGCGGTGGGGAGGAAGCGGGCGATCTCGGCGTAGGCCCGCGCGCCCGCCAGCGCCAGCACCCCGCCCACCACCCACGCCAGGAGGATGGTGCCCGGCCGCATCGACTGGGCCATGAAGCCCGTCGAGAGAAACACCCCCGCGCCCACCATGTTGGCGATGACGAGGCCGACGCCAGACCAGAGGCCGAAGGAGCGGGGAGAGCTCACGAGAGAGGGCAGGGTGTAGCGCAGGCCGGGAGGATGGCGACCAAGAACCCGTCGCGCGAGACGAGAGGGGCGAATTCGAGACGTCATGCTACGTCACGCGGTCATGCTCCTGTCTGTCCTCGTCGCCGTGCTCACGCAGGCTCCTGCTGCTCCCGCGCCGTCTCAAGACGCGCTCGACTTCACCAGGCAGGTGAAGGTGCTCTACCGGGTCGTCGCCTGCGCCGGTGACGAGCCCATCCCCGCGAGCTTCGACGTGAAGGTGGTCGAGGCGCACTGCAAGGAGCTCAACCGCCGCACCGACCTCTACAAGAAGACGTGGGTCGCCGAGGCGATGCCCTTCATCCAGAACCTCAAGCCCGCGGGGCTGCCCACCACCGTGGTGTACCCGTTCGGCGGCGGCGACCTCATCTCGGCGCTCACCACCTACCCAGACGCCACCGACATCACCACCATCTCGCTGGAGCACGCCGGCGACCCGCGCCGCATCGACACCATCACGTCGAAGGAGCTCGCCCAGTCGTTGGCGCTCATTCGGGCCACCTCGTCGGGCCTGCTGGTGGCCAACGACTCGAAGACCGAGAACCTGATGAAGGGCCAGCGCGGCGAGCTGCCCGGCCAGCTGTCCTTCTTCCTCATCGGCCTGGCGGTGCACGGCTTCGAGCCGGTCTCGCTGAAGTACGTGAAGACCAACCCCGACGGCAGCCTGCGGTACCTGAGCGCGGCCGAGCTGCAGGCGACCGAGGAGAAGTCGGCGAAGCTGCTCCACAAGGCCTGGGTGTCGCCCGACTTCTCAGAGGCCTTCGACAACCTCGAGCTGGTCTTCGTGAAGAAGGGCGAGGACCCGAAGACGAGGGCCCGCGTGCACCGCCACTTCGCGCAGAACCTGTCGGACACCAACTTCGGCCTCGACGAGGGCATGAAGCGCTACCTCGAGGGCAAGGGCCGCGTCGTCGCCATGACGAAGGCCGCCAGCTACCTGCTGTGGCGCGACCAGTTCTCGACCATTCGCAACTTCCTCCTGGGCCACATGGAGTTCATGGTGAGCGACTCGACGGGCATTCCGCCGGTGTTCGCGAAGAAGGCGGGCTTTCACCAGCAGGCCTTCGGCAAGTTCAACGAGTCGTTCCTCGGGGCGAACCCGGCCTACAACGCCGACTTCCGCGAGCTGTGGAAGACGGCGAAGCCGCTGCCCTTCCGCTACGGCTACCTCGACAAGGGCCTCTCGAAGCACATGCTGGTGACCTCGAAGCAGCCCTGACGTGCTCTCGCTCGCCGTCACCGCGCTGCTGCTCCTGCAGGCGCCCGAGCCGCTCTCGCCCGCGATGGCGTCGGTGCAGGTGACGACCGAGAACGAGCTCGCCGACCAGCTCAATGAAGACGGCCGGCACGTGCGGTTCGGCACGTCGGGCCAGGGCGCGGTGCACGTGTGGAGGCCGCGCGCGTTCAAGCCGGCCACCGCCGTCACCGTCATCTACCTGCACGGGTTCTTCACCGACGTCGACCGCGCGGTGCTCGAGCACCAGCTGCTGGCGCAGTTCCGCGACTCGGGCCGCAACGCGCTCTTCATCGTGCCCGAGGCGCGCAGCGGGCGCGGCGACCCCATCTTCTGGAGCGACGTGAAGTCGTTGCTGGCGATGGTGGAGCGGCGCACCCGCCTCAAGCCTCCGGAGCGGCTGGTGGTGGTGGGGCACTCGGGCGCCTACAAGACCATCGTGGAGTGGCTCGCGCACGAGCCGCTCGAGCAGGTGATGCTCGTCGACGGCCTCTACGGCAACGACGACGAGTTTCGCGACTGGGTGAGCGCGGCTGAAGAGAAGACGCGGCAGTTGGTCCTGGTGGGCTTCGACACCCAGCAGCGCGCCGAGTGGTTCCTCAAGAAGCACCCCGAGGCGGTGAAGCTCGAGCAGCTGCCCTACCTCTACGACGAGCTGCCGGCGCGGGTGCGCAAGGCGAAGGTGGTGTCGTTTCAGTCGCGGCGGCTCGACCACATGGGGCTGGTGACGACGGGGCACGTGGTGCCGTGGCTGCTGCACGCGTTTCGCTGAGCGCGTTCGTCTACCTCAGTTGAGGTACGACCAGCGGCGCGCCTGCGCCCTAGCGTTCGGGCATGAACAGCTCGTCCCGGCTCTGCCTGTTGGTCTCCCTCTGGGGGCTCGTCGCCGGGGGCTGCATCAGAGGCCGGGCGGAGGCCGACGCGGGCGCGCCGGTGGGCGGCGGTGAGGCCGACGGCGGCGGCGCCACAGGGCACGACGCCTGCGCGTCGCCCGTCAATGGCGGGTGCAGCGAGCACGCCCTCTGCGTGGCGTCGGGCGCCTCGCGGACGTGTACCTGCAAGGGGGGCTTCGCCGGTGATGGGCTGACCTGCGCCGACGTCGACGAGTGCGCCGCCAACCACGGCGGGTGTCCTCCCGAGGCCACCTGCGTCAACCGCGTCGGCGGCTACGCCTGTGTGTGCCGCGCGGGCTTCGCCGGTGACGGCGGCGCCTGCGTGGACCTGGACGAGTGCGCGACCGCGCACGGCGGGTGCGCGGCCATGGCCACCTGCTCCAACTTCCCCGGCGGCGCGCGGTGCGACTGCCTGGCGGGCCATGTTGGAGATGGTGGGGTGTGTGTCGACGTCGACGAGTGCGCGACGGGCAACGGCGGCTGCGCGGCGAGCGCCACCTGCACCAACACGCCCGGGGCCTCCTCGTGCGCGTGCGTCGCGGGCTACGCAGGAGACGGGGGCGTGTGCGTGGACGTCGACGAGTGCGCGACGGGCAACGGCGGCTGCGCGGCGAGCGCCATCTGTACCAACGCGCCCGGCAGCTTCTCCTGCGCCTGCGGCGCGGGCTTCGCCGGTGATGGCGGGGTATGCAGCGACGTCGACGAGTGCGCGACGGGCAACGGCGGCTGCTCGCCGAGGGCCACCTGCACCAACGCGCCTGGCGCCTTCTCATGCGCGTGCGTGGCCGGGTACGCAGGCGATGGCGGCGTGTGTGCCGACATCAACGAGTGCGCGACGGGCAACGGCGGCTGCGCGGCGAACGCCACCTGCACCAACGCGCCCGGCAGCTTCTCGTGTGCGTGCGGCGCGGGCTACGCGGGCGACGGCGGCGTGTGCACCGACGTCAACGAGTGCGCGACGGGCAACGGCGGCTGTTCGCCGAGGGCCACCTGTACCAACGCCCCCGGCAGCTTCTCGTGCGCGTGCGTGGCCGGGTACCAAGGCGACGGCGGGGTGTGCAACGACGTCAACGAGTGCGCGACCGGCAACGGTGGCTGCGCGGCGAACGCCACCTGCGCCAACGCGCCCGGCAGCTTCTCGTGCGCGTGCGTCGCGGGGTACCAAGGCGATGGTGGGGTGTGCAACGACGTCAACGAGTGCGCGACGGGCAACGGCGGCTGCGCGGCGAACGCCACCTGCACCAACACGCCCGGCACCTTCTCGTGCGCGTGCGCCGCGGGCTACGCGGGCGACGGCGGCGTGTGCACCGACGTCAACGAGTGCGCGACCGGCAACGGCGGCTGCTCGCCCTTCGCGACCTGCCAGAACTACACCGGCTCGTTCGGCTGCACGTGCAACACCGGCTTCGTCGGCGACGGCGGCGCGTGCCTGGCCCCCAACTGCCGCGCGCTTCGCGACGCGGGGATCGCCGTGTCTGGCACGTACACCATCGACCCCGACCTCGCCGGCCCCCTCGCGCCCCTGCAGGCGTCGTGTGACATGACCCGCCGCGGCGGCGGGTGGACCCGCGTCTACGCCGAGAACGACGTTCCGCAGACCGCCTACGACGCCGCGAGGACGAACGCCGCGCTCGCGCCCGCGCAGCTGCTGCAGCCGACGGTGCCAGCGGGCACGGTCGCGCACCTCGCGCAGGCCGACGTCAACGCGCTGGGCTTTCAGCAGGTGTGGGACTCGTTCGGGAACGACACCTACTTCTCGCTCTTCGACCGGGGCGCGAGGACCTTCGACTTCGTCTCGTACTCCGCCGCCAGCGGTGCGCCGGCCGGGCTCTCGTTCTCGTACCAGTGGTCGTCAGGGCGCATCTACGAGCGCTGGAGCCTGTGCCCGCAGAACGCGCTGTACCAGAACATCGGAGGCACCGGCCTGGGCGTCATGGGCGACTTCGGCGTTCGGCCGGGCGGCTCCTACGGTGGTTGCCCCTCGTACGTCGCGCTCTTCCCGGCCGACGGCGTGCGGGCCGCGTTCCAACACGGCGACTACTACTCCTCGCCCTGCTACGTCGGCCAGGCCTCGTGGCGCACCCCGCGGTCCATCTGGGTGCGCTGAGGCAGCCCCGGCCCCGACGCTCACGACTCCGGCAGCACCCCCCGCCACGGTGGCGCGCCCACGTCCAAGAGCCGCTCGAACGACACCATGACCACCGCCGACATCACGCAGAGGGCGACGCTGAGCGGGTGAGGCGCCGACCCCGCGGCCCACGCGGCGCCAGCGATGATGACGAAGGGCCTGGCGAGCGTGAACGGGCCCAGCACCAGCACCGTCGCCAGCACGCCCAGGTCGAAGTGCCCGATGACGTAGAGGCCCAGCGCGCTCAACGTCACCACCGCGTAGACGCCGTAGACCTGCACCATGGCGTCGGCGGCCAACAGGAGCGCGTCGAAGCCCTCGGGGCTGAACTCCCACACCAGCAGCGCCGCGCCGGCGAACACCGCCAGCACCACCAGCGAGCGCCCCGCGCCGCGCCCAAGTGACGCCAGGTAGTACGAGCGGAGGAAGAGCCTCGGGTTCCTCCCCGCCGCGGCGCGAAAGCCGCACAGCGTGCCGTCCACCACCACCAGGAGGGCCAGCAGCCAGGGGCTCACGCGAAGCCGCCCAGGCGTGCCTGCGAGGCGCCCAACCTCGCGCGCAGCGGCGCTTCGAGGGCGGCGTCGAGCCCGACCACCGTGTTCATCGAGCGCAGCAGGGGCAGCGGCGCCCACTCGCCGTCGTGGAGCGCGTAGCGCAGCGGGCGGCCGCCCGTGCTCGCCGCGTCGAGCAACACGCTCGCCGGGTGCGCGCGCACCGCCGACAGCACGCCGTCATGTCGGGCCAGCGGCTCGCGCATGCGCGCCTGGTGAAACAGCCACGAGCCCAGCGGCGCGGCCCACGACGCCTTGATGTCGCAGTGGAGCATCGCCTTCGCGCCGGCCTGCGCCTGCTGCCCGAAGAAGCGCGACAGGGCGGCGCCGCGGAAGTGGTGCAGCACGCCGGTGGAGATGAAGACGTGCGCGCGCCGCTCGAGCGTGAAGGCGTTGGCGAGGCGGAACTCGCAGCGCAGCCCCTCCTCCGCCGACAGCCGCCGCGCCAGGCCGATGAGGGCGGGGTTGAAGTCGCAGCCCACCAGCTCCACGTCGTCACCCAGCTGCCCGTGCGCCGCGAGCCACCGCACCACGAAGCCCAGCCCGCAGCCGACGTCGACGACGCGCAGCGGGCGCTCCGTCACCTCGGCGCGCAGCACCTCGAGCAGGGGGCGCAGGAGTTGCTGGAGCCGCACGCCGTTGCGGAACTCCACCGCCAGGCGCTGCAGCTCGGTGTGCGAGCGCACCAGCACGCCGTCGACCGCGGCCTCGTCGAGCACGTCGGCGCCCGCGATGGCGTCGACGATGCGACGGCCAGCCCGCATGCCGTGCCGCGCGAGCGCCGCGTTCACCCTCGCGCGAGGCACGGGCCGCCGCGCCAGCGTCAGCGGGTCGACGTCGAGGAGCAGGTCGCTCAGCTCTGGCCAGTCGGCGCGCACGAGAGCGCGTCAGATGGTCAGCAGGAAGACGGCCAGCATCACCGCCACGAAGACCAGCAGCAGGCCCGCGGTGACGATGAGCTTGTTGAGCGCCTCTTTCTCTTCGGGGCCCTCGGCGCCGTCGCGGAAGAGGTGCAGCGCGTTCCACAACATGTTGCTGCCGAGCTTGCCTTCGCGCCCGCGCCGCCGCGCCTTCACCTCTTCTTCTTCGTCCTTCTTCTCCTTGATGAGCCGCTGGTGCGCCGCGCTGACGGCGATGGAGGTGGCGGCGTTGGGGTTCTCCGGGTCGCGCCGCGCGGGCCCCTCGAGCGAGAGCTCCTTCGTCTTCTGGCGCAGCTCGTCGACCGACTTCGAGTCCAGCAGCGAGCGCCCGACGGCCAGCCCGTCGCGACCGGTGGTGCGGTCGGTGAGCTCCTTGAAGCCGCCGTCGGCCAGCGCCTTCTCGAACTGCTTGAGCGCCTTGGCCTGGTCCTCGGGGCGCATCGCGGTGACGGGCGCGTCGGGCAGGTGCGCGCCGGGGTGTGCCAGCTCGACGAAGCGCTCGGCGTAGGCCGAGAAGAACGCCACCATGCGCTCGGCGTTCTCGTCTTTCGGCAGCCGCGGGTCGATCAGCTGCTGCTGCATCAGCGTCAGGTCGGCGCCGAAGCGCTGGCCGAGGTTGCGGGGGTCGAGCGACCTCGGGTTGGGCAACAGCGCCTTGACGTCGCGAACCGGGAAGCCGCCGCCGCCCAGGGCCTCGCGCAGCGAGGTGCCCAGCCCGTCCTTGAAGACGTCGTGCAGCTCCGGCGAGGCCAGCAGCTGCTTCACCTCGGTGACCTCGTGGGGCCGCAGCGCGCCGGCCTGGGCCGTCTCGAGCAGCGAGGTGGCCGCGACGCGCGCCTGCTGGCCACCCAGCCGCACCGTTCTGAGGAGGTCGTTCACCGCCATGGCGTCACGAGTCTGACGCAGACCGGGCCAACGACGAAGCGGCATACCGCCGCCGACACAGCTACACTGTCATTCATGAGCGACAGTGACGAGCCGGGTTCAGAGAAGCGACGGTTCGCGAGGACCGCGCTGTCCCTGCTCGTGCAGTACCGCTTCAACACCTTCGAGGACTTCCTGGCCGAGTACTCGGTCAACCTGTCGGCCGGCGGCATGTTCATTCGCACCGACCACCCGAAGGCCGAGGGCAGCATCATCTACCTGCAGTTCTCGCTCAAAGACGGCAGCCGGCTCGTCGAGGGCATGGGGCGCGTGGTGCGGGTGAACCCGCCCGGGGTCGAGGGGCGGGTGGCCGGCATGGGCGTCGAGTTCTTGAACTTCGACGACGAGTCGATGGCGCTCATCGGCGAGATCCTCGCCAGCAAGAACGCCAAGAAGAGCTGACGAAAGCGCGCGGCCCTTTGCTTTGATGGCCGCTCCGTGACGCTCCGCGCCCGCCTGCTGTTGGCCTTCCTGGTGCCCACCCTGGCGCTGCTCGTCTTCGGCGGGTTCCTCTTGTTCCGCGCCAGCCGCAACGTGCTCGAGCAGCAGCTCGGTGAGTCGTTGTCGGCCGTGGCCGCGACGGTGGCTGCGCAGGTGAGCCCCGAGCGGGTGCTGGCCCTCACGCCCGAAGACGCGGTCGGTGACGGCAGCCGCACCTGGCGCTCGCTGAAGAAGACGCTCGAGGCGGCGCAGCAGGCGTCGGGCACCCGGCGGCTCTTCATCTTCGACGCGCAGCGCAGGGCGCTCATCGACGTCGGCGGCGGGCTGCCGCCCGGGGCCGAGGCGCCAGAGTTGCTCCGCGACGCGCTCGAGCTCGAGCAGGTGTTCGCCGGCGCGCCCAACGCGTCGCAGGTGCTCTTCAAGGGCACCGACGGCGCCTTCTACAAGACGGGCTACGCGCCGGTGCTGCAGGACGGGAAGGTGGTGGCCGTCGTCGCCGTCGAGGGGAGCGCCGCCTTCTTCGGGCCGCTGGCCGACCTCCGCAACGCCTTCGTCGCGCTGGCCGCGCTGACGCTGGTGCTGCTCGCCGCCGCCGCGGTGCTGTCGGCCCGCCAGGTCTCGCGCCCGCTCGAGCAGTTGGTGCAGGTCGCGCAGGTCATCGGCCAGGGAGACCTGACGTCACCGGTCGCGACCGACGCGAAGACCGTCGAGCTCGCCGCGCTGTCGCGCGCGCTGGAGCAGATGCGCGCCGGCCTCGAGAGCCGCGACCGACAGCTGAAGATGATGCTCGGCGGGGTGGCGCACGAGGTGAAGAACCCCCTGGGCGGCATCGAGCTCTTCACCGGCCTGCTCGACGAAGAGCTGCGCGGCGGGCAGCCCAGCGTGCCAGACGCGCTCGAGCACCTCGGCCGCATTCGCCGCGAGCTCGACTACCTCGGGCGCATCGTCGAAGACTTCCTCGCCTTCGCGCGCGAGCAGAAGGTGGCCAGGACGCCGTTCGAGCTCGCGCCCTTCGTCCACGGCGCCGTCGGGCACCTGCAGGGCGAAGCGAGCGCGCGGGGGGTGGCGCTGGTGCTCGAGGTCGGCGCGGCCAGGCTGGAGGGGGACGAGAGCCTGTTGACGAGCGCGCTGGTGAACCTGGTGAAGAACGCGCTGCAGGTCTCGAAGGCCGGCCAGACGGTGCGCGTGGTGGGCCGCGTCGAGGGCGGGCGCGGGGTGCTCGAGGTGCACGACGAGGGCCCGGGCATTCCCGTGGAGCTGCAGGCGCGCGTCTTCGAGCCCTTCTTCACCACGCGCGAGAAGGGCACCGGGCTGGGCCTGCCGCTGGCGCGGAAGTTGGTCGACGCCAACTCAGGCGCGCTGACGCTCGAGTCGCAGCCCGGGCACACGGTGTTTCGGTTGAGCCTGCCGCTCGCGGCCTGACGCCCGTGCGATGCAGGGGCAAGAAGGCGCTGGCGCCGCTGGGCCGCTCGCCTACCTTGCCGCGCCGATGCCGCACCGACTCGTGACGTTGATGGTGTGCCTTGGGGCCGCGCCGGCCCTGGCCGACAGCGCCGACGTCGACGACCTCTCCCTCGAGGCCCTGCTCGACACCCGGGTCGAGGTCGCGACCAGCGACGCGCGCACCGCCCTCGAGGCGCCCAACGTGGTGGTGCTGCTGACGCGCGACGACATCGTCGCCTCGGGCTCGAGGGACCTGCTCGAGGTGCTCCAGTTGGTGCCGGGCTTCACCTTCCATCACGACGTCTCGGGCGTGGTGGGCGTCGCCTTCCGCAACCTGTGGGGGCACGAGGGCAAGGTGCTGGTGATGCTCGACGGGCAAGAGGTGAACGAGCTGCTCTACTCGAGCACCCAGTTCGGCCACCACGTGCTCGCGCACACCATCGAGCGGCTCGAGATCATTCGCGGCCCCGGCTCGGCGCTCTACGGCGGCTCGGCCGAGCTGGCGGTCATCAACGTCATCACCCGGCAGGGCCGTTCGCTGCAGGGCGGCGAGGTGGCGGGGCGCGTCGCCGCGGGGGGCTCCACGACTGGTCGCTCGCCGGCTCCGCGGGCGCGCGCGACGAAGCCAGCGACGTCGAGTGGAGCGTGCACCTCGGTGCTCAAGCTGGTGCGCGTGGTGCAAAGCCCCTGACGCGGGTATGCCCGCGACCGACGTGGTCGACCTCCGCACAGCGCTGGCGCGCACCGAGCCGCTCCCCGGCCTCCACGCGTGGACGGCGCCCGAGCCGGTGCCCCTGTGGCTCGAGCTCGAGGCGCAGCTCCAGCGCCAGCTCGAGCCGCCGTTCTGGGCGCACGCCTGGCCGGGCAGCCTGGCGCTCGCGCGGCACCTCTTGCAGCGCGCGCTCCCGGGGGTGCACGTGCTCGACTTCGGCTGCGGCGGAGGCCTGGCCGGCATCGCGGCGGCCAGGCAGGGCGCGCGCGTCGAGGCCAACGACCTCGACCTCCTCGCGCTCGAGGCCACGCAGCTGAACGCGCGCGCGAACGGGGTGTCGGTGACGGTGACGGCCGACGACCGGGTCGGCGCCGACGAGGGGTGGCAGCTGGTGTTGGTGGGCGACGTCTTCTACGAGGCCCCGCTGGTCGCGCGGCTGGTGCCCTGGCTCGACGGGCTGGTGGCGCGGGGGGCCGAGGTGCTGGTGGGCGACCCGGGCCGCCAGTTCCTCCCGAAGGCGCGGGTGGACTTCGTCGAGGCGCACGGCGTCTCGTGCCTTGCCGCGTGGGACAGCGTGTCGGACCGGCCCGCGACGGTGTGGCGATGGAGGCGCCCGTGAGCCTCTGCCTGGCGTGCGGCTTCTGCTGCGACGGCACGCTCTTCAACCGCGTGCCGTTGACCGAGGCCGAGGCGCCCGCGCTCAAGGTGCCGCTCCAGGTCGTCGACGGGCAACACCACGCGCGCCAGCCGTGCCCGGCGCTCGAGGGCACCGCCTGCCGCGTCTACGCGGAGCGCCCCTTCACGTGCCGCCGCTTTCGCTGCTTGTTGCTCGAGGCGCACGAGGCGACCGAGGTGTCGCTGAGCGGCGCGGTCGAGATCGTCGAGGCGACGCGGGCGCTGCGCGCGACGTTGGCCGCCGCCCTGAGCCGGCCGGACGCGGGCCGAATCGTCGACGAGGCGCGCGCCCTGCGAGGCCCGCTCGAGCCGGCCGTCGCGCAGGCCCTCGAGCGCCTCGAGAAGCAGCTCGCCTTTCACTTCCTCGGCCAACGGTCGCGTCAACCCCGCTGAGGCGTCGGCGGGAGCGTCAGGCGCGCGGCTCGAGGAGCGCGGCCGCCAGCGCGTCGAGGTCGTGACACCAGAAGGCCATTGGGCGCCGCGGCCTGCAGGCCCTCACCACCTCGACCCACCGGGCGGGAATGGCGTCGGCGCCCAGTACGCTCCCCAGCAGCGCGCCCGCGATGCAGCCGTTGGTGTCGGTGTCACCGCCCAGGCCCACCACCTCGACGAGCGCCTGCTCGAAGTCGCGCGCGTGCAGCAGCTGATGGAAGGCGGCCTGCAGCGCGTGGCGGACCCACCCCATGCTGGCGAAGGCGTCGCGCGGCAGCTCGCGGCGCGCGTCTTCCAGCGTCGGGAGCGCCTCGGCGCAGCTCGGCGTCGCGCGCGCCCACGTGAGGGTGGCCTCGAACACCTCGACGCCGGTGGCGCCGGTGCGGAGCGCGTGCGCGATGGCGAAGCAGAAGACCTCGTTCGCCGCCACGCACACCGGGTGCGGGTGGCTGAGGGTGGCGTCGGCGGCGGCCAGCCGGGCGAGCGCCTCGGGCTCGAGCGCGCACCCGAAGACGGCCAGCGGGCTCACCCGCATCAGCGCGCCGTTGGCCTGGCTGTCGCGCGAGGCGCGCGCTCTCACGGTCTGGGCGACGGCGCCGCCCGGTTTCACTGCTGCACCGAAGGCGCGCCGCGTGGTGCCGCCGCAGTCGGGAGGACCGCCGAGGCACCACGCCAGGTAGCGGCCCGCCGCGTCGTCTTCGTCGTAGCGGCCCTGGGCCGCGAGGCTGCGGGCGAGGCAGAGCGCCAGCTCGGTGTCGTCGGTGATCTGCCCCGGCAGCAGCCCGAACGGGCCACCCCCCACCAGCTCCCGGTGCCCGGTGGGATGTCTGGCCGCGATGGCGTCGGCGCGCTCGAACTCCACCGTGGTGCCCAGCGCGTCACCCACCGCCTGGCCCCACAACACACCGCGCGCCCGATTCAGGAGGAGGGAGTCGATCATGAATAAAAGAGTCTCAAGAACTCAATATCAAGTCAACGGGCTCTGGAGGCTCGGCGCCGGCGGTTCGGTGAGGACGTCGGTGACATGAGCCTCCATCGCGCCAGCGGCGACGTTCTCGACGCCACCGACGACGACGCCACCGCCGACGCCGCCGCGCAGCTCACCGACGACGCCGCGCGAGCGCCACCACGCCCAACGCGAGCAGGAACGTCGAGGCGTCGACCGACGAGCAGCGACAGCCCGACCTCGCGTTGAGCGGCGGCGCGGTGCCGGCGTCAGGCGGGGAGCCCGCGTCGCTCGAAGGACCCGCGTCAGGAACCACGGCGCCAGCGTCGGGCGGAGGCAGGCCCGCGTCGGGTCGGCCGGCGTCGACCGGCGTCATGGCGCCTGCGTCGAAGCCCGCGTCGAACGGCGCTGGCCCTGCGTCGAGGCCTGCGTCGCCCGGCACGCTCCCCGCGTCGGGCGTGCCGCTCGAGCCACCATCGGGGAAGCAGAAGACGGCCGGCGATGCGCTGTTCCTCGCCACCGGCGTGGTGGCCTCGAAGTCGAGCGCGTTCACGTCGGTGTCGAGGCAGCCTTCGGCGCGGCGCACCAGGCCGGTGGTGACCGAGGGCGCCGGCGCGCCTGCGTCGGCGGCGCCTCCCGCTGCCTCGAAGCAGTTGGCGGTGCCCGCGCCCACGAAGTCGATCACCCGCGCGGCCTCGGCCGTGGCCAGCGGGCAGGAGGCCGACAGCGGCGCCACGCCATCGACGACCGCCAGCTTGAAGTCCGAGCGCGCCAGGTCGATGAGCGGGTTGACGGTGTCAGGCGTGGGCAGCGGCGCGCCACGCGTCGACATGCCCGACGAGAAGGCGATGAGGTGGTACCCGCCGGCTGGCACGCTCGCGCCGGGGTCGAAGTCGGCCACCAGCCAGTTGGTGCCCAGCGCCGACGCGTACTGCACGGTGGTGTTGCCGAGCGCGACCGTCGCGCCCGAGGTGTTGTGCAGCTCCACGAAGTCGGTGCGGTACGGCGGGGGCGAGGGCGTGCCGATGGCGCCGCCCGCGCCGAACACCTGGCTGATGACGAGCGTCGTCGAGGGCAGCGGCTGCTGCACGCGGCCGACCGCTGGGTCGAGCGCGGGCCCGCACGCCGCCAGCCAGAGGAGGAGCAGCCGAAGGGGCAGGGCGCGCATCGGCCTCACTTCAGCTGGTGGACCGGGCCCGCGCCACCTGCTCGTTGGCGATCTTCCGGACGCCCTCGGCTGTGAAGGGCTTGTCGAGAATCGGCCGCCGCGCCTCGTCGAGGAAGTCACGGGCCGACTCGCTGAAGGCGCCGCCCGTCATGAAGACGACGCGCTCGGCGAGCTGGGGGTGGCTGGCGCGGAGCCGGTGGAAGACCTCGGTGCCCGACATCTCGGGCATCATCACGTCGCAGAAGATGACGTCGGGCCGCAGCTGCGGCAGCGCCTCGAGCGCCGCCCTCGCCTCCGAGAACGCGCTCACCTCGTGCAGCGGGCCCAGCAGGCGCTTGAGCGCCATCAGCACCGACGGCTCGTCGTCGATGAGCGCCACCACGCCGCGCGCCACGGGCACCGGGGTGGCGATGGGGGCGGGTGACTTGCGGGTGTCGACCGCCGCGCGCGGCAGCGTCACCTTGAAGGTCGTGCCGCGGCCGAGCGCGCTCTCGACCTGAATCGAGCCCCCGAGGCTCGTCACGATGCTGTGGCAGATGGAGAGGCCCAGGCCGGTGCCCTGGCCCACCGGCTTGGTGGTGAAGAAGGGGTCGAAGATCTGCGGCAGCACCTCGGGAGAGATGCCCTGCCCGGTGTCGCGCACCTGCACCACCGCGTTGCCGTCTTTGTCCACGCCGGTGGACACCACGATGCTGTGGTTCGAGACGTCACCGTCGGGCACCGCGTGGGCCGCGTTGATGAGCAGGTTGAGGAAGACCTGGCTCAGCTTGCCCTCGTTGCCCTTCACCAGCGGCACGTCGTCGAGGCGGCGCTCGAGCTGAGCGCGGTGCCGAATCTCGTTGCGCGCCATGGTGATGGCCGACTCGATGACGCGCCGCACGTCGACCAGGCCGGTCTGCTCGTCGGGCGCGCGCGAGAACACCTTGAGGTCACGCACGATGGTGCTGACGCGGTCGGCGCCGACGCGCGCGTCGCTGAGGGCCTCGGTCACCTCGTCGAGCCCCAAGAGGCTCGTCTCGCGCCTGAGCCGGGTCAGCTCCTCGACGGCGAACTGCAGGTTCGAGGTGATCCACGCCAGCGGGTTGTTGATCTCGTGGGCCACCCCGGCCGCGAGCGTGCCCACCGACGCCAGGCGCTCGGTGAGGGCCAGCCGCGCCTGCAGGAGGTGCTGGCCCGAGACGTCGCTCATCTCGCCGATGAGCCGCGAAGGAACGCCGGCGTCGTCGAAGAGCAGGTGCCCGCGGTCGATGACGGTGGCCCAGCTGCCGTTCTTGCGCCGGAACCGGTACGTCTCGCCCCACGTCTTGCGCCGCTCGATGAGCGCGTCCTGGAGCGTCGTCACCACGCGGTCGCGGTCGGCCGGGTGCAGGCACGACTCCCACCAGTCGAAGCTCAGCTCGTGCTCGTAGCCGAAGACCTGCTTCATGCGCGGGCTCCACTCGAGGTGGTTGTTGCGCAGGTTCCAGTCGTAGATGACGTTGGTGCTGGCCTCGGCGACGAGGTGGTACCGCTCCAGCATGTCCCGGGTGGTGCGCTCGTTGCTCGAGTGCTCGATGGCCAGGGCCGCGAAGCGCACCAGGGTGCTCATGATGTTGGTGTGCCGCTCGGTGGGCAACCCCGGCACCGGGCCCGACACCGTGAAGGCGCCCACCACCTCGCTGCTGAAGGTGATGATGGGCCACGCCCACCAGCTGCGCACCCCGCTGGCCACCACCTGCTCGTCTTCGGCGAAGCGCGGGTCGGTGGTGACGTCGTCGACGAAGACGGTGCGCTTGGTCGAGATGCACTCGCTGCACACGCCCCGGCTCTCGCTGGGCGCCAGGTGCTCGCACAGCTCGCGCAGCCGCGGCGGCACGCCAGCGCCTGCGCCGAACCGCAAGAGCCCGTCTTCGCCCAGCAGCACCACCGCGGGCGCGGAGCCGGGGAAGGCGGTCTCGGCCGCGCGACAGAGCTCGAGCAGCACCCGCGACAGCGGCTGGCCCGACAGCAGCACGTCGACCAGCTCGAGGCCCGCCAGGGTGAGGCCGACGTCGAGCGCGCCCCGGCGCAGCGTCACGAACGTCGAGCCGTCCACCGCCAGGTCGCACGTCACCTCCCACGGCGTGTTGCCCAACAGCAGCGTGCGGGCGGCCGTCCGCGCGCGGCGCGCCTCGACCACGATGGGGAGCACGGGGCGCAAGAACGCGACGTGCTCGACCCTGGCGCCGACCCGGAGCGCCGGGTCGAGCGGCTGCGCGTCGTTCGTGAGCGAGGCGATGGTTCCATCGACTGAGAGGACCATCGAGACGCGCATCGCGGCGCAGCATAGCCCCCGCCGCGCGGGCGATTGGGAGCTTTCCCACGGGCCTACATGTGCGCGAGGAGCGCCTCGGCGAACCGGCCCGCGGCCTCTGGGTGCAGGCGGAAGAAGAGCTCGGGCTCGACCACCTCGAGCTCCATGAGGCGAAGGCCGCCGTCGTCGTCGACCCCGTCGACCCGCGCGTAGAGCGCTGATGGCACCGCGAGGTCCACGACCCGCTGCGCGGCCTTGAGGAGCGTCAACGGGGGAGCGGCCAGGCGGCTGGTGCCGCCGTGCTCTGCCTGCACGCGGAAGTCGCCCTCGCGCGGGGCCTTGCGCACGGCGTGGGAGAAGCGCCCCGAGAAGAAGACGAACGACCACTCGCCCTCGCGCTCGATGCCCTCGAGGTACGGCTGCAGCATCCACTCCGAGTCCACCTCGTACCGTCGCGCGGCGTCGACGGCCTGCTGGACCTGCCCTGCTTCGAAGCGGTGCGCGCCCGCGGCGTTGGCGGTGAAGGACGGCTTGAGCACCGCGCGGCTCCAGCCTCGCTCGGCGAGGGCGGCCGGCACCTCGTGGAGCCGCTCGGGCGTGAAGAACACCGTCGGCACCGTCTCGACGCCCAGCGCCCCGAGGTGCCGGAAGTACGTCTTGTCGGCGAAGCGGCTGAGCAGCGCGGGCGGGTTGAAGACGCGCACCGGGGTGGTCGAGAGCCCCGCCAGGTAGGCGCGGAACGCAGGCCGGTGTCGGTACCAGTCCCATGGAGAACGAAGGACGAGGGCGTCGAAGGCGCTGGCGTCGAGCGGGGCGTTCCACACCACCGGTGACACCGACGCGCCCCGCGCCTCGAGCGCGCGCGCGGCGAGCAGGTCGTCGTCGGCGAGCCCGTCGAGGAACTGCGCGGTGACGAAGCCGATGCGCACCGAGGGAGCTCGCCTCAGCGCAGCGGCAGGTGGCTGGCGACCTCGAGGGCCAGCGCGGCCACCCAGCCGAGCCGCTCCTCGTCGAAGGCCCCCACGGTGGAGTGCTCGGCGTCGACGATGCCCACCACGGTGCCGTCGGTGGCGAAGATCGGCAGGCACGCCTCGCTGCGCACCGTGGGGCTGCACTCGTAGTAGGCGCCGCCAGCGCGCGCGTGGGCCTGCACGTCGTCGATGACGCGGGCCGTGCCGGTCCTGGCCACCGCCACGTTGGTGCTGCGCTGCTCGAAGTCGTCGGTGAGCGGGAACTCGGCGCGGCTGGGGGCGCCGCGCGAGGCGAGCTTCACCAGGGCGGGGCCCGAGGGCCGCTGCCGGCGCTGGTACACGCCCAGCCAGTCGATGGGGCAGCGCTCCAGCACGCGCTCGAGGAAGCCCGACATCACCATCAGCGAGAGCGTGTTGCGCATGCCGCGGCCGCCGAGCGCGGCGGCGAGGTCGTACGGCTCGGGCTCGAGCTCGTCGACGAGGCTGCACGTCCCGTCGGCCGAGAGCTTCGGCACCGGGTAGGCGTAGAGCCGGGCGAGCGCGTGCGGCGTGGCGGGAATGGAGGCCTTGCGCGTCTCGTCGAGCACGCCCCACAGCGCCGTCTGGGCCGCGCGCACCAACTGCTCGGACAACGAGAGCCCGGCCCGGGTGAGGTAGTCGCGTGGTTCCATGCGAGGCATGGTGGCCCGCCGGCTGCCGGCCGACAAGGCGCGACCTTCAGCGCTTGCCGGGAAAGGCGTCGAACGTCATGCCCGCGCCGCGCAGCCGCTCCACCAGCGGCATGCCCAACGCCGTCGCGGGCGTCAGCACGCCAGCGCGCGGGGGCAGCTTCGCCTCGTCTTGCGCCAGGCAGAGGGCGGCGTGTGACAGCATCTTCGCGGTCTCGCCGTAGCCCGGGTCCGAGGTGCCGACGACCTTCGCGTGGAGGCGCTCGCCCTCGACGGTCTCGCCCTCGAACCGGAACTTGAACGAGCCGGCGTCGCGGGCGGCCTTGTCGGGGCCTTCGCCCGGCTTCGGGAGCAGCCGCCGCGCCAGGGCGCGGGTGGGCTTGAAGGCCTGTGAGGCCAGCAGCGCGCCCATGCCCGCCGTCAGCATCGCGCCGTAGGCCAGGCCCTTGAGCCCCTTTCTCAGCGACGTCACCTCGCGGTACTCGAGCTCCCGCCCGTAGAGGTAGCCGAGCAGCGCGTTCGAGCGCCGCACCACCCGCGTGTTGACGCTCGCCATCACGAAGGGCGCCGTCCACGTCTCGAGGAGGTCGTCGTAGCGGACCGCCGCGAGGTCGCGCTGGCGCCCCAGGTCGGGCTCCTTCGCGCGGTCGGGGCTCAGCGCGTACGGGTCGCCCATCAGCCGCCGCACCGCGCGGTCGGCCATGGCCTCTTCGACGCCGTGGAGGAGCGAGGCCACGGTGCCGCCGCTGAAGCCGCCCTTGAGGCTCACCGCGACCGCGACGTGCTTGAACCGGCCCGAGAGGCCGCGCGACTTCGCGAACTCGTGCAGCGTCAGCAGGCCGAGGTCCGACGGGATCGAGTCGAAGCCGCAGGTGTGCACGATGCGCGCGCCCGACGCCTTCGCGAGGTCGTCGGCGAGGTCGATGGAGCGGCGCATGAACTGGGGCTCGCCGGTGAGATCGCAGTAGTGCGTGCCCGCGCGCGCGCAGACCTCGACGAGGGGCAGGCCGTACTTCGCGTAGGGCCCCACGGTGGTGCAGAGCACGCGGGTCGCCTCGGCGATGGCGCGCAGCGAGGCCGGATCGGCGCTGTCACCGAGCAACACGCCGAAGCGTGCCCCCGCCGCGCCCAGCCCGCGCTTCACCTCGTCGAGCTTGTCGCGGTTGCGCCCCGCGAGCGCGATGCGCACCTCGGGCGGGGCGTGTTGAGAGAGGTACTCGGCGACGAGGGCGCCGGTGAAGCCGGTCGCGCCGAAGAGAACGAGGTCCCACGTGCGGGTCGTCATGTCGGGCAGGCGTGTAACGGCGCCGGCGGGCGAACGCGAGCCCATGGTTGGGCTAACCTGCGCGCCATGGTCACCGTGATGCTCAGCCTCCTGCTCGCAGCCGGTGACGCCGACGAGGTCGCCGCCCTGGTGAAGCGCGCGCAGGCCTTCGCGGTCAAGCCCGAGGCCACCTGGGCCGAGGCCCACTACTTCGAGTACAGCGACGGCGTGGCCGCGTGGCGCAAGCAGGCCAGGGCGCTGCAGGAGCGCCCGACGCTCACCCGGCGCGACGCCGTCAAGCTCCTCGAGGCGCACCGGCGCGTCGTGGAGAACTACCGCGCGCTGCTGGCCGTGCAGCCGGTGCCGAAGTCGATGACCGCGCTGGGCGAGCAGGCCGTGGCGGTGTGGAAGGACTCCATCTCGAAGTGGATGCGGGCCCTCGACGCCGAGGCCGCGGCCCTCAAAGAAGAGGCGCGCCGCCGGGCCAGTTCGCGCTGAGCAGGGCAGAGCGGCTATCGTCACCCCAGCCCCGGGGCCCGTGATGGCGCATTGCAAAGGCATCGCCGTGCTCGCCCGCCTCAAGTGGGTGCAACAGCACCACGGCGACGAGGGCAGCGCGCGGCTGCGCGAGGCGCTCCCCGGCCCCACGCGCGAGGTGGTGGACCGCCACGTCTTGCCGCACGGCTGGGTGCCGATGGAGCACTTCATCGCCCTCAACGTCACCGCCGACCGGCTCTTCGGCGCCGGCGACCTCGCCTTGTGCAAGGTGATGGGCGCGTGGGCGGCCGCCGAGACGCTGCCGAAGCTGTTCCGCCTCTTCTACCGGCTCGGCTCCCCCACCTTCATCTTCGAGCGCGCCGGCAAGCTGTGGAGCGCCCACTACGACTCGGGCCACCTCGAGCTCGCCGAGCCAGCCGACACCAGCTGCCGCCTTCGCCTCTCGGCCTTCGCGCAGCCCCACCGCGCGCACTGCCTCTCGGTGCTGGGCTGGGCCGGCAAGTCGGTCGAGCTGGCGGGCTCGACCCTGCTCGAGGCTGACGAGGTGAAGTGCCGCGCCCGCGGCGACGAGACCTGCGAGATGATGCTGCGATGGACGTGACGAGGTGAAGGCCATCATCGAGCTGCGCGAGGTGCACAAGGCCTTCGGCGACAACCAGGTGCTCAAGGGCGTCTCGCTCGCCATCGAAGAAGGAGAGACCTTCGTGCTCCTGGGCCGCTCGGGCTCGGGCAAGACGGTGCTGCTCAAGCTCATCGAGGGCCTGATGCAGCCCGACGCCGGCGAGGTGCTGCTCGACGGCCAGGACCTGGGCACCGCCACGGGCAAGGCGCTGCGGGAGCTGCGAGGCCTGTTGGGCATTCAGTTTCAGTCGGGCGCCCTCTTCGACTCGATGAGCGTGTTCGACAACGTCGCCTTCCCCCTGCGCGAGCGCAAGCTGCTGCCTTCCCGCGAGGCCATCGAGGAGCGCGTGCACCAGACGCTCACCCTGGTGGGCCTGGCGAGCGCCGCCCACAAGCTCCCGGGGGAGCTCTCGGGCGGCATGCGCACCCGGCTCGCCTTCGCCCGGGCCTACGGCGTGCGCCCGAAGATCCTGCTCTGCGACGACCCCACCGCCGGGCTCGACCCGCTGCTGACCGAGGCCATCGACGAGGCGCTGCTCGTCGGGAAGAAGGAGCTCGCGGCCACCATTCTGCTCGTCACCAACAGCCTGCCGTCGGCCTTCCAGCTGGGAGACCGCCTGGGCCTGCTGCACGAGGGGCGGCTGGTCGAGGTCGGGGCCCCCGCGCAGTTCAAGCAGTCGCCGCACCCCGCGGTGCAGGCCTTCCTGCACGACTGGCTCGAGCGCCGCGCCGAGCACTGAAACGGCGACGGGCGCCGCTCCGTCGAGGAGGCGACGCCCGCCTGTTCCCGCCGGGGAGGAGCCGGTCAGCTCTTCGCGAGGTGGCGCAGCACGTACTGAAGAATGCCGCCGTGCTTGTAGTAGTCGAGCTCGTTCGGCGTATCGATGCGCGTCACCACGGTGAACGTCTTGGTGGCGCCGCCGTCGGCCTTCGCCGTCACGGTGAGCTTCTTCATCGGCGCCAGGCCGTCGGCCACGCCCGAGATGCTGTAGGTCTCGGAGCCGTCGAGGCCCAGCGTCGTCGCGTCCTGGCCGGCCTCGAACTGCAGCGGCAGCACGCCCATGCCGATGAGGTTCGAGCGGTGAATGCGCTCGAAGGACTTGGTGATGACGGCCTTGACGCCAAGCAGGAAGGTGCCCTTGGCGGCCCAGTCACGGGAGCTGCCGGTGCCGTACTCGGCGCCCGCGAGGATGACGAGGGGCGTGCCCTCTTTCTGGTACTTCATCGCCGCGTCGAAGATCGACAGCTGCTCGCCCGACGGCATGTGCTTCGTCACCCCGCCCTCGACCCCCGGCACCAGCAGGTTCTTGAGGCGAATGTTGGCGAAGGTGCCGCGCATCATCACCTCGTGGTTGCCGCGGCGCGCGCCGAACGAGTTGAACTCCTCGGGCTTGACGCCCTGGTCGGTGAGGTACTTCGCCGCGGGGCCCTTCTTGTCGATGTCACCGGCCGGCGAGATGTGGTCGGTGGTGATGGAGTCACCCAGCAGCGCCAGCACCCGCGCGCCCGTGACGTCCTTGATGGGCGCCGGCTCCTTCGGCATGCCGTCGAAGAAGGGCGGCTTGCGCACGTAGGTGGACTTCGGGTCCCACTCGAAGGTGGCGCCGTCTTTCACCTTGAGCACCTGCCACTGCTTGTCGCCCTTGAGCACGTCGGCGTAGCGCTTCTTGAACTGCAGCGCGGTGACGCTCTTGAGGGCCTCGGTGATCTCCTCGTTGGTGGGCCAGAGGTCTTTCAAGAAGAGCGCCTTGCCGTTCTTGTCGTGCGCGATGGGCTCGGTGTTCGGGTCCCAGTTGGTGTGGCCGGCGATGGCGTAGGCCACCACCAGGCCGGGGCTGGCGAGGAAGTTCATGCGCACGTGCGGGTGCACGCGGCCCTCGAAGTTGCGGTTGCCCGAGATGACGGCCGCCGCCGCGATGCCCGACGAGGTGATGGCCTCGGTGACCGGCTGCGGGAGCGGGCCCGAGTTGCCGATGCAGGTGGTGCAGCCGTAGCCGACCACGTGGAAGCCCAGGGCCTCGAGGTAGGGCATCAGGCCCGCCTCGGTGAGGTAGTCGGTCACCACCTGGCTGCCCGGCGCGAGCGACGTCTTCACCCAGGGCTTCACGGTGACGCCCAGCTCGACGGCCTTCTTCGCCAGCAGGCCCGCGCCCATCAGCACCGACGGGTTCGAGGTGTTGGTGCACGAGGTGATGGCCGCGATGACCACCGCGCCGTTGGTCAGCTCGTAGCGCTGCGAGGGCCCCTGCTGCACCACCGCCTTCGCGCTGAGCTTCGCGTCGCCGTCAGCCACCTTGAGGATGTCTTTCACGTTCTTGGCGAACGACGCCTTCATGTCCTTGAGCAGCACGCGGTCTTGCGGGCGCGCGGGCCCGGCCAGGCACGGCTGCACCGTCGAGAGGTCGAGCTCGAGGGTGTCGCTGAACACCGGGTCCGGCGTGGACGCGGTGTGGAAGAGGCCCTGCTCCTTCGAGTACGCCTCGACGAGCGCGATGTGCTCGGGCGAGCGGCCGGTGAGGCGCAGGTAGTCGAGCGTCGCCGCGTCGATGGGGAAGAAGCCGATGGTGGCGCCGTACTCGGGCGCCATGTTCGCCACCGTGGCGCGGTCGGTCAGCGGCAGCGCGGTGACGCCGGGGCCGAAGAACTCGACGAACTTGCCCACCACGCCCTTCTTGCGGAGCATCTGCGTGACGGTCAGCACCAGGTCGGTCGCGGTGGCGCCCGGCGCCAGCTTGCCGGTCAGCTTGAAGCCCACCACCTGGGGGATCAGCATGGTGATGGGCTGGCCCAGCATGGCCGCCTCGGCCTCGATGCCGCCCACGCCCCAGCCCACCACGCCCAGGCCGTTGATCATCGTGGTGTGCGAGTCGGTGCCCACCAGGGTGTCGGGGTACGCCGCGCCGTCGGGCGACTTGAAGATGCCCTGGGCCAGGTACTCGAGGTTGACCTGGTGGCAGATGCCCGTGCCCGGCGGCACCGCGCGGAAGTTCTTGAGCGCCTGCTGGCCCCACTTGAGGAAGGCGTAGCGCTCGTTGTTGCGCTCGAACTCGATGGCCACGTTCTCGCTGAAGGCCGAGGTGGTGCCGAACTTGTCGATCATCACCGAGTGGTCGATGACGAGGTCGAGCGGGCACACCGGGTTCACCTTCTGGGGGTCGCCGCCCATCGAGGCGAGGGCCTCACGCATCACCGCGAGGTCCACCACCACCGGCACGCCGGTGAAGTCCTGGAGCAGCACGCGCGCGGGCGTGAAGGAGATCTCGGTGTCGGGCGCGGCCTTCGGGTCCCACTTCGTGAGCGCCTCGACGTGCTCCTTCTTCACCACGCGGCCGTCCTCGAACCGCAGCAGGTTCTCGAGGAGCACCTTGAGCGAGAACGGGAGCTTCTCGACGCTGGGGTACTGCTTCGCCAGCGCCTTCAGCGAGAAGGTGTCGTAGGGAATTCCACCGACGGTGAGCTTCGAGCGGGTCTTGAACGAGTCGATTTGGGCCATGGCCAGAGCGTTATTTCGCTCTGCCTCGTCGAGCGCAACGAAAGACGCTCACCCCAGCGCGGTGGCGACCGCGTCGAGCAGGGTGGCCGGGGTGAAGGGCTTCTGGAGCAGCTGCAGCTTCCCGTCTCTCACCCCGCTGCGCATCACGGTGTCGTCGGTGTAGCCCGACATGAACAGCACCTTCAGCCCCGGCACGCGCGCCAGCAGCTCGTCGGCCAGCTCGCGCCCGCCGCCGTCGGGCATCACCATGTCGGTGAGCAGCAGGTCGAGGTGGGCGATGGTCGCCACCAGGGCGCGCGCCTCGGTGGTGCCGGCCGCGACGTGCACCTGGTAGCCCGCGCCGCGCAAGAGGCGCTGCGCCACCTCGCGCACCGGCGCGTCGTCTTCGACCAGCAGCACCACGCCCCTGCCGGCGGGGCGCTTCGTCGGCTGGCGCGGCGCCTCGGCTTGCGGGGCGCCTTCGAAGACGGGCAGCCAGACCGAGAAGGTCGCGCCCTGGCCCGGGGTCGAGCGCACGGTGATGGTGCCGCCGGTCTGCCGGGCGATGCCGTAGCTCGTCGAGAGCCCCAGGCCCGTGCCCTTGCCCGGGCCCTTGGTGGTGAAGAAGGGCTCGAAGAGCCGCTCCTGCACCTCGGGCGAGATGCCGAGGCCCTCGTCCGTCACGGCCAGGCACACCCAGGCGCCCGCGGGGAGCTCCGGCGGCCGCGCGGGCGACGCCGCCGCGTGCAGCGCCGTCGTCACCACGAGCCGCCCGCCCGAGGGCATGGCGTCACGCGCGTTGACGCACAGGTTCATCACCACCTGCGCCAGCAGCGCCGGGTCGGCCTTCACGCGCGGCAGGCCCTCGGCGAGCGAGAGCGAGAGGGCGATGGGCTCGCCCAGCAGCGGCTTGAGCAACCCCTCGAGGCCCCGCACCGTCGCGTTCACGTCGACGTCGCTCAGCTTCATCACCTGCTTCCGGCTGAAGGCCAGCAGCTGCGCCGTCAGCGCCCCGGCGCGGGTGGCGGCGTCGCGAATGTCGCGCAGGTCGTCGCGGTCAGGGTCCTCGTCGGAGCGCCCCGCCAGCATCAGCTCCACCACGCTCAAGATGACGGTGAGCAGGTTGTTGAAGTCGTGGGCCACGCCGCCAGCCAGCTGGCCGAGCGCCTCGAGCTTCTGGCTGTGCCGCAGCTCGGCCTCGGTGCGCTGCAAGACCTCGAGCGCGTTCGTCACCTCTCGGTAGAGCTGCGCGTTTCGAATCGCCTGGGCGGTGCGGTCGGCCAGGTCAGCGAGGTAGCGCTTCTCGTCATCGTCGAAGCCAGCCCCGGCGGTGCGCGCCACCGCCAGCATGCCCTCGGTCTTGCCGTGCGCGCGCAGCGGCTGGAGGAGCACCGCCGAGAGCTCGACCCCGCCCAGCATCGACGCGGTGCCTGAAGAGACCTGCTGCCGCAGGACCGCGCCGGGCAGCTCCACCACGTCGCCGCCCAGTACCCGCAGCCCGAGGGGCCCGGCGAGGAAGGGCGCCGCGAACCGGCTGGCGAAGTCGCGCAGCGCGGCGGTGTGGGCGAACGAGGCCGACGCCTGCACCTGAGGCGGCGCCCCGCTCGTCACCAGGAACACCACGCAGAGCTGGTCGGGCGCCAGCGCGGCGAGCCGGGCGGCGTTCTCGAGGATGCGGGACAGGTCGAAGCTCGCCTCGGCCAGGTCGCGGGCGAGCTCCGCCGCGGCCTGGCTGAACGAGGCCTGGCGCGCCAGGCGCAGCTGCAGGGCGCTGGCGTCGTCGACGCGCTGGAGGATGGTCAGGCGCGCGGGCTCGCCGTCGATGTCCACCGGCTGTGGCACGTGCACCGCGTCGACGAGCACCTCCTCGGTCGGCCCGCGAACCCGGAAGCGCCGCGGCGGGAGCGCCTCGCCCTGCGCGAGCGCCTCGAGGCGGGGCGTCGCGACGGGAAGGTCTTCGGGCGGCGCGAAGTCCAGCAGCGAGCGGTTCACCAGCGCCTCGGGCGAGGGCGCGCCGAGCAGCCGGGTCACCACCGGGTTCGCCCACACCACCTGGGCGGCCCGGGTGGCGACCACCCCCACCGGCATCGCGTTCATCACCGACTGCAGCGTGGCCGCGGCCCGCTTCAGCTGGCGTTGGGCGGCGTGCTCGTCAGTCATGTCGCGGAAGACGAGCACCACGCCTTGCAGCGCCCCGTCTCCGCCCCTCACCGGCGCGCCGCTGTCGGCGATGGGCCGCTCCCGCCCGCCGCGGTCGACCAGCAGCGTGTGGTTGGCCAGGCCCACCACCACGCCCTCCCGGAGCACCCGGTGCACCGGGCTCTCGACCCGCGCCCGGCTCTCTTCGTTGATGATGTGGAAGACGCGCTCCACCGGCTGGCCCTTCGCCTCGCTCGAGCTCCAGCCCGTCAGCTGCTCGGCGACGGGGTTGAGGCGCGCCACCAGGCCCCGCGCGTCGGTGAGCAACACCGCGTCGCCGATGGAGTCGAGGGTGATGCCCAGGTCGAGCTCGTGGCGAGACACCGTCGCGGTGAAGCGCAGCACGCCGGCCAGCAGCAGCGCCACCGCGGGCACCAACACCTGAGAGATGGTGAGCGCCGCGGCCCGCGCCGCCTCGCCGCCGAGGTGGACGACGGCGAGCGCGCCGAGCCACGGCACCGCCACCATCAGCACCGCGAGGCGGCGACCCAACGCCGCCGCCGCCCCCGGCCCGAGCAGCGCCCGGGTGAGCGGCCCTTCTCTGGTGTGGAGCAGCACCGCCGCGCTGGCCAGGAGCAGCGCCAGGGCCGTGGGCAGCGCCATGGTGCTCCACACCGCCGAGCCGCCCAGCGAGGGCAGCCCCAGCGTGTAGCCCGCGAGCCCGACGGCAGCGACGGCGAGGGCGGCCGTGGCGGCAGCCTGGGCCAGGCCCAGCAGCGCCGGCCGGGCGAGGGCGAACGTCACCCCGAGGGCCACCAGCGCCAGGGCCGACGCGGTGGCCACCGACATGCGCTGGGGGAGCCCCGAGCGCCACCACAGGTGGTCGATGCCCGGTGACCACCCCGCGAGCGTGCTGGCCACCGTGGTGAGCCCGATGCCGAGCGACACCGCCGCCGTCGTCAGCGCAGGCCACCGCCGCCCCCTCGACAGGAAGAGCAGGCCGGCCGCCACCGAGAGCAACCCGAGCGCGGTGTTCGGCTTCGTCGGAGAGGGGCCGGCGCCGAAGGTGCGCAGCGCCTCGACGTCGAAGACCCAGCCCGCGATGCCCAGGAGCGCGAGGACGCCAGTGAGGGTGGCGAGGGCCGCGGTGGTGGACTGCTTGCGCATCGAGCCCCCCCGCTGGCGTCGGCCAGCGCCTTCCACCCCACCACAGTCAGCGCGCGGTGCTGCCCATCGGCAGCCTCAGCCTACCCGCTGCGGGTCGACCGTCATCACCCCGCTGGCCGGCACCGCCTCGGCCAGCTTGTTGAGCTCGTCTTGCAGCACCAGCACCGCGGCGACCCACGTCACGCCCACCACCAGGCTCGCGAGGTCGAGCACCAGCACCAGCGTCGACTTGTCCTCATGGGCCCCGCGCCACGCCTTCATCTGCTCGGTGACGAGCTGCGCGTTGCGGTAGTGCGCGTAGATGCCGAAGAGCCCGCACGTCACCAGCGTCAGCAGCACCTCGAGGCCCGGGTTCAGGTCTCGGCGGGTGACGGCCTTGAGCTCGTCGGTCGTCTTGTACTGCCAGATGAGGGCGTAGATGCCGCAGGTGAAGAAGGTCAGCAGCCCCACCACCACCAGGTCTCGTCTCGTCATCGGTTCACTCCAGGGTGGACGCGAGCTCGACCCGCTCGGCGAGCGCGCGGTACTGGCAGGGGTGGGCCTTGGTGGGGAAGAACTTCTCGACCCAGTCGAGCGTCTTCGAGGCGTCCTCGTACTTGCCCATCTGGAACTCGGCGCGGGCCTGGAGCAGCAGCTTGTTGCACTGGTTGTCGAGCTCGCGCCGCGCCTCGTTCATCTTGTCGCGCGAGAGCTGGTACACCGGCCCGCGGTCGTCGGGGTCGAGGGCCTCGAACGTCAGCCACGCCTCGCGGAAGGCCTTGTACGCCTCCCAGCGGTTGGCCGAGCCGATGTCGCGCTGCTCCCACTTCTGCTCGCCGCGCCGGTACTTCTCGTTGGCGTCGGCCTTGAGGCCCGCGACGTCTTTCTCGGGCAGCACCGTCACCTCGACCCACAGGTTCCAGATGCGCCAGGGGTCCTTCTCGGGCGGGTTCCTGGTGTTGTCGAAGACGACGGTGTTCACCGCGTTGCGCTTGATGTGCTTCGAGGGGATCAACAGCTCGATGCTGCGCTCGTTGACGGCGAGGGTGTCGGGGGGCGCGAAGCCCATGTCGACGCCGTTGACGCTGACCGACAGCTCACCCTCTGAGATTTCGGCGCACTGGTAGTGGAGCACCACCATCACGTCGACCGGTGACTTCACCTGGAAGTCGAACTCCTTCTGGTCCACGCGCTCCCACGTCACGCCCTCGCCGACGCCGTAGCTCTGGTCGGTGGGCTCCTCGCCCAGCTCCATCGCCTCGGGCTTCTTCTTCTTCACCTCTTGCGGCAGCACCGCCTGGAGGAAGAGCGCGAGCACCAGCAGCGCGAACAGCCCGCCCGAACCGGCGACCGCGATGCGCTTGGGGAGCGAGGCGTCGAGCCAGAACAGCTTCGCGGCCCCCGCGGCACCTCCACGCTTGAGGCGCGCGCGCTCGGCGGCCGACAGGCGCGCCTCTTTCGCGGCGCCGCCCACCTGCACCTTGTTGAGGTCGGTGCTGCTGTCGGCGACCTCGAGCGCCGAGGGGTCGGGCCGCAGCGCCGGGCCCCCGGGCCGGCTGATGCGCGGCGGCTTCGGGGCGCTGGGGCGGGGCCCGCTGATGACGGGCATCATCTGGGTGGAGCGCCGCTCGATCTTCTCTCGCTCGCCGGTGTTGACGTCCTTGGGCAGCATCGCCACGCCCTTGTTGCGCGAGCGCTTGAGCTCCGAGGCGTTGACGACCCGGGTGTGCTGGCCGCTCTCTTCTTCTTCAGGAGCCGCGTCGGCGGGCACCTCACCCACGACCGCCGTGAAGGTGAACTTCACCGGCCCCAGGGTGATGCTGTCGCCCTCTTTGAGCGCCTGCTTGGCCACCTTGGTGCCGTTGACGACGGTGCCGTTGGAGCTGCCGAGGTCTTCGATGTGGAAGCCGGCGCCCTCGTCGAAGATGCGGGCGTGCCGTCGCGAGACCCCCGCGTCGTACAAAATGACGTCGCACTCCGGGGTGCGCCCGATGACGACCGAGGCCTGGTCAAAGAGGAACTCCCGGCCGGCCTCTTTGCCCTCTGCGATGACGAGTTGGAAACCCATCTAACTGGGGGGTGACTCTAGTGATGCTGCCGCCGCCTCGGCAACGCTTCGTATTGCCCATTCGGGGCTCGTCACCACCGCTTCGCCACCAAATGACAGCACCCAGCGCGTCAGCCAGCGCAGGTTGTCGCCCGGCACCTCGACCTCGACGCGGCCGTTGGCCAGCGCGCGGGCTTCGGCGCCGAAGCGCTCCCTGATGAAGGGGGCGGTGGCCGGCTCGAAGCGCACCGTGACGCGCGAGGTGGCCTGGTGCGCGCCCGGCATCGACGCGCGGGGCGGCTCGCGCGGGGCCTCGAACGTCTCGGGCGTCACCTCGAGCGGGCCCATGCGGTCGAGGCGGAAGAGCCGCTCGCCGCCGCGGGCGACGTCGAAGCCCGAGAGGTACCACTGGCCGCGGTGGCTGAAGAGCTCGTACGGCCTGACGCGGCGGCGCTCGGCCTGGCCCGAGCTGGTGGCGACGTAGTCGAAGGCCACCACCCGGCGCTCGACGATGGCCTGGGCCACCGGCGCCAGGCCCATGGGCGCCTCGAGCGCGACGTCGAGCCGCTTGCCCATCTCGCGGAAGCGCTCGAGCGCCTGCTGCGGCAGCACCTTCTCGAGCTTGTCGATGGCCGAGCGCAGCGCGTCACCGGGGCCGGGCTTGAGCAGGGTGGCCGCGGCGGCCAGCGCCACCCCTTCGGCGGCCGTCAGGCGCGGGGGCGCCGAGAGCCGCTGGTGGAGGTCGACGTAGACGCGGTCGTCCTCGACGTAGATGTCGATGAAGTCGTCGGGCTGGAAGGGGGGCCGGCCGACGAGGGTGAGCAGGTCGAGCTCCTCGAGCAGCGCGTCGCGCTCAGTCCCCAGCGCGCGGGCGACCTCGTCGACGGTGAGCCCCGGGTTCCGCGAGACGAACGGCACCAGGAAGAGGAGCCGCCGCAGCCGCTGGTGCCCCTCGGCGCCGCTCATGAGGGCCGCTCCTGGTGCGCGGCGAGCACGGCGGTGGCGAGCTGGCGGTGGCGCGCGACGGCCTCGGCGGGCCCCACCACCTTCGCGTCGGGCCCGAGCGACAAGACGTACTTCACCAGCCCGTCGAGGTCGGTGGCCTTCACCGTGACCCTGGCGCCGCGCGCGTCAGCCGAGGGCGCTGCCGGAAAGAGGGAGCGCGCCAGCGGCGCCAGCTCGCCCGTCAACAGCACCTCGACGTCGAGCGGCGGGTGGAAGCGGTGCTGCCAGGGCCAGGTCGCCACGTACTCGTCGAGCTTGAACGAGGCGGGCACTTCGTAGTCGGGCGACTTCGGCCGGCTCTGGTTGACGGCCAGCGAGCGCACCCGGTGCACGAGGAAGGTGCGCACGCCCTTTCGAAGGTGGCAGTAGCCGACGAGGCTCCACAGCCCGCGGCGCAGCGCCAGGCCGTAGCCGTCGACGACGCGGTGCGAGACCTCTTTGGTGTGCGGCGAGAAGTAGTCGAGGGTGACCGACTTGCGCGTGGTGATGGCGCCCCACAGCCCGTCGAGCCGAAGCGGCAGGTCCTTCACCTCGGCGACGGCCCCGAGCTCGAGGCGAACGCTCGGCGCGATGGGCGGACCGCCGGCGAAGAAGCCCACCTTGCGCAGGGCGTGGGCGAGGTCCTGGCTCCCGGGGAAGGCGCCTGAGGCGAGGGCGGCGGCGCCCGCGGCGTACAGCACCGCCAGCTCGTCGGCGGTCAGCCCCACCTCGGGCAGGTAGTAGGCGTCGCGCTCGACGACGTAGCCCTCGGGCGTGTCGTCGCCGGCCTTCACCCAGGTGAGGGGAATGCCCAGCTCGAGCAGCTCGGCCTTGTCGCGCTCGAACTTGCGCTCACAGGCCTCGAGGGAGCCGCTGCCGTAGTCGTCCTTGAACGCCTCGCGCAGCTCCGTCCACGAGATGGGCCGCTTCGAGTCGAGCAGGAGCGCCACCAGGTCGAGCAGTCGTTCGGTGCGTTCCATGTCGGCTGGCAGAGGTTCTACTTCACCTGCGCGTCAGGCGGTGGCCTTCACTCGCACCCCTCGGCGACGAAGGTGCAGGCCGGGCAGCTGATGAGGGCGCGGGGCACCTGGGTGCCCAGGGGGCTGCCCAGGCAGGTGCCGCCCAGCGCCGGGAGGTCGAGGAGCAGCCGCCCCATCGCCATGGAGCCGAGCCACACGCCGGCGAGCCCACCGTCGCGCACCACCCCGCCGCCGCAGCGGCCGCTGAAGGGCTGCACCACGAAGGGCTGGAAGTCGTCGAAGGGGGCGGGGCAGCGGCCCTGCACGGGGTCGACGGTGAAGGTGCAGACGTTCGCGTCGCACCTGGCGCACTCCCGCGTCGCGCCGTTGCAGGTGAGGCAGTCGGCCGTCGCGCTCTGGCAGGTGCGCAGGCCGGCGTCGGGCGTGGGGCACTCGAGGAGGCAGTGGTTGTTGACGCAGACCGGTCGCAGCCCGCCGCAGAACTGCTGCGTGGGTGCGTTCATGGGGCAGTCGGCCGCCGTGGTGCAGGCACCGCCAGCGTCAGAGGCTCCGGCGTCGATCGGTGCGAAGCCGGCGTCGATGAGGCCTGCGTCCACTCCTCCAGCGTCGGTTGGAGCGGTGCCTGCATCGCTCAGCCCTGCGTCCGCGGCTCCAGCATCAGGGCGCTCGTCGACCGGTTGGAGGCACTGGCACGCCGAGAGCGCGCAGAGGGTGAGGAGGGCGAGGCGGCGCAAGGCGGCTCCGTCGTCGATCGCCGGCCGATCGCGCGGGGACACCGTACTCCAGATGAGCCGCCCCGAGCGCCTCGACGTCCTGCGCCTCGAGGGCGTCGAGCACGACGCGCGTCCTGGGCGGGGGAGCGAATACGTCCCGCGCGCTCCGCGCGGCCTTCTCGCCCTGGTCGCGCGGGCTCGGTGCTCTCTCTCAGCGGCCGCAGTGGGCACAAGCCGAAGCAGCCCGCGTCGTACTCACTGGAGCAGCCCGCGCAGCTGCACCTCGCACCAGGCCAGCGGCGCGAACGCGCGGAGCACCAGCGGCTCCTCAGACACCACGTCGTGCACGTGGTGCCCGTCGAGGCCTTCTTCGCTCGTCCACAGGGCCGTGTGCACGAGCAGGTGCGAGCCACGCGCGGCGGCGTAGGCCAGCGCGTAGGCGCCGAGCGCGAGCCAGGTCAGCCCAAGAATGACGGTGAGGCGTCGCATCGCCTTTCGTGACCCGCGGGCTCCCGCCGAGGTGAAGAACGCCTCGCTCAGCCCGGCTTGACGCCCACCGCGTCGAAGCCCGCGAGCAGCCGCGCCACGTCTTCGTCGGTGTTGAAGACGTGGGTCGAGATGCGCACGCCTCCGCCTCGGGGCGTCGTCACCACGCGCGCCTCTTTGATGAGCGCTCGCACCACGTCCTCCGGAGGGCCCTGCACCGGCACCACGCAGATGCCGCTGGAGAAGGCCGGGTCGTCGGGGGCGTTGGGCGAGAAGCCGCGGCTCCGAAGTCCGGCGCGGAGCGTGGCTTGGAGGCCCGTCACGTGCGCCAGCGTCGTCGCGACGCCGACCTGCTCGTGCACGGCCAGGGCGGCGTCGAGCGCGTGACAGTTGAGCCACATGCCGCCGCCGCCCTCGAGGGCCGAGGCCTCTCTGCGCACGCGCGTGCCGGTGGCGACGAAGCCCTGCGCGTCGTCGACCCGCGTCGTCTCTGGGAAGGCCTGCCACAGCGCCTCAGGCCGCACCGACAGCCAGCCCGCCATCGGCAGCACGTCGAGGAACGGCTCCGCCACCACCAGCATGCCGGTGCCGTAGCCTGCGCCCAGCCACTTGTGGCTCGTCATCGAGAGGAAGCTGGCGCCCAGGGCGTGCACGTCGATGGGGACGTGGCCCAGGGCCTGGGCGCCGTTGAGGGCCAACGGAATGCGCCTGTCTCGGCACAGCCTCGCCACGCCCTCGACGTCGACGCGGAAGCCCGAGTTGAACTGCACCAGCGACAGCGCCACGGCGCCGGTCGAGGGGCGCAGCGCCGCGGCGATGTCGTCGAGCGGGTAGCTGCCATCGGGCCGTCGCCGAACGCCGCGCACCGTGAGCCCACCGAAGAGCAACGGCACCGTCGTCGAGGGGAACTCGTGCTCCAAGGTCAGCACCTCGGTGACGCCGCGCGCCTTCAGGCACTGCGCGATGACGTGAACGCCGAACGAGGTCGAGGGCGTGAAGGCGACCTCGGTGGGGTGGGCGCCGACGAAGGCGGCCAACCGCGCGCGCACCGCCTCTCTCTGCGCGAGCCACCTCGGGAAGCCCAGGTCACCGCGACGTTCGCAGTCGTCGACGTGCTGCCGCATGGCGTTCGCCACCGGCGTGCACAGGGGAGAGGAGGCCGCGGCGTTGAGCCACACCAACTCCTGCAGCGACGGGAACAGCGCGCGCACCTCGGCCGGCGTCATCGACATGCCGCGCGTTCAAGCCGAACGGCCGCGCCCTGTCCACGCGCACGCCGGGCGGCCAGCGCCCAGCCGCGATGCGCTCCGCCGCGGCCTCGATGAAGTGACACGCACCGCCCGGCTTCAGCACCCGGTGCACCTCGCGCACGACGCCCGCTGGGTGGGCGACGTCGCCCGCAGGCAGTTCGCTGATGCCCTCTGACGGTGAACGACGCGGTGAGTGAGGCCGAGGCTGCGGGAGCGGGGCGCTGCTCGGCGTGAAGCGCACCGCGTTCTGAACCATGTCGAACGAACGACCCCAACCGAGCCTGACGCGCTCCGACGACGCCTCTGCCTTCGTCGAAGCCCGTTCACTTCGCGGTGAGGAACCCCTCGGCCTTGAGCAGCTCGGCGGTCAACACCGCGCCGCCCGCCGCGCCGCGCACGGTGTTGTGCGAGAGCGCCACGAAGCGCCAATCGAACACCGCGTCGGGGCGCAGCCGGCCGATGCTGATGCCCTGGCCGTTGCCCTGGTCGCGGTCGAGCTTCGTCTGAGGCCGGGCGTCGTCTTCGAAGTAGGTGAGGAAGGGGTGGGGCGCGCTGGGTAGCTTCAGCTGCTGCGGCTTGCCCGAGGCGCCGCGCCACGCCGAGAGGATCTCCTCCCTCGTGGGCTTCCGCTCGAACGCCACGAAGACGGCCGCCAGGTGCCCGTCGGACACCGGCACGCGAATGCACTGGGCCGTGATGGCCGGCCCGGTCGCGGTGACGATGCGGCCGTCGGCGACGTGGCCCCAGATCTTCAGCGGCTCCTGCTCGCTCTTCTCTTCTTCGCCCTTGATGAAGGGAATGACGTTGTCGACCATCTCGGGCCACGACTCGAACGTCTTCCCGGCGCCCGAGATCGCCTGGTAGGTGCAGACGGCGAGCCTCGTGGGGCCGAAGTGCTTGAGCGGGTGAATCGCGGGCACGTAGCTCTGAATGGAGCAGTTCGGCTTCACCGTGATGAACCCGCGCCTGGTGCCGAGCCGCCGGCGCTGCGCCTCGATGACGGCGGCGTGGCCGTCGTTGATCTCGGGAATGAACATCGGCACGTCGCTCGTCCACCGGTGCGCCGAGTTGTTCGACACCACCGGCGTCTCGGCCTTCGCGTAGTCGTCTTCGAGCTTCGCGGTGGCATCCTTCGGCATGTCGACGGCGCAGAAGACGAAGTCGACGGTCGCGGCGACCTGCTCCACCCTCGAGGCGTCGAGCACCGTCAGCTTCGCGGCGTTCGCCGGCACGCCACCGGGCAACGTCCACCGGCCCGCGACGGCCTCGGCGTACGACTTGCCTGCCGAGCCTGGGCTCGCCGCCACCGTCGCCAGCTCGAACCACGGGTGCTGCTCGAGGAGCGAGACGAACCGCTGGCCCACCATGCCCGTCGCGCCGAGGACTCCCACCTTCAACTTCGTCGTCATGGCCCGTTTGTACCTTCCCCGCCTTTCTTGCGGGGTCTGGAAATGGGGGAACAAACCCTTCGTGGTGTCAGTTTGTCCGCGTTCGGTTCGTGCTCGGGCGCGTCTGTCAGCGGCTCTCGGCGCGAGGCGCTTGCAGGTCGTTGGAATCGCTGGCTGTGGGCGCTGGTGTCGAAGTTGCTACGGGGAGCCTCATGGTGCGTCACTTCCGCCGCGGGCTGCTCCTTTGCTGTGTGGGCCTGCTGGCCGGCGTGGTGACGGCCTGTGCGTCGGGCCCCGAGGCGCGCGACCCCGACAAGCTCTTCTTCGCGGTGCGGGTGGAGCAAGACGGCCGCCCGGTGGGCACGCCTCGGCTGCTCGGCTTCGAGGGCAAGCGCCTGTTCGCCGAGAAGTGGAGGCCCGGTGAGCCGCTGCCCGACTACCGGCTGTTGCTCCAGCCCAAAGAAGAGGGCGGTGGCTACGGCATCTCGCTCGACCTGGAGCTCCCCTCGGGGCGCTCCCGCGGGCGCCTGGGGCTGCTCCACGGCGAGGAGCGCACCATCACCCTGAACCCGCGCACCCGGCTGACGCTGATGGTGATGCGGGTCGACTCGCCCGAGTTCCGCGCCCTGATGCGCGCCGCGCCGCCCCGAGACGACACCTCGCCCGGCGCCATCTGACGCCCTTCAGGCGCGCGGCCTGGGCTTCTTCTTCGGCGGCTTCTTCTTCAGCTTCGGCGGCTTCGGTTTCACCGCGGCCCGCCGCCTGGGAGGCGCTCGCGTCGGCCGGCTCACCACCTGCACGTCCACCGCGGCCTTCACGTTCAGCTTCCACGGGCGCTCCAGCACCGCGGTGACGCTCCACTCGGGCGGGAAGCGGTGGTTGGCCGTCAGCGCGTCGAGCAGGCTGTGGCCGAAGGTGGGCTCCAGCGCCCCCTCGGGCACCAGGAGCTCGAACGGGTACGAGAGCCCCGTGCGGTAGACGCGCTCACCATCGAGCACCAGCTCGAACCTCCACACCGTGTCCTTGCGGTAGCTGAGCGCGAGGCCGCGTTGCCCCGGCGCGAGCCCCACCGCCCGCTGCTTCGCCGCGAGGGCCACCACCAGCCGCCGCGCCTCTCCCGGCTCTCGCAACGAAAGCGTCACCCGGCCACGAATGGCGTCACCGGGCGAGAAGGCGCGCCCCTTCACCTCGAGGGCCAGCGTTCCGGGCGTGAGGCCGAGCGCGTCGAGCATGCAGAGCGAAGGTTCTGACAGACGCGCTCAGGTGTCGTCATCGGCCTTGCGAAGGCCCAGCCGCTTTCTCAGGTCGCGCGCGGCCTGCCGTGACACCTCGACGCTGTGGCCAGTGGTGGTGCGCGCCAGGTACCCGCCGGTCTCGAGCGGCTCGAGCCGGGCGACGGCCTCGAGGTTGAGCAGCGCGCGGCGGTGCACGCGCTCGAAGCGGCCCGCGGGGAGCCGCTGCTCGAGGTCGTTGAGCGAGTAGTCGGTGAGGAACGAGGCGTCTTTGGTGTGCACCGTCACCAGCTCGCCCTCGAGCACCGCGTGCGTCACCGCCGAGGGGTCGAGCAGCACCAGGCCCTGCCGGGTCTGCACCGGGAGCCGCGGAATGGCCTGGTGCTTCTTCACCGCGGCGCTGAACGTCTCGCGCGTCTCGCGCTGGCGCGCCTTGTCGAGGGCCCTCTTGAGCCGGTCGGGCTCGATGGGCTTGAGCAGGTAGTCCACCGCGTCGACCTCGAAGGCCTTCACCGCGTGCTCGGCGTGGGCGGTGCAGAACACCACCCACGGGCCCTCGACGGGCCACAGCGCCATCGCCTCGACGCCGGTCAGCTTCGGCATCTGCACGTCGAGGAGCACCACGTCGATGCCGCCTGCGCGCACGCGCGTGAGCACCTCTTCCCCGTCCTTCGCCTCGCCGACGAGGGTGACGCCCTCCATCGCCGAGAGGAGGCGCGTCAGGCGCGCGCGGGCGAGCTGCTCGTCGTCGGCGATGAGGACTCTCAAGGGCGTCATGGGTGGGGCTCCGGGAAGATGAGCTCGGCGCAGGTGCGCTCGTCGCCGGCCGGCCCGATGGACAGGCGGGCGCGGCCGTTGGTGGCGAGGTGCAGTTGGCGCTCGAGCGTGGGCAGGCCGTCGCTGCCGGCGCGCGCGCCGCCCCAGGGCCCGGGGTTCTCGACCCGCAGGCGCACCGCCCCTGCTGCGCGGGTGACCGAGACCGAGATGCGCCCGCGGTGCCCCTTCGCCGGCCCGTGCTTCACCGCGTTCTCGGCCAGCGTCAGCAGCGACATCGGCGGCACCTTCACGTTCGGCAGCGGGGTGGGCAACGTCAGCTCGAGCGAGAACAGCTCCTTGTCGCGCAGCAGGTGGAGGTCGAACAGCATCTTCACCAGCTCGAGCTCCTTCTCGAGCGGCCACAGCGGCTCCTTCACGCCCGACAACACCGTGCGCAGCATCTGCGAGAGCTGCAGCACCGCGGCCTCGGCCACCACCCCGTCGATGCGGCACCACTCGGCGATGGCGTTGAGGGTGTTGAAGAGGAAGTGCGGGTCGAGGTGCGCCCGCAGCGACAGCAACTGCGCGCGCTCGGCCTCGGCCTGGAGCCGGTTGAGCCGCTGCTCGAAGCCCACGTCGCGGCCCAGCCCCCAGCCGCCGACCAGGAACATGGCGATGATGACGGCCAGCGAGGAGCGCTCGGTGAGGAAGGTGGGCCGCAGGTTCAGCAGCTTCGGCACGCCGACGCCGAGCGAGAGCACGACCCCGGCGCCGACCAGGGAGTACAGCACCACCCGCACCGCGCCGTGCGAGAGGTCGAGCCCGTCGGGGAAGAGCACCCGGTACGAGACGGGCGCGAGCGCGACGAAGGCCAGGCACATCACGATGCCCAGCGGCGCCGCCAACGGCTCCCGGCTGAAGGCGGCCTGGGTGAAGACGAGCGGCACGCACACCACCAGGATCGGCACCAGCCGCTTGGGGGCCAGCAGCGCCAGCCACGTCGCCCGCACCAGGCTCGTCGAGGGAACGCTCACCGGGCCCCCGGGCCTGCGCGGCGCGCCTTCGGGCCGGCTGCGACGTCGTGCGCTTCGCGGTGCACGGCGCGACCCTGACACACCTGGGCACGAGCGGTGATGGCGAAGGGCGCGGTCACGTCGTCCATCAACGCACGGTCGAGCGCGCTGAGTCCGGGGCGGCGGGGCGGGCGGTCGAAACCTCGCGCCCACCGGTCGGACGGGCGGGCCGGCGGAGCCCGAGCCACGGCCGCTCACCAGCCACGCCTGGCAGCACCGCGCTCAGCGCCCGGAGGACGTCGGCATCGAAGACCGCCGACCTTGGGCGCTCGCGCGGCTCTTTCGGCGCGTTCGGGTCCGAGCGCCCGTGGCCCCTCCTGACGGCGGGTGAAGGAACGGGCTGGCGAAGCCGACGCCCGGCCGGTAACTCCCGTTTCTTCCCCCCGCAGCCTGGAGCACCCCACCGATGGCACTCTCAGTTGGTCAGAAGGCCCCTGCATTCTCAGCGAAGGACCAGAGCGGCGCGACCGTCACCCACACGACGAACGCCGGCAAGTACGTGGTGCTGTACTTCTACCCGCGGGACAACACCCCGGGCTGCACCGTCGAGGCCTGCGCGTTTCGTGACGACCACGCGAAGCTCAAGGCCGCCGGCGCGGTGGTGCTGGGCGTCTCTCCGGACTCGAGCAAGAGCCACCTGGGCTTCATCGCGAAGTACGACCTGCCGTTTCAGTTGCTCGTCGACTCCGACAACGCCGTCTCGACCGCCTACGGCGCGTGGGCCGAGAAGAGCAACTATGGGCGCACGTACATGGGCGTGGTGCGCTCCACCTTCCTCATCGGGCCCGACGGCAAGCTCGCCCACGTGTGGCCGAAGGTGAAGGTGAAGGGCCACTCCGACGAGGTGCTCGCCGTCCTCACCGCGCTGAAGAGCGGGCGGCCCCTGCCCACCGACGCCGCGCCCGCGAAGGCGCCGAAGGCGAAGCCCGCGGCGAAGGTGAAGAAGGCCGCCCCGAAGAAGAAGTCGGCCTAGCGCCACCAACGCGCCGCGCTGCTACCGTCACCTGCATGGTTCGCCGCGCGGCGCGTTGGTGGCGCTAGGCCGACTTCTTCTTCGGGGCGGCCTTCTTCACC
>JACSRE010000050.1 GCA_014879945.1 Myxococcus sp.
GGCCATCCAGGTAGATCCCCTCATCGCGCATGCGGCGCATCAGGCCGTAGATGATCTCCCGGCCGCGCTGCGACAGCTGAAGCTCACGCAGGCGTAGCCTTGCGGGCACGGGTCGAGCTCGTTGCAGCGGTGGCCCTCGGGGTCGACGGCGACGCCCATGTTGCAGGCCGTGAAGAGGAGCGTGGCGAGGGCGAGCCGGCGACTCATCGCGCGCTCCTCATGCCGGGCTCGGGCATGGAGAAGAGGAACACCACGCCGCCCGTCAGCGCGGCCACTCCGCCGGCGACGAAGAGCACGTTGGCCACCGTGGCCTTGCCGTTCGAGGCCGCCGCGGCGTCTTGCGCCTCGCGCACCGTCAGCGCCTTGTCGGCGGCGCGCCCCGCGTCGGCGTTGGCCGCCGCGCCGACCAGGAGCCCGGCCCCCAGGGCCGCCGCGCCCAGGCCCAGCGCGACGTACGAGGCGACCCGCGCGCCCGTCGGTCCGGCCGGTGCCGTCACCTTCTCTTCCACGACGACGGCGGCCTGCGCGGCGGCGGTCGAGGCCGCCAGCAGCGGCGGGGGCACCGGCTCGAACCACACCGTCGTCACCTGGCCGAGCTTCACCTGCACCGAGAGCCGGCGCGTGCCCGAGGGGAAGACGCCCTCGACGACGTACGCACCCGGCGCGAGGAAGAGCGCCAGCGGCGGGGCAGGGTAGTGCCGGCCCGCGACGGTGAGGCTGGCCGCGCCGGGGGCGAACACCTCGAGCAGGCTGTGCCCGTCGTCTTCTGCTCGCGCGAGCGTGCGCTCCACCCGGCTCGCGATGTCCCTGGCGTCGGAGGCGTCGGGCGCGCGCGCCAGGTACAGGCGGTCGTAGAGGGTGGTGAACTCGAGGTCGCCCAGCTTCTCGTAGCTGCGGGCCAGATCGTACACCACCTCGGGCGTCACCTTGAGGCGGTCGGCTTCACGGAACAGCGCGATGGCGGCGCCGTACTCACCGCGCGAGTACAGGCCCTCGGCCCGCTCGAAGGCGTCGTTGAAGCGCGCGGTCTCGGCGTCACCCGGCATGGGGAGAGCCGACACCACCGCCACGCTGGCCAGGAGGGCGTGCAGCACGAATCGGCGGCCCTACACCAGCCGTTGGCCGACATACAACTACCGCAGCGCACATGGGCCGGGCGGGTGACGGTCAGGAAGCCGCAGAGACGACGCCGCGCTTGAGGAGCTCGGCGAGGATGCGCTCGGTCTGGCGCTCGTCCACCTCGGCGGCGGCGGCGACCTCGGCCAGCGTCGGCGGGGCCTGCCGCAGCGCGCCGAGCACGCGCAGCTCGTTGGCGGTGGCGGCGCGCCCGTACATGGCGGCCAGCTCTTCGTTGATGGCCAGGCGGCGCGGCGAGATGACGAGGTCGTGCACGCGCGCGGCGGCGAAGCGCAGCAGGCCCTTGTGCACGTCGGCCAGCACGGTGAAGAGCTCGGGCGCCTCGCGGTTCTCGGCGGGCACCACCGGCACGAAGCGGCCCGTCGCGCGGCTGGTGATGATGGCCTCGAGGGCCGAGACGCCCTCTACCCGCAGGCTGCCGTTCTGCGCCACCGCGCGCACCAGCTTGCCCTCTGACACCTCGACCTCGTAGCGGCCCAGCTCGTCCTCCAGCTCGACGCGGCCGACGGCCTCGTGCTCGGCGAGCAGCGAGAGCAGCCAGTGGGCGCCGATGGCCTTGAGGTCGACCTCGAACTCGCGCCGGGTCGAGAGCCCCTCTCGAGCGGCGCGCCGGGGGGCGGTGAGGAGCGCGAGCGCGTCGACCAGCTCCTTCGAGCGCCCGGTCTTCTTCAGGTAGGCGCGCGCGCCCGACTTGGCCGCCCGGAGCGTCATCACCGAGTCTTCGTAGGCCGACAGCAGCACCACCGGGAGCTCGCGGGTGACGGCGTCGGCGCGCAGCGTGCGCAGCAGGCCCCAGCCGTCGAGGCGCGGCATGTCGATGTCCGAGACGACGGCGTCGATGGGGAAGCGCTCGATCAGCGCGAGCGCCGCTGCGCCGTCGGGCGCGGTGAGCACCTTGTAGCCCTCGCGCGCCAGCAGCTTCTCGATGAGCCCACGAATAGCCTCGTCGTCTTCGGCCACCAGCACCTGGGTGACGGGCCGCGGCCCGGGGGCCGGCTGCGCCACCTGGCCCTCGAAGGCGATGGGCGAGTCGTCGATGCCCAGCATCTGCTCGAGCGCGGGCGCGCCGTCGAGCCAGCAGAAGCTCGCGCTGGTGAGCTGCCCCTTCTCGAAGGTGGCCACGCCCTCGAGCGGGCTGCCCTTGAGCACCCGCAGGTGGCCGGTGAGCTGGTTCTTCCGCGCCCAGGTGGCGAAGCGCTCGGCCACGGTGGCCTCGGGCGGGGCCAGCTCGAGCCGCTTCAGCTGCGCCTCGGTCAGCACCACGTTCACCCCCAGGCGGAGGAGCCGCGCGGTGGCGTTGGCGTCGAGCGGCGCCTCGGTCACCACGATGACCGGGAGGCTGCCCTTCGACGGCGGCGCGGCCAGCACGTCGTCGGGGCTGCTGACGATGGCCTGCCCCTGCTCCGAGGGCTCGAGGCCGGCCGCTTGAACGGCTCGGGTCAGACTCGCGCTGCGCACCAGGACCCGGTCGACGTCGAACATGCGGAGCCCAAGGCGTAGCGACGTCTGCGCCGGGTTTCCACGCCTTGTTCACTGATTCGCGACGACCGCCGGTCAGTGGCGTCGCCCTGACGCTCCGCTACAACCCCAAGCCGATGACCGGGCGCACCCTCATCGCGTCGGCGACCAACCTGCTGGTGCGCGGCTTTCAGGTCGTGCCGCTCGACCGCACGTCGCCCGACGGCGCGCCCGTCAACGGGCTGTTCGCGGTCGCGCACGCCCTCTCGCGGGTGGTGGCCTCGAAGGCGCCCAGCCGCGCGGTCGCCGTCATCGACCCGGAGCCAGGGGGCACCTGGCCCGCGGAGCTCTCGCCCCAGCTGGCGATGCTGCCGGCGCTGTGTCGCGCCCTGGGCCTGCACGTCGTCGAGAGCGCCGACGAGCTCCACCTCTGCGCCAGCTACGCCCAGGCCGCGCTGGCCCGGGGCGACGACGTCATCGTGGCCGGCGTGGACAAGCGCTACGCGCAGCTGGTCGGCGACCGCTGCTGGTGGTTCGACGCCAACAAGGACGTCCGCTACACGAGTGAGATCGTCGTCAAGCGCTTCGGCGTTCCGCCCGCGCAGGTGGCCGAGTGGCTGGCGCTGGTGGGAGACGAAGACCAGCTCGCGGGGCTCAAGGGCATCGGCGCGAAGGGCGCCACCGAGTTCCTCACCCAGCACGGCTCCGTCGCCGCCGTGCTCGCCAACCTCGACTCGCTCGAGGGGCGGGTGGCGAAGGCGCTGCGGGCCGCGGGCGACGCGCTCCCTTCGGCGCTGGCGCAGGCCCGGCTCGACCCCGGCCGGCCGCTGCCGCGCTCCCTCGAGGCGCTCGCCTACACCGAGCCCTCGCCCGCCGCCGTCAACGCGCTCTTCACCCGGCTCGGCTTCGTGGAGCTGCTGGTGGTGGGTGAGCCCACGGTTCGCGCCGAGGTGTGTGAGACCGCCGCCGCCCTCGAGGCGCGCCTGACCGCGTGGAAGGGCACGCCCGTGGCGCTCGAGGCGCTCATCGACGAAGCGGCCGACGCCGGGCCGGGCGCGCTGGTGGGCGTCGGCCTCGCCCCCGGTGATGGGAGCGGCTGCTACGTCGCCGCCGACGGCAAGGCGTGGCCCACGCTCGCCCGCTGGCTCGAGGACGAGGGCGCCCCCAAGCAGGGGCACGACCTCGTGGGGGCCATGGTCGCGCTCCAGCAGCGCGGGGTGACCCTGGCCGGCGTGGTGGGCGACTCGGCCTGCGCGTCGCATCTGACCGAGCCCAGCAACTGGGCGCCGCACGACCTCACCGTCACCGCCAAGCACGTGCTGGGGCGCGCGCTGCCCGACGACGACGAGGTGCTGGGCGTGGGCCGGGCGCGCAAGGCCTTCAGCGGCCTGTCGCTCGACCGCGCCGGTCTGGTGGCGGTGCAGCGCGCGAACGCGTCGGCGGTCATCTCGGCGAAGCTGGCGCCGGGCGTCGAGCGGACGCTCCTGACCGAGTACCTGGCCCTCGAGCGCACGCTGGTGCGCATGGAGCTGCGCGGCCTCGCCGTCGACGTCAAGGAGCTCGAGCGCGCCGAGGCCGCCTTCGCCACCATCGAGGCCGAGCTCGACGCCGAGATCACCGCGAGGGCCGGGCACCCCTTCAACGTCAACTCGTCGAAGCAGCTCGGCGCGGTGCTGTTCGAGGAGCTGAAGCTCCCCGTCGTCTCGCACACCCGCACCGGCTGGAGCACCGCCAACGAGGCCCTCGAGCGCATCGCCGACGCGCACCCCATCGTGCCGCTCGTCATCCGCTGGCGGGGGCTGCGGCGCCTGCGCGACAGCTGGCTCATCTCGCTGCGCAAGTGCGTGGCCGCCGACGGGCGGGTGCACTCGCGCTTTCACCTGGCGCGCTCGTTCTCGGGGCACCTCATCAACACCAGCCCCGACCTGGGCCGGGTGCCGGGCCGCACCCCCGAGATGGCGCGCGTGCGCCGGGCCTTCGTCGCGCCGCCGGGCGCGGTCTTGATGTCGGTGGACTTCAACCAGCTCGGCCTCTACGTGCTGGCGCACCTGACGAAGGACCCGGCGCTGGTCGAGCCGCTGCGCACCCGCGCCGACCTCCACCGCCTCACCGCCGCGGCGGTGCTCGAGAAGCCGGCCGACGCCATCACCCTCGAGGAGCGGCAGGTCGGCAAGGTCGTCAACTTCGCCACCTTCGCGGGGCAGGGCGCGAGCGCGCTGGGCCAGCAGCTGGGCCTGAGCCCCGCCGACGCGAAGGCGTACCTCGCGCGCTTCGACCGGCGCTACGCGAAGGTGCGCGCCTTCCAGGACGAGCAGCTGCGGCTCGCGCGCGAGCAGGGCTTCATCGTCACCCTCGCGGGGCGGCGCTGGCCCATCGGTGGGTTGGAGTCGCTGGACCCGCAGCTGCGCTCGTACGCCGAGCGGCTCGCGCGCCGCGCCACCCACGAGGGCTCGGTGTCAGACGTCTCGCGCCGCGCGCTGCTCGACGTCGACGAGGCGCTGCGCCGCGAGGGGCTGCGCACCGCGCCGCTCCTGCAGATCCTCGATGAGGTGCTGTTCGAGGTGCCGGAGGACGAGCTGCCGCGGGCCGCCCAGGTGTGCGCGCACGCGATGCGCAGCGCCTTCGCCCTCGAGGTGCCCCTGGTGGTGGGCGTCGAGGCGGGCCGCACCTGGGCCGACCTCGAGCCGGTGAAGGGGCCCGTCGCCTGACGCGCGCGGCCTGTCCCGCGTACAGTGCGCGCTTCGCTCCCTGACTCGAGGTTCGCCATGACTCCCCTTCGCGCTGCGTCGTTGACCTGGTGGCTCCTCCTGTCGGCCTGCGGGGCCCGGGAGTGCAAGCTCAGCGACCCGGCCAGCTGCCCGGCCGATCAGACGTGCGAGGTGGTGAGCGGCCGGCAGACGCCGCTCTGCTTCCCGCCGGTCACGCTCGAGGGCCGGGTGTTCGACGTGGCCACGAAGGTGGGCATCGCCGACGCGCGTGTGCTGGCCCTCGACGAGAACGGCGCCCCCGCTGGTGCCGCCGCCATCTCGAGCCAGGACGGCGCCTTTCGCCTGCGCGTGACGAGCGCGCGCACCGACGACACCGGCGCCTTCACCCCGAGGAAGGTGGTGCTGCGGGCGCAGGCGAAGAACTACCTCCTGTTCCCGTCGGGGGCCCGCCTCTCGCTGCCCATCGACACCGGCGCGGCCAGCCGGAGCAACGACGCCGCGGCCTTCGTGCTCAAGACGCCGCAGACCGAGGTGGGGCTCGACCCGGTGTCTGCCGCCGCGAAGGACCTGCCCTCCGTCAGCGGGGGCGTGGAGCTCTCGGTGGATCAGAAGTCCGTGCTGCTGGTGCTCGAGGGCCCGGCTGGCCCCGCCCGCACCGCGCTCGCCGCCGCCGACGGCGCCTTCACCTTCTTCAACGTGCCCGCCGGGACCTGGCGGCTGGCTGGTTACTCGCGCGGCGTGAACTACAGGGCCGTCGACGTCGTGGTGCAGGGCGCCGACGTCAGCGGCGTCTCGCTCGAGAAGTCGACCGGCGGCACCGCCTCGCTCAGCGGCTCGGTGCAGCTGGTCGCCGGGGCGAACAACGCCGGCACCAGCGTGGTGCTGGTGGTCGAGAGCACCTTCATCGAGGCGCTCGGCCGCGGTGAGGTGCCGCCAGGGCTGCGCGCGCCCGAGGCGGGGCCGCCGACCGTCACCGGGGCCTTCACCATCAGCGGCATCCCCGATGGCCGGTACGTGGTGCTCGCCGCCTTCGAGAACGACGACAACGTGCGCGACCCCGACCCGGGCATCTCGGGCACGCAGGTTCAACGCATCACGGTCTCGAACGGCGCGGTGACTGGCGCCAGCGCCCCGTCCTTCAAGGTGACCGCCGCGGTGGGGCTGGTCAGCCCCGGCCGCGACGCCGTCGACACCACGAGCGCGACGCCGACCTTCACCTGGCAGGCCTTCTCGAACGCCGACGCGTGGGTGGTGCGGGTGTTCGATACCCAGGGCGCCGAGCTCTGGCAGCGCCCCATCGCCGAGAAGGCGACCACGAGCCTGGTCTACGCGGGGCCGGCACTGACCGCGGGCCGCTACTACCAGTGGCGCATCACCGCCATGCGGCGCATGGCCCCGACGAGCCAGAGCGAAGAGCTGCGCGGGCTCTTCGTCGTGCAGAACTGAGGCCGCGCGGCCTCGCGCCCGCCGGACCAGGGCGGTGGCGGTCGATGGTGCAGCGCGAGGCCCCTCGCCCCGTCGCACCTTCGCCCACCGGCCAGGAAGTTCGATCGATCGCGGCGCTGACGTAAGCTCCGCGCGTGTCAGCCGCCGCGCGTTTGCTGCTCATCGACGACGCCGCCCTGGCGGCGAGCTTCCTCACCAGCCTCCTCGAAGAGTCGGGGAGCGGCCACACGCTCGAGTGGCGCAACACCTACGAGGCGGGCCTCGAGGCGCTGCGCTCGGGCGCCTTCGACCTCTGCTTCCTCGACTACGAGCTCGGTGACCGCAGCGGGCTCGACCTGCTCAAGCAGGCCATGGCCGAGGGCTGCCGCACCAGCGTGGTGATGCTGACGGGCCAGGGCAACCGCGAGCTCGACCACCAGGCGATGTCGCTGGGGGCCATCGACTACCTGGTCAAGAGCAACTTCACCGCGGTCGACTTCGAGCGCCTCGTCCGGTACCTCGTCGGCCGGCACCGTGTGCTCGAGCGCCTGCGCGACTCGGAGGAGCGCTTCGCCCTCGCGGTGCGCGGCGCCAACGACGGCATCTGGGACTGGCGCGTCGGCGCCGAGGCCGCGCACCTCTCGCCCCGCTTCAAGGCCATGCTCGGCTTCACGGAGGACGAGCTGCCCGACGTGCTGGAGTCGTGGCGCGCGCGCATTCACCCCGACGACCAGAAGGTGGTGCGCGATCAGCTCGAGGCGCACGTGCAGGGGCACAGCGACTACTTCGAGCACGAGCACCGGCTGCTCCACAAAGACGGCAGCTGGCGCCACGTGCTGATGAAGGGCCAGGCGGTGCGCGACGCCGCCGCCAAGGCCCGCCGCATCGCCGGCTCGTTCACCGACGTCACCGTCTCTCGCGCGCGCGACGTGCTCACGGGGCTGCCCAACCGGGTGCTGTACCTCGATCGCCTCGAGATGGCCTTCCACCGCAGCCGGCGCGACCCCGACTACGGCTTCGCGCTCCTCTTCGTGGACCTGGACCGCTTCAAGAGCGTCAACGACAGCCTGGGCCACTCGGCGGGCGACGAGCTGTTGGTGCAGCTGTCCCAGCGCCTGCTGGGCTGCGTGCGGCTGGTCGACACGGTGGCCCGCCTGGGCGGCGACGAGTTCACCGTGCTGCTCGAAGACACCCGGGAGCCCGATGGGCCGGCGCGCGTCGCCACCCGCATGCTCGAGGCCCTCAAGGCGCCCTTCACCCTGAGCACCGGCCACGAGGTGTTCTCGTCGGCCAGCATCGGCATCGTCAACTCGTCGGCGGGCTACAAGCACCCCGAGGAGCTGCTGCGCGACGCCGACACCGCCATGTACGAGGCGAAGGCGGCCGGCCGCGGGCAGTTCGTGGTCTTCGACCCGGCCATGCGCCAGCGCGCGATGCACGTGCTGTCGGTCGAGTCGGGCCTGCGCCACGCCGTCGACGCCTCGCAGCTGGTGGCGCACTACCAGCCCATCCTCGACCTCGAGAGCCGCCGCATCCTCGGGTTCGAGGCGCTGGTGCGCTGGAACCACCCGACCCGCGGGCTGCTCGCGCCGGGTGAGTTCATCTCGATCGCCGAAGACACGCGCGTCATCACCGAGATCGACCTCTGCGTGATGCGCATCGCCTGCGCCCAGTTGGCCCAGTGGCGCGCCGAGGGCCGAGACCTCTTCATCTCGCTCAACGCCTCGCGCGTGCAGTTCACCCGGCCCCTGTTCCCCACCGAGCTCATCGCGGTGCTGGAGGCGACGAAGGTGCCGGCCAGCGCCGTGCGCCTCGAGGTCACCGAGTCGGTCGCGATGGGCGAGAAGGCGCAGGTGCTGCCGCAGCTGACCCGGCTCGACGAGCTGGGGGTGCAGCTGGTCATCGACGACTTCGGCGTCGGCTTCGCGTCGCTCTCGGTGCTCCAGGAGTTCCCCTTCAAGGGGCTCAAGGTGGACCGGAGCTTCGTGTCGAAGCTCGAGACCTCGGCGCGGCACGTGGGCATCGTGAGCGCCCTGATGAACCTCGCGAAGGCGCTCGAGCTGAGCATCGTGTCGGAGGGCATCGAGACCGAGGGCCAGCTCGCCATCTTGCGCCGGCTGGGCTGCACCCGTGGCCAGGGCTACCTGCTGAGCCGGCCGGTCTCGGCCGAGGCAGCCACGGCGCTCCTGGGGCGGCAGCCGGTCGGCTGAGCGCTGCTCACCGCGGGAGCACGGCCTCGACCGCGCTCCGAGGGGCCGTTGGCTGAGCCCAGCTCAGCGCGGGAGCACGGCCTCGACCGCGGCCAGCGCGGCCGCCGGGTAGCGCGGCCTGAGCGCCTGCAGCGCGGGCGCGGCCTGGGCCAGCGTCGCGGGCACCGCGCCGGTGTTCGCGGCGACCAGGAAGCAGAGCGTCAGCACCACCGCGCGCGGGTCGGTCGGCAGGTCGCCGTCGAGGAGCGGGCGCAGCAGGGGCTCGGCGTCGCGCCAGTGCGCGCCCAGCACCGCCGTCACCGCGGGCAGCGACGGCGTCTCGAAGGGGCGCCTGCCCTCGAGCAGCGCCGCGACGACCAGGCCGGTGGCGTAGAGCGACACCTGCTCGAGGGGCGCGCCGGTCGCGCCGCTCTGCTTCGCGGTGGCGCGCACGAAGCCCAGCAGCCGCGAGGCCTCGGGGCCGCGCTCGGGCACCAGCGAGAGCACGGCGTCGAAGAGCCGCGAGGCGACGTCGTGAACGGGAAACCCCGACGGCGCGGCGGGGAGCGGCCTGGCCATGGGCGGCGAGCTCATCGGGGCCCGCGCGGGCGCCGGGGCGCTGGGCACCGGCGGGAGCGGCCGCGGCTCGGTGGGCGGCGACATCATCGGCGGCGGCGGCAGGTCGAGGTCGTCGAGCGGGGGCAGCGAGTACCCGTCGAGGGCCGGGAGCTCGTCGCGCGGCGGCAAGGCGCTGGCGTCGAGCGGCGGGAGCGAGGTGGGGTCGAGCGCGGCGACCTGGGCGGGCTTCTTGCGCGCCCACTCGGGCGGCTCGGTCTTGCCGTCGTACACGCGGGCCAGGCCCTCGAGCAGGGTGCGCTCGGTCGCGCGCACCGCCGACACCGAGCGGGCCTTCGCGCGCAGCTTCACCTCGTCGAGCACGTCGAGGCGCGCCGGGTCGGCGATGGCCACCAGCAGGCCGCCGGCCTCGCTCTTGAGCGGCACCACCTGCCACTGCTCGGCCGTCTCTCGCGGCAGCAGCGGCGCGTTGGCGGTGGTGAGGCCGAGCTCGAGCAGCTGCGGCCCGGTGAGGTAGCGCTGCCGCAGCAGCTCGGCGGCGAAGGGCAGGCCCAGGTCTTCGTCGAGGTGCCCCAGGAAGCACAGCGCCGAGAAGAGGGTGGAGCCGAATGACTGCGCCTGCGTCAGCGCGGCGTCGGCCTGGGCGAGGGTGAGCAGCTGCTTCTCGAGCAGCACCTGGCCCAGCGCGAAGTCCTTCGGGTTGCCGTCGTCACCGGCGTGGAGGCCGTGCCACTCGAGGGCGGCGACGCGGGCTGCCTCGACGACCTCCGCCGCGCGCACCGCGGCCATCTCGTCGCCCGTCATGCGCTTGGTGCTGACCTTCGCGAGCGTGACGGCGCCGTCGGCGTTGGTGGCGCCGATGGCCACCGGCGCGAGGCCGGGCGCCGAGGTGGCGGTGGCGGAGAGGGCGGTCAACACCAGCGACTCGCCGCCCTCGAGGCTCTTCAGGAGCGGCGCGCGCCCCTTGAAGAGCCGGGCGAAGGTGGCCGCGACGATGGCGTGGGCCTCCATGGAGCCGGCGCCGAGCGACTTCGCCAACGCCGCCTCGACCTCGGCGATGGAGGGGCGCTCCTCGGGGCTCCTGGCCAGCATGGCGGCCACCAGCGCGGCGATGGGCGGCGGCAACATGGGCAGCCGCGCCGCCGAGAGGCCGGGGTACTTCTCGACGCGCGCCACCACCTCGGCGTGCGTGGTGCCCGCGAAGAGCGTCTTGCCGGTCATCAGCTCGAGCAGCACCAGGCCCAGGCGGAACACGTCGACGCGGGGGCCGCCGGGCGCCGAGAGCTCATCGGGCGCGAGGGTGAAGAGCTCGGCGCGCGCGGGGCCGAGGGTGGCGTCGCCTTCTTGCGCGGCGGCCAGGCCGATGAGGCCCAGGGCCACCTCGCCGTCGTGGCCCACCACGATGGTGGAGGCGCAGACGTCGCCGTGGTGCAGCGGCGGCAGCTGCCGGCTCAGCGTCAGCAGGCCGCGCGCGACCTGCGCCGCGATGGCCAGGGCCTCGGGCGCCGCGAGGGGCGCCTGCTGCTTGAGCGCGGCGTTGAGCAGGGCCCGCAGCGGCTCGCCCTCGAGGAACTCTTCGACGACCCACGGGGAGCCGTCGGCGAGCCCCGCCTCGATGAGGGGCACCAGGCCCGGCTGACGCAGGCCCTGCCACCCGCGGACGAAGGGGAGCAGCCGGCCGGTGAGCGCGCTCGCGCTCGTCTTCGCCCAGGGCCCGCGCCTGACGTGCGCGACGATGGGGCGGCCGGTGACGGTCGTTCCCGCCCACGCGTCAGCGAGCAGCGACGAAGACAACCGTTTGGCCAGCCGGTAGGCGCCCATGTGGTGGTGTTGGAATATTCCAACGTGTTCGTACCGCGCCCCCACCGAATTCCAAACAGTCTCCATCAATCTCCCAGCCGATTCCAGCGGGCGGGTGTGGGCCCCGGTAGGGCGGTGGAGGCGGTGCGACGACGGGCGCGCTAGGTGGGGGGGCATGGTCCAGACCGAGAAGAAGCTCACCATGCGGGAGCTGCTGAGGCAGGTGCCGCGCTCGCTCGCGCTCGTCTGGGAGGCCGACCGCACCAACGCGCTGGGGCAGGCCGCGCTCACGCTGGTGCAGGCGGCGCTCCCGGCGGCGATGGCGTGGGTGGGCAAGCTGATCATCGACGCGGTGGTGAAGGCCTCGGCGGCGCCGTCCGAGGCGGTGCGCGCGCAGGTGATGCAGTACGTGCTGTGGGAGCTGGGCCTGGCCCTCCTGGTGCTGGTGACGGGCCGGCTCTCGGGGGTCTCGAAGGAGCTGCTGCGTACGCGCCTGGGCAACCTGCTCAACGAGCGGCTGCTCGAGAAGGCGCTCACGCTCGAGCTGCGGCACTTCGAAGACTCCGAGACCTACGACGTGATGCAGAACGCCCGGCGCGAGTCGTCGTCGCGACCGCTGGACCTGGCGATGGCGAGCATCGGCGTGGTGCAGCACCTGCTGACGCTGTCCACCTTCGCGGTGCTGCTCTGGAACATCAGCTGGTGGATCACCCTGGTGCTGCTGGGCGCGGCGCTGCCGGCGTTCTTCTCCGAGCTGGCGCTGTCGGGTGACGCGTACAAGCTGTCGTCCTGGCGCGCGCCCGAGCTGCGGCGCCTCAACTACCTCGAGTGGATTCTCACCCGCGACTCGACGGTGAAAGAGGTGAAGCTGTTCGGGCTGGGGCCGCTGGTGCTGGGCCGCTACCGCGCGCTGTTCGCCAGGTTCCTCGCCGAGGACCGGCGGCTGGCGCTGCGGCGCTTCTCGTGGGGCACCGGGGTGGGCGTGCTGTCGCTGGCCGCGTTCTACGTCTGCTACGTGGTGGTGGCGGGCCGCGCCGCCGACGGCGTCATCAGCGTGGGCGACCTCACGCTCTCCATCGTCGTCTTCCGGCAGGGGCAGGGCGCCTTCGAGGCCGTGCTCTTCGCCATCGCCGGCATGTACGAAGACGCGCTCTTCCTCTCGAACCTCGACGCCTTCTTCCAGCTGCCCAGCACCGCCGAGCGCGCGCGCCGCTCGCCGCCGGCCACCCTGCCGCCGGGCCCGCACCGGCTCGAGCTCAAGGGCGTCTCGTTTCGCTACCCGGGGAAGACCGAAGACGCCCTGCGCGAGGTGACGCTCACCCTCGAGCCCGGAGAGAAGCTGGCGCTGGTGGGCGAGAACGGCGCGGGCAAGTCGACGCTCATCAAGCTGCTGCTGCGCCTGTACGAGCCGACGGCGGGGGTGATTCTGTACGGCGGCGTCGACCTGCGCGACCTGGCGGTGGACGACCTGCGCGCGCGCGTGGGGGCGGTGTTTCAAGACTTCGTGCGCTACCAGTTCACCGCGGGCGAGAACGTGGGCCTGGGCGCGCCGGCGCTGGTGGAGGACCGCGCCGCGGTGGTGCGGGCGGCCGAGGCCGGGGGCGCGAGCGCGGTCATCGACGCGCTGCCGAAGCAGTACGACACCACCCTCGGGGGCTGGTTCGAGAAGGGCCACGAGCTCAGCGGCGGGCAGTGGCAGACGCTGGGCGTGTCGCGGGCCTTCATGCGCGAGGGCGCCGAGCTGCTCATCCTCGACGAGCCCACCGCCGCCATCGACGCCGAGGGCGAGGTGGCCCTCTTCGAGCGCTTCCGCGCGCTGGCGGCCAACCGCACCGCCATCATCATCAGCCACCGCTTCTCCACCGTGCGCATGGCCGACCGCATCGCGGTGCTCGAGGGCGGCGCGTTGACCGAGCTGGGCTCGCACGAGGCGCTGCTGGCCGCCGGTGGGCGCTACGCGCACCTCTTCACGCTGCAGGCGCGCGGGTACCGGTAGAAAAAACGACGGCGCCGTGCGTCGGGGGAGCACACGGCGCCGTCGGAGCAGCGGTCAACTTTGACCTCCGCGTCAACCTCGTCATCGGCACCGCATCTGGATACGAAGCGGCTCCCGGCGCCGCCACCCGACCTGCCGTCGATTTTTCAAAGGGAACCGCTCGATGCTCTCTTCATTGCTCCTGGTGCCCGCGCTGCTGCTTGCGCGGCTCGACAGCCCGGTGACAGCTCAGGCCGAGGCGCTGGGCAAGGTGGCCGTCAGCCGCGCCAGCGACCCCCGGGGCGCGGCGGCCCTCATTCGCCTGCACGGCCTGATGGACGAGGTGGACGACCTCAACCTGCTGGCCGAGCCGTACTTCACCGTCGCGGCGCGGGGCTCCACCGACCCGAACGTGCGCGCCCTGGCCCGCATGCTGCTGGTCGACCTCGAGCGGGCCCGCGGCCGCACCGTGCGCGCCCAGGACCTCATCAGAGACCTGGGCTTCGTGCAGGACTGGTACGTGGTGGGCGCCTTCGACAACGAGGGCCGCGGCGGCTGCGACACCGACTTCGGGCCCGAGGCGGCGACCGACCTCAAGACGAGCTACCCCGCGAAGGGGCGCGAGGTCGGCTGGCGCAAGCTGCTGGTGAAGGCCCCCGACGGCTCGGTGGACCTCTCGGTGCCGCTGCGGCCGTCGTCCGAGGCGGTGGGGTACGCGCTCAGCTGGCTCGAGGCCACCGCCGAGACGAAGGCGGTGCTGTCGCTCGGCACCTCGGGCGGCTTTCGCCTCTTCGTCAACGGCGTCAAGGTGGCCGGCAGCGACCGCTACAACCAGCCCAGGCCCGACCAGCACCGCGTGCAGGTGAACCTGCGCAAGGGCTTCAACCGCGTGCTGCTGAAGGTGTGCCAGGAGAAGGGCGCGTTCGGCTTCTCGCTGCGGGCCGAGCGGCCCAGGAGCGGCGCCACCGGGAGCTTCTCGGTCTCGCTCCCCGAGGTGGTGCCGCCGCTCGAGCGCGGCAGCGCGCCGTCGCCGCAGAAGCTGCCCACGCTCACCGACGCGGTGTTGGCGAAGGTGGCCGCCGCGCCCGCCGACGCCGAGCTGCGCGCCGACGCCGCCGTCATCCTCCACTTCACCCGCGCCTTCGCCGAGCAGGAGCGCACGCCGGTGCTCGAGGCCGAGAAGGCCGCTGACGCCCGCCCCACCGACGTGGCGCTGCAGCTCATTGCCGCCCAGCTGCAGCTCGACGACGCCAACCGCCGGCGCCTGTACCTGGAGCGCGCGCTCGCCCTCGAGCCGGCCCACCCCCTGGCCCGGGCCGCGCTCGCCCAGCACGAGCTGGCCATGGAGCACCCGGCGACGGCCCTGGCCCTGGCCGTCGCGCTGCTGGCCGAGAAGCCCGACTTCGCGAGCGCGTGGCTGGTGAAGGCGCGGGCGCTCGAGGCCCTGGGCGAGCGCGTCGCCTCGCAGCGCGCCATCGAGGAGGCCTTCGCGAGGCTCCACCTGGTGCCCCTCGTCGCGCGCGAGGCCATCGGCGCGTCACGCAGGCGCGACCGGGCGGCCGAGGCCCTGGCCCGCGCGCGCATGGCGCTGTCGCTGCGCTTCGACGACACCACCACCCGGCGCTCGCTGGCGTCGATGCTGGCCGACCTCGGGCAGGTGGACGAGGCCATCGACCAGTACCAGAAGGTGCTCGCCCTCGACCCGCTCGACCTGGGCACCGTGCTGCGCCTGGCTGAGCTCCAGGCCGCCAACGGGCTGGGCGCCGAGGCGCGCGCGCGCTTCGAGCTGGCCCGGGCCCTGTCGCCCGACGAGCACGACGTGCACGAGCGCGAGGGCCGGTCGCTGCTCCACCTGGGCGACAAGGACGCCGCCCTGACGGCCTTCGCCACCGCGCTGAGGCTGCGCCCGCAGAACCCGGCCCTCAAGGAGCTGGTGCGCACGCTGCGCGGGGAGGCGCTCGACGGCGCCACGCCCTGGGCCCTCGACGTCAAGCCGCTGCTGGCCGCGGCGCGCGCGGTGAAGGGTGAAGACGCCGTCATGCTCGCCGAGGTGACCGCGGTGAAGGTGCAGGCCAGCGGGTTGTCGTCGCGCTTTCAGCAGCTGGCGGTGATGGTCTTCAACCAGCGCGGCGTCGACGCGTTCCGGCAGCTGCCCATCACCTACTCGCCCGACCGGCAAGAGGTGCGGGTGCTCAAGGCCCGCGTCACCAAGCCCGACGGCAGCGTCGTCGACTCGTTCGGTGACGGCGAGCGCAACATCAACGAGCCGTGGACGGGCATGTACTACGACGCCCGCGCCCGGGTGCTGAGCTTCCCCGCGCTCGCGGCCGGCGACGTGCTCGAGCTGGAGTGGCGCCTCGACGACACCGCGCTCGACAACCTGCTGTCCGACTATTGGGGTGACGTCGACGCGGTGCAGAGCACGGTGCCCAAGCTGCGCTACCGCTTCGTGGTGGACATGCCCGCGACGCGCCCGCTGTCGTGGAACGCGGCCACGCTGCCGAAGTGGGTCAAGCCCAGCCAGGAGACGAAGGGCGACCGCACCGTGTACCGCTTCGAGGCCGACGAGGTGAAGAAGGTGGTGCCCGAGCCGCAGATGCCGGGCTGGTCAGAGGTGGCCACGCCCCTGCACCTGTCGACCTACCAGAGCTGGGACGCGGTGGGCCGCTACTGGTGGGGCCTGGTGCGCGACCAGCTGACGCCCAACGACGAGCTGCAGAAGACGGTCGCGACCGTGCTCAAGGGCGTGGACAAGAAGAAGCCCGCCGACGTGGTGGCCGCCATCTACGGCTTCGTCGTCACCAACACCCGCTACGTGGCGCTCGAGTTCGGCATCCACGGGTACAAGCCGTATCGCGTCGACCGCGTGCTGGCCCGGCGCTTCGGGGACTGCAAAGACAAGGCGTCGCTCATCGTGGCGATGTTGAAGCTGGCCGGCGTCGACGCGCGGCTGGTGCTGCTGCGCATGCGCAACCTCGGCGCGCTCCCGAAGGAGCCCGCGTCGCTGGCCGCCTTCAACCACGCCATCGCCTACGTGCCCGCGCTCGACCTCTACCTCGACGGCACCGCCGACTTTCACGGGAGCCGGGAGCTGCCCTCGGCCGACCGCGTCGCCAACGTGCTGGTGGTGGAGCCCGACGGCAACAGCCGCTTCCTCGTCACGCCCGAGGCCGAGCCCGCCGACAACGCCACCAGCCTCACCATGGCGGTGACGCTCAAGCCCGACGGCAGCGCCACCGCGAAGGGCACCGTCGTCGCCCAGGGCCAGGCCGCGCCCGAGCTCCGCCGGCAGTACCAGACGCCCGCGACGCGGCAGGCGACCTTCGAGCAGGTGTGGGCCAACTCGTTCCCCGGCGTCGCGGCCAGCGAGCTGACCATCACCGACACCACGAAGCTCGAGCTGCCGGTGACGATGACCTTCAGCATGGCGATGCCCCGCTACGCCGAGGCGGGCGCCGGCTTCCTGCGCTTCTTCCCCTTCGGCGCCAGCCGCGCCTTCACCCAGGCCCTCGCGCCGCTCTCGGAGCGCCACAGCGACGTCGTCTTCCCCGGCGTGTGGACCAACCGCTTCGACTTCACCTACACGCTGCCCGTCTCGTGGGCGCCGGGCGCGCTGCCCGAGAAGCTGGTCGAGGCCAGCCCCTTCGGGTCGCTGACCGTCGAGGCCTCGGTCACCGACGGCACGCTGCGGGTGCGAGGCGAGATGGTGATGGCGAAGGCCCGCGTCGCGGTGAGCGAGTACCCCGCGTTTCGGGCGTGGCTGCTCAAGGTCGACCAGGCCTTCGGGCGCAAGCTCACCGCGCAGGCTGGCGGGCAGACCGCGGCGCGGTAGGCGCTACCGGTCTTCGAGCGCGAAGCGGAAGTTGAAGGGAATCGTCATCGCCACCGGCTGCCCGTCGCGGGTGGCCGGGGTGAAGCGGAACCGCTTGATGCGGCGCCGGGCCTCTTCGTCGAGGCCGAAGCCCAGGCCCTTGACCACCACCACGTCGGTGACCTGGCCCTCGGCGCTGACGGTGATGCGCAGCCGCACCACGCCCTCGATGTCGTTGAGGCGCGCCTCCTCGGGGTACACGCCGTCGGTCCACTCGGCCTTCACCGTCGGCTCGGTGATGACCGGCGCCGGCGGCGCGCTGGGCCCCGTGTAGGGCTGAACGGTCGTCGCATCGACCGCCTTGGTGGCGCTCTCGCCGTACAGCGTGTTGCCCACCTGAATCGCGGGCCCGGTGGCGTTCTCGCTCACCGAGTCGGCGGTGGCGCCCACTACGAGCTCGGGCGGCGGCAG
>JACSRE010000238.1 GCA_014879945.1 Myxococcus sp.
TACGGCGCGGGCGGCGCGGCGGGGGCGGGCGGCGCGGCGGCGGCCCCGGCCACCAGGCTCACGGGGTCGGGCGGCGGTCCAGGCGGCGGTGGTGGTTCGACCACCCCTGCTCCCGAGTCGTCGGCGTACCGCAGCAGCTCGGCCACCAGCGTCAGCAGCACCGGGCCGACGAAGATGCCGACGAAGCCGAACGCGCTGACGCCGCCGAGCACGCCGACGAACACCAGCAGCGTCGACACGTTGGTGGACGACGACACCACCAGCGGCCGAATGACGTTGTCGCTCCCGGCGACGAGGATGACGCACCACAGGGTGAGGAAGACCGCCCACCCCGACTGGCCCAGCGCCAGCAGCGACAGCGCCGCCGGCACCCAGACGAGGGCCGTACCCACCACGGGAATGAGCGACGCGACCGCGCCGACGACGCCGAAGACGAGCGGCGACGGCAGCCCCGCGATGGCGAAGCCCACGCCGATGAGGGTGCCCTGCACCAGCGACGTCACCAGGGTGCCCACCACCACGCCGCGGGTCACGCCTCCCAGCGAGTGCGACAGCTCGTCCTTCCTGGCCTGCGACAGGGGCACCAGGTGAATGCCGCGCTCCAGCATCTCGCGCCCATCGCGCAGGAAGAAGAAGAGCAGGAACATGGTGAGGCCGAACTGGCTCACCACCGAGAACGCGCCCAGCACCACGGCGCCGCCCATCGACGCCAGCTGCTGCAGCACCGACTGGGCCGCGTTGTTGGCCGCGTCGAGAATCTCTTCGGCCGTGAGCGAGGTGAACTCCCGGGCCGTGCCCAGCAGGCTCTGCACCGGCTTGAGCTCGAGCAGCAGCTGCAGCGCCGGCAGCTTCCGGCCGTGCGCCTCGCTCTGAAACTGGTTGAGCAGCTGCGAGGCCTGGCGGACGAACGCGAAGATGAACAACGACGCCGGGCCGCCCACGAGCACCACCATGCCCGTCGTCAGCAGGCCGGCCGCGAGGCCAGGGCGCTTCGGCCACCGCGCCTTCAGCCGCCGGCTCAGCGGGTGGAGCATGAAGGCCAGCATCGTCGCCCAGATGATGGGCACCACGAAGGGCGTCAGCGTGCGCAGCAGGAAGAACCCCAGCACCCCGATGGTGCCCAGGCCGAAGGCGCGCGCGTAGAACGAGGACGTGCTCATCGTCAGAACGACGCGACGGTGATGAGGCGGGGGCTCGACTCGAACGAGCGGTCGACGCCCGCGGGCCCCGCTCCACCCTGGCGCAACAGCTTCAGCTCGCCCTCGAGGGCGCTGCGCCGCTGGAACAGCTCGTCGCGCTCGGCCTTCGCGGCGTTGGAGCCCGCGATGCCCGTCACTACGCCCGCGATGCCCAGGGCGATGCCCGCCAGGCCCACCACCAGCAGCACCACGCCGATGAGGGTGATGGTCCCGATGCCCACCGACGCGCCCAGCGCCAGCACCAGCAGGCCGACGAGGGCGACCGGCGAGATGCTCCAGCCGAGGTACGCCATCACCACCGAGGCCGTCGGCCAGTCGGTCTTCAGCCCGCGTAGCTGGGTGTTGATGGCGTCAATCTCGCCCTGGAGCTGAACCTCGCGGGCGCCGGCAGGCACCGAGTCCATCGGGCGCACCGGCAACGGCGGCGGCGCCTGCGCGATGAGCCGCGCGCTCATGGCCTCTGCGACCGCGCTGAGGTGGACACCGCCGGGCGGCGCGGTCGGAAGCGACGCGAGGGAGAGGGTCAAGGCGAGCGCAGAGAGCATGCGCGCATTTCAGCACAGCGCCGCTGCGATGCAGCGAAAAGCTCCACCGGGGCGCGCGGGCGGCAGGTGTTCGCGCCGGCGAGGGCCGTGTGGCGACGCCGCGCTCTCTGGCCGGTCAAACGCCCCGGAGGACCGCGCGCAGGCGGCGAGGTGTTCGCGCCTGGCGAGGCCGCGCTCTCCACGCCCGCACGGAGCCGACCGGTCAGGCGTCTCGGAGGACCGCGCCGCTCACCGCCGCCGCCGCCGCGTGAGCAGCGCCAGGCCGAGGAGCCCGACGGCGCCTTCGACCGACGAGCAGCCGCAGCCCTTGCGCGGGGCGACGACGATGGTGACGCGCGCGGGCGCGGCCGGCGTCTGGCCGTCGCTGACGTTGAGCTCGAGGTTCACCTCGGTCGGGGTGGCCACGGTGGGCGCCACGAAGGTGGCGGCCAGGTCGTCGAGCGCCGAGAGCTTCACCTCGGGGCCGCCCAGCTGCGTCCACCGGATGACGAGGGGGTCTTCGTCTTCGTCGGCGGCCAGCCCGGCGAGCGTCACCGTCTGTCCGCTCTCCACCGCCTGGGGCGGCCCGGCGCTCGAGGTGGGCGCGCGGTTGACGTTGCGCACCACCACCACCGCCGCCTGCGACGCGGTGCCGCCGCGCCCATCGTCTGCCGTCACGGTGAAGATGAGCTGGGTGTTGGCCCGCACCTCGGGCGCGTCGAACTGGTCGCCCGACACCACCACCGACGGCCCGCTCGTCTGCACCCAGCTGAAGGTGATGGGGTCGTTGTTCGGGTCGGTCACCGCCGGCGGCAGCAGGGTGGCGCGCGTGCGCTCGTCGACGGTCTGCGGGAACGAGGGCTGCAGCACCGGCGGCTTGTTCACGCACCGGAACCGGTGCACCCCCACCGCCGTGAAGGGCGCGTTGGTGAGCCCGGTGAACTCGACGTCGTCCAGGGTCCACCCCGCGGCGCCGCCGCCCGAGTCGGTGCCGATGACGAACTGAACGCGAACCGACCGGCTGGCGTACTGGGTGCCCAGCGAGACGGTGACGCGCTGCAGGGAGCCCGCGCCGGTGAAGGCCGGCTGCCCCGCGAGGGGGTTGGCCGAGCTGGCCTCGAGCACGCCGTCGTAGCCGTTGACCGTCGCGCCGTTGACGAGGCGCGAGATGGCCGAGCCCGGAATGAGGGTGAAGGGGCCGTCGTCCACCGACACGCGCAGCTGGGCGCCGTCCCACGCGCGCAGGTTGGTGCGGTCGAACTCGAAGGCGTAGCTGGTGGTGAAGGCGAACGAGAGCGGTCCGGCGCCCACCGTCAGCGCCGGGGTGGTGGCCCAGCTGCTGCCGGCCACCGGCGCAGCGGCGCCGATGAGCGTGGCCTCGAGCAGCCGGTTGGCGGGGGTGTTCACCCGGAACTGGTACTCCCAGGGCACGTCCTGGCGCGCGAAGCTCCACGCAGAGACGTCGCCGTCGAACGTCTCTTTCGCGCTGCCCGTCATGTCGGTGTTGAAGCGCAGCGCGCGGTTGACCGGCGTCTGCTCGACGAGCGGGTCTGGCGAGGTGATGAAGACGCGGGCCTGCGCCACGCCTGTCACGTCGGAGCGCAGCTCGGCCGGCACCGTCAGCGTCACCGGCGTGAAGGGCTCAGCGGTCGGCACCGTCACCGACGGCAGGCCCAGCAGCAGCACCGCCTCGTCGGACGCGAGGTTGAGGCGCGAGTTGGTGAAGGCGCGCGCGCCGACGTTCATCATCGTGAGCTGCACGCGCCCGGTCTCGCCGACGTCGAGCACCCCGTCGTTGTCACACGAGTCGGCGTCCTCGAAGGCGCGCGCGTCGAGCAGCGCCCACCGCGCGCCGGTGTTGGTGAAGTCCTCTGAGACGGGCGCGTTGGTGACGGCGCGCCGGTTGGGCGTCTGCGCGCCCAGGCCCATGCCGCGGGCCGCGAAGCCGTCGAGGAAGGCCTGGAACTCGCCCTGGCCCATGGCGCGCGCCACCATCAGCACCGCGTCGCGCGCCTCCATGAAGGTGGCGTTGACGGGCGTGGCCTTGAGCGACGCCACCAGCACCTGCAGCACCCGCTGCCTCGCGGTGGCGAAGTCAGCGAAGCGCGGGTCCTGGAGCAGCCGGGTGGTGCCCTCCCAGAGCGCCGAGGCCCACACCTCGCCGGCGTTGTGCACCTCGGCGTTGTCGGGGCCGCCGCCGCCCCCGGGGCTGAGGGGCGCCGTCGTCGGCAGCGGCACGTTGGTGACGATGTGCTTGAGCGTCAGCGCGTTGCGCGTGAAGTCCGTCGAGTAGGGGAAGCGGCGCACCCCGAAGTAGTGGCTGTCGAGCGAGGCGCCGTCGTAGGCGGTGGGGCTGGTGGCGTGGCCGCCCACGGCGTAGGCGCCGCGCCAGGTCGCGTTGCCGGGCCGCTGCACGTCGGCCGCCTCGAGCGTCGTCAGCAGGGCGATGAAGTCGCTCCAGCCCTCGCCCAGCCCGCGGCTCTGGTTCGAGAGCAGCCCGCTGCCGTTGCCGATGAGGCGCGACGTCACCAGGTGGCCGAACTCGTGGCTGACGATGGTGGTGTCGAAGGCGGTGGAGCGGCCGACGGCCAGCGCGCGGTCCATGGTCGCCGAGATGGCGGCGCCGCCGTCGAGGGCGAGCTGCAGCGCCTGGGCGCGCGCGGCGTCGAGCACCTGGGTCGGCAGGGTGATGCCGTCATCGCGGGTGTCGAAGCCGTTGAGCAGCACCAGGCCCACCGCGCCCGCGTCGGCCACCAGGTCGTCGAGGCCGCCCACGGTGCCGCAGGGCCCGCTGGCGGTGCCGAACGCGACCGCGCCGGCGAGCGCGCCTGCGTTGACCAGGGGCCCGCACACGTCGGCGCCGCCGTCGGCGCTGCGCACCTGCACCACGGGCCCGGTGACGTTCCACGCGCCGGCGCGCATCGGCGGCGCGCCCAGGCCCGCGTCTACCGCGAGCGAGGGAGCGAACGTCACCACCGCGCGGCCCCGCAGCCGGACCGGGAAGAGCTGCAGGCGCGGCGAGGTGCCGTCGGCCCCTGCCACCAGGGTGCTGCCGTTGAGCCCGGCGAAGTCGTTCACCTCGACCAGGAGCGGGTCTGCGCCGACGCCGCCGCGGCCCAGGTTGTCGGCCTGCGCGTTGCCCGCGGCCTCAGTGAAGCCGACGCCGTAGAAGACGTCGTGCAGCCAGTTGGTGACGAAGAAGGCGTGGGTGGCGGCGGCGTGGCTCTGGGCGTCGCTCGCCGTCGGCTCGAGGAGCGGGTTCCACGCGAAGTCGAAGCTGCTGCCGGTGGGCGTCGCGAAGGGGTCGGCCTGGCCGGCGTCGGGCAGGTTGCGGCCGTCGGGCGCGAAGAGGTCGGCGTAGGCCACCACGTTGTTGCCCGCGAGGCCGGGCGCGCCCGCCGGGAGCCACGGGTCCATCGTCGAGAGGCCCGCGTGGTCGAGCGAGACGAGCGTCGAGGGCGCGAGCGAGGCCGGCGCCCAGCCATCGGGAACGCCCGTGGGGTGGGGGGTGGTGTCGCCCTCGGGGCTGTCGAGCGGCGTGAAGGGGGCGGCCGGCCGGGCCCACACCCGGTACGAGGCGGTCGCCTCGAGGCGCCGGGAGGCGCGGCTCAGCACCTGGCCGTCGCGCGCCGAGATGACGAAGGCCCAGGGGCCCCTGCGGCCCTCGAGCTCGAGCTGCCACGCCGGCACGAGCGCCGAGGTGGTGGCGTACAGCACCTGGCGCGCGCGCGCCCCGCCCGCGAAGGTCGTCCACCCCTGCGCGTGCGCGGCCACGGGCTCTCCGCTGGCGCGTTGGCCGTCGCCGAGGTCTTCGAAGGCGAGCGCGATGGCGGTCTGCGCCGAGACGGGGAAGCGGAGCGCCGGCGCCGAGAACCAGGGCAGCGCGCCCAGCACCGCGACGGGCTCGAGGCCGTGCGTCAGCACCACGGCGAGCCGGTCGCGGAAGACGGGCACCGCGCCGACCCTGCGTGAGAACGAGACGACGACCGCGCCGTCACCGAGGTCGTGCACCTCGGCGACCACCTCCTTCACCAGGTCGAGCGGCGCGCGCTTGTAGAGCGGCGCCAGGTCGAACAGCGTGCGGCGCGCCACCTCTTCGGCGGTGAGGCCCACGTCGCGGGGCGTGCGGGCGCCGGCGGGCGCGGCGGGCAGCCACACCGACGTGGGCACGCCGGTGCGCGGCTCCCACTGCGAGACGTACACCCGCGCCGCCGCCTCGCGCGCCCGGGCATCGACGTCGACGGAGCGCGGCGCGGTGCCGTCGTCGTCGAGCCACACGTCGAGGGTGGGCAGGGGTTCGGCAGCGGCGACGAGCGCGGCGACGGCGACACACCACATGCAGGACTCCCTCTGGGTTCTTCCGGCCTACTTCAGCGCGAGCAGCAGCACGGCCACGATGATGACGACGACCAGCACGCCCATCACCACGAAGGGCGCCTTCGACTTGAGCGCCGCCTCGCTCTCGGCGGTCTCGACCGGGCCGCGCGTCACCTCGCCGGGCCTGGGGGCCTGGAGCTCGACGGGGGGCACCGGCTGGGTGCGGTTGAGGTCCGACGGCTGGTCGCTCGGCTCGAGGGGCGCCAGCAGCGTCTCGTTGCCGGCCCTCGGGGGCAGCGGGGCCTTCAGCGGGTCGGTGCTCGAGACGCTCGAGTCGGTCAGGCGCGGCTGCTCTCCCTGCAGCACCGGGTCGACCAGCACCGTGCGGGCCTCGGCCCACTGGCGCTTGGGCACCACCCCGCCGCCGACCGCCGGGAGGTGCACCGCGGCGGCGGGCGTCTTCCGGTTCGGAGGGAGCGGCGGCTGCGACCCTGACGAGCGCCTCGGCGGCGGGCTGTTCGACGAGACGTGAGGGGTGATGAAGTTGGTGGGCACCTCGGGGCGGCGCTCGACGGGCTTGACCTTCTCGTCGGAGCGGGTGCGGCCGTCCATGATTCGCCGCAGCATGCGCCGGGCGTCGTCGGCGCTCTCGGGCCGGCGCTCGTGCTCGCGCTCGAGCAGCATCATCACCCAGCTGTCCACGTCTTCGTCGATGGACGGCACCCACTGCCGCGGCGGCACCGGGTCGAACTTCATCTTCTGGCTGATGACCTCGATGGCGCTGGGGGCCTCGTGCGGAATGCGGCCGGTGAGCATCTGGTACGCGATGCCCCCCACGGCGTAGAGGTCGGTCGCGGGGAACACCTTGGTGCCGAGCACCTGCTCGGGCGCCATGAAGGCCGGCGTGCCGATGAGCGTGCCGGGGTTGGTGGGCCGCACCGAGCCCCCCGCGCGGTCGGCCTGGCGAGCGAGCCCGAAGTCGATGATGCGCACGTGGCTGCGCGCCTCGGGGTGCGACTCGTAGAAGACGTTGCCCGGCTTCATGTCGCGGTGAATGACGCCGACGAGGTGGGCCGCGTGCAGGGCGCCGAGGATCTCGTCGAGGATGACGCCCACCTTCTTGAAGGGCGCGGGCGCCTCGCGCTTCACCCACGCGTCGAGCGGCTCGCCCTCGAGCAGGTCCATCACGATGTACGGCTGGCCGTTGGGCAGGGTGCCGAAGCCGAAGATGTCGACGATGCCCGGGTGGCGAATGGCGTTGACGGTGCGCGCCTCGCGAATGAGCCGCTGCACCATGTCGGGGTCGTCGGCGTAGTCGGGCCGCAGCACCTTGAGCGCGGCGGGCTTGCCGATGACGGCGTGCTGCACGCGGTAGACGATGCCCATCGCGCCCGAGCCGATGACCGACTGCACCTCGTAGTCGTCCACGCGCGAGCCCAGCATCGGGTCTCGCCCCATCGGACCGCGGAAGTCGTTGATGGTCTCGTCGTTGGGCTTCACGGGGACTGGGTGAGGCTAGCGCGCTCGAAGGGCAGGTACACCTTTCAGGGAGGCCGCGCGATCAGCCACGGCCCTGGCCGAAGGAAGGGCTATGGGAGCCGCCATGAAGACGATTCTGGTGACGGGCGCGACGAGCGGCATCGGGCTCGAGGCCTCGGTGCAGCTGGCGACGCAGGGCCACCGGGTGGTGATGGTGGGGCGCGACGAGCAGAAGACGCTCCGCGGCGTCGACGAGGTGAAGCGGCGCGCGAGCTCGGGCAGCGTCGAGTTCCTGCTCTGCGACTTCGCCGTGCAGGCCTCGGTGCGCGCGCTCGCCGCTGCCTACCGCGCGAAGTACGACCGCCTCGACGTGCTGGTGAACAACGCAGGCGCGGTGTTCCTCGAGCGCGGCGTCACTGAAGACGGCCTCGAGAACACCTTCGCGCTCAACCACCTCGGCTACTTCCTGCTCACCAACCTGCTGCTCGACCTCCTGGTGAAGAGCGCGCCGGCGCGCATCGTCGTGGTGGCCTCGGGCAGCCACTACAAGGGCACCATGGACCTCGAGAACCTCGGCTACGAGAAGGGCGGCTTCACCGCCATGGGCGCCTATGAGCGGTCGAAGCTGGCCAACGTGATGATGACGCGCTCCCTCGCCAGGCGGCTCGAAGGGAAGGGCGTGACGGCGAACGCGCTGCACCCGGGCACCGTGGCCACCGGCATCTGGGCGGTCGCGCCGTGGTGGGCGGCGCCCGTCGTCGCGGTGCTCAAGCGGCTCTTCATGATCTCGCCGCAAGAGGGTGGCCAGACGCTCACCTACCTGGCGACCTCACCCGAGGTGGAAGGGAAGAGCGGGCTCTACTTCACGCGGAACCAGCCGAAGGCGTGCGCGCGGCTGGCGAAGGACGACGCGCTGGGCGAGCAGCTGTGGGCCCGGAGCGCGGCGCTGGTGAAGCTCTAGAGACGCGCCGCTGCCCACGCAGCGTCGCGCCGTCGCGCGCCCGCGGGGGCCTATGCGGCCGACGCCGCCGACGCCATCGAGGTGCGCACGGTGAAGGTGGGCTGCGCGGCGATGGCCTTCTTCACCGAGCACTGCTCCACCACCCGCAGCAGCGGCTCGCGGTACTTCTCGGGGAAGTCGGCGGGCAGCTCGACCTCGAGCGCCACGTCCTTCAGCGCTCCCTGCGCGTCGAAGGTGGGCCGCTCCACGATGCGCACGCGGCTGAAGTCGAGGTTGCGCTTGGCGCAAAAACCCTGCACGAAGATGCCTGCGCAGGTGCCGATGGAGGCCAGGAACATCTGAAAAGGCGATGGGGCCGTATCATCGCCGCCGTTGTCGACCGGTTGGTCGGTGCGGACGACGTGGTGGCCGAAGTGGGCGTCAACTCGACGGTTTCCAGGCAGGGTGATGACGAGCTCGTGGGTGTCTGACATGGCAGCCGGTAGGAGCGCGCAGGGGCGCTCCAGGGTTCGCGTGTCTGCCGACCAGCGAGACGCCGCCTTCCTCGGGCTGGTGGTGCTGGCCTTCGGCCTCGTCGTCGCGCCGCTCCTCCACCGCGCCGCGCATCACCACGACCATCACCACGGACCCGTCAGCCCCGTTGACTCCAGTCATGGCCGCGGGGCGCTGGAGCACCAGCTCGCCTCCTTCACCGCGCCGCCCCGGGCCGCAGGGCCCGTCTTCTTCGCGGTCGCGGTGGCGGTGCCTGAGCCTCGGGTGGAGCGCGCCGTCGCTCTGGCGCCGCGCTGGCGTGACGAGCAGCCGCAGGGCCCGTAGCGCGCGCCGCGGCCCAGCTTCTCGTCGTCGCCCTGGCCCGCGCTCGCCCCGCGACGCGCCTGCTCCAACTCCACGAGGTCCTCCGTGCGGTGGCTCTGCCACGTCTCCATCGTCGTCTGCGCGTTGAGCGCGGCGGTGGCGTCTGCCCATGAGGTGGAGGTTGATGGTGGCGCCCCCGTCGACGTGGACGCCGGCGTCGCGCCCGCCTCGCCGCGCCGGGAGACGACGGTGCGCGCCGGGCGCCTGGGCCGCAGCGCCTCGGAGCTGACCATTCCCCGTGACGTCATCGGGGCCGCGCCGCGCACCGGCGCCGTCGACCTGCTGCGCCTGGTGCCGGGCCTCGTCGCCTCGCAGCACTCGGGTGAAGGCAAGGCGCACCAGCTCTTCCTGCGCGGCTTCGACGCGGTGCACGGGCAGGACGTGGAGCTGAACGTCGCCGGCCTGCCGGTGAACGAGGTCTCGCACCTGCACGCGCTGGGCTACGCCGACCTCAACTGGCTCATCGCCGACGCGGTGCGCGAGGTGAAGGTGACCGAGGGCAGCTACCGCGCGTGGCAGGGCGACTTCGCCGTCGCCGGCACGGTGCGCTACGAGCTCGGCCTCGAGGAGCAGGGGCTGACGGTGGCCGTCGGCGCCGGGGCCTTCGGGCGCGCGCGCTTCTTCGCGGGCGTGCGGCCCTTCGCCCAACCCGAGACGTTCGCGGCGGTGGAGCTGGTACGCGGCGACGGCTTCGGGCCGCAGCGGGCCTTCGGGCGCGCGTCGCTGCTGGGCCAGGTGGTGGTGCCGCTCGAGGGGCTCAAGCTGCGCGCCGTCATCGGCAGCGCGGTGGGCCGCTTCGACTCGCCGGGCGTCGTGCCGGAGGACGCGCTCGTCGCCGGCCGCGCCGCCTTCTTCGACGCCTTCGGCGCAGGCCAAGGTGGGGCGTCGGCCCGGCATCAGCTGCTGCTGGGCGTCGAGGTGCCCGCCGGCGGCGCGAAGACCAACGTCGAGCTCTACGGCGTGCTGTCGAGCCTCGCCCTGCGCAACAACTTCACCGGCTACCGCAGCGGCCCCTCGGGTGACGGGCTCGAGCAGGCGCAGCACGACGGCTTCATGGGCGCGCGGCTCGAGCACCACCGCCACCTGCCGGTGTTCGCCGAGACGCTCTCGCTCGACCTCGGCCTCGGCGCGCGGCGCGACGACATCGCGCAGCGGCAGCGGCCGTACCGAGAAGCCGACCTCTCGGCCGGCGCGGCCACCATCGACGCGCGCGTCCTTCAGTCGGCGGCGACCGCGTGGGCCGAGGCCTCGGTGGCGCCCGGGCCGTGGCGCTTCCTGCTCGGCGGGCGCGCCGACGCGCTCGGCTTCGTCGTCACCGACGCGCTCGGCGGGCGCGCGCCGCGCTCGGCCTTCGGGGTGCACTGGGGCCTCAAGGCGGGCGTCGAGCGCGAGCTCGGTCGCTCCCTTCGCCTGCACGCCAACTACGGCGACGGCTTTCGCTCTCCGCAGGCGCGCTCGCTCGTCGACGGCGAGGTGGCGCCCTTCGTCAACGTGCGCGGCGCCGAGCTGGGCGCCTCGCTCGAGCTCGCCGGCGTCGTCACGAGGCTGGCCCTCTTCGGCTCGCACGTCGCCAACGACGTCGTCTTCGACCACACCGTCAACACCACCGTCAGCCTCGGCCCGTCGCTCCGCGGCGGCGCCAGCGTGGCGGCGACGGCCAGGCCCGTCGAGGGGTGGGTCGTCTCGGGGAGCTTCACCGCCGCCACCGCGCGCAAGGCCAGCTCGGGGGCGCTGCTGCCGTACTTCGCGCCGCTCGTCGGTCGTCTCGACACCGGCTACACGCGCGCCCTCGACGTGCTGGGGCAGCGCCTCGTCGGGAGCGCCGGCGTGGGCCTCACCTTCATCGGCGCGCGCCCGCTGCCTTACGGCGACCTCTCCCGGCCCGTCTTCCTCACCGACGCGCGGGCCTCGGCGCGCTGGCGTGGCGTGGAGCTCGCGGTGGACCTGCAGAACCTCTTCGACGCCCAGTGGCGTGACGGCGAGTTCACCTACGCGTCGGCGTGGGAGCCCGACCGGCCGCAGCGCCAACTGCCGGCACGCCACTTCACCGCGGGCAACCCGCGCGCCCTCTTCGTCACCCTGGAGCTGCACCTGTGAGAACGACCGCCCTGCTGTTGCTGCTCGTCGGCTGCGGGAGCACCGAGCAGACGCGCCGCACCTTCCCCGTCGAGGTGGTGGTGTCGGCGCCTTCGACGCCGCTCGACTCGGGGTGGACCGTCTCGGAGCTCGAGGGCGCCATGCCGCTGACCGAGCTGCGCTTCTACGAGGGCCGGGTGCTGGTCGGCCGGCGCTGGAGCCCGGTGGACCTGCTCGTCGCCACCGCGCACGCGCACCCGGGCCACTACGTGCCGGGCGAGGCCATGGCCGAGCTGCTGGTGCCCATGCCGGTGGACCTGTCGGCCCGAGCGCCGCAGCCCTGGGCGGTGGCCGACGCCGTCACCGGCAGCTACGGCTCGGCGCGGCTCGCCTTCGGCGGTGAGGGCGTTCGGGTGCGCGGGAGCGCGACGAAGGCAGGCCGGCTCGTTCGGTTCGACACCGGCGCGCTGGTGCTCGGGGGGCCGCTGACGGGGCTGCGCTTCGAGCACGAGCTGACGCGGGCGCCGGGCACCATGCGGCTCGAGGTGGACCTCGGCGTGCTGCTCGCGCGCGTCGACTTCGACCAGGCCGGCGCGCTCCCCGACGGCGCGGGCGTGGTGGTGCTCGACCCCGGCAGCGTGGCCTTCAACGGCTTCGAGCGCGGCGTCACCGACGCCGGCAGCTATCGGTTCACCTGGCAGGACAACTGAAAGAGAGTACGCACATGCGCTCCTGGCTCCTCGTCGTCGCGGTCTTCGTCTCGTCGGCCTGCGAAGGCCCCATCGCGGTGGTGAAGTTCACCACCTGGGGCGAGGGCCTCATCGAAGAGGGCATTCCCGCCTCGAAGTTCGAAGACGGCTGGAGCGTGAAGTTCACGAAGTTCCTCGTGGTGATTCGCGACATCACGCTCGTCGACGCCGCGGGCACGGTGGGCTCGCAGCAGCCTGGCGCCAAGGCGTTCGACCTCACGAAGAAGGGCCCCGTCGAGGTGTACTCGGCCGCCGTGCCGGCGAAGGCGTGGGAGGTGGTGCGCTACGCCATCGCCCCCGACACCAACGCCGAGGCGGCCAACATCGACCCGACCGACCTCGCGCTGGTGAGGTCGCGCACCGCCAGCGTCATCGTCGTCGGAAGGGCGACCAACGGCGGCGTCACCAAGACGTTCGAGTGGTCGTTCACCAACAACACCCTGCTCGACGACTGCCAGCAGGCCGGCGGCATGGGCAAGGGCGTGGTGCTCGCGCCGGGGAAAGAGGTGACGGTGCAGCTCACCGTGCACGGCGACCACCTCTTCTACGACCAGCTCGGCGGTGACGCGAAGCTGCGCTTCGAGCCGCTCGCCAGCTCGGACCTCAACGGCGACGACAAGGTGACGCTCGACGAGGTCGCCGCGGTGCAGCTGACCTCACTGCCGCAGGGCCAGTACGGCACCGCGGGCGCGACCAACGTTCGCAACCTGCGCGAGTTCATCACCCAGAACATGCGCACCATCGGCCACTACGAAGGCGAAGGGGAGTGCACCCCGAAGGCCCGGTAGCTCAGCCGCGCAGCCTGGGCGACACCAGCTGCACCAGCGCCTCTTCGACCGAGCCCGCCAGCCCGCGAACGCCGCCTTCGGTGCGCTCTTCCGCGAGCGCCTTCGCCGCCGCGTCGCTGAACGTCCACCGCGGTTGGTAGCCGACCTCGGCCCAGTAGCGCGCGTCCTTCGGGAGCAGGTCTCCCTTGAAGCCGAGCACCAGCTCGCGCGCGAGCGAGAAGTCGGCGCGCGTCACCAGCTTCAGCCACCACGAGGACAACGAGACGCTCAAGAAGGGCACCGGAAGGCCCGGCACCCGGCGGCCCCGCAGCGCGGCGATGGACGAGAGGATCTGCCGGCCGCTGACCACCTCGGGCCCGGGGAGGTCGTACCAGGCGCTCCTGGGGAGCGGCAGGGTGAGCCCGCGCACCAGGCCCTCCACCACGTCTTCGAGCGCGACGGGGCAGGTGCGCGACGACGTCCACGAGGGCAGCAGCATGGCCGGCAGCCGCATCGCCAGGTCGCGAACGATCTGCCACGAGGCGCTCCCCTCGCCGACGATCATCGACGCCCGCAGCTCGAGCGTCGGCACCGCGCCAGCGCGCAGCAACGCTCCGACGGCGAGCCGGCTCTGCAGGTGCTCCGACGCCTCGCCCGCGGGCGCGACGCCGCCGAGGTAGATGATGCGCTGCACCCCCGCGCGCTCGGCGGCCGCCCGAACGCCGAGGGCGACGCGGCGCTCGGTCTCGGCGTAGTCGTGCGCGCCCGAGCCCATGGCGTGCACGAGGAAGAAGACGGCGTCGATGCCCTCGAGGGCGCGGTCGAGGTCGGCCGGCACGGTGACGTCGCACGTCACCCACTCGAGGCGCTCGCGGGCGGGCGCGGTCGACGCTCGGCGCGAGGTGGCCCGCACCTCGTAGCCGGCCTCGAGCAACGCGGGCACCAGCGCGCTCCCGACGAAGCCCGTCGCGCCGGTGACCAGTACGCGGTGAAGGGCTCGTGCAGTCACCGCCCCGCTCTACCACGCGCGCGCGCTGCTGAGACGGGCGTTGGCGTCACGGTACGTCCGATGGATCGACGGGGCAGCCGAGGGCGCCGCCGTGGCCGCGCCAGTCAACCTCACAGGCTCGTCGCTTCGCGTGAGAGACGATGCGGGCGACGGCGGCCCGCTGGCGCTCCATCTCCTGGCCGTGCTCGAGGGCCTCGCCGTGGGGCACCTGCGTGGCCAGCCCCGAGTGGGCGCCGTAGAGGACGAGGTGACAGTCGACGTCGTCGGCCACCTGCGCCAGGCACGCCTCGCCGGCGTCGGCCGCGGCCTTGAAGTCTCCGCGCGTCAGCGCCAGCCGCGCGGCGTGCGCGAACCGCTCGGCGGCGGCCGCGGCCTCGGCGGTGGGCAGCGCGCGCGTGTCGGTGCGCGCGAGGCGACGCAGCTGGCGAAGGGTGGAGCGCGCGGCGAAGCGCCCTTGCTCGGTCTTCAGTTGCCATCGCAGCGAGGCCGCCCGGGCCGCCAGCTCGTCGAAGGTCGCGTCGCCGGTCGCGGTCGCGCGGGTACGCAGCAGGCCCGCCAGCCCGCGCAGGCAGACCTCTGCCTCGAGCAGTTCGTCGGCCAGACAATCGAGGGCGAGCGAGATGGCCTCGTCGTGGCGGGCGTCGGCCGCCAGCCGCTGCATCTCGGCCTCGAGCACCGCGGCCCGCCGAGCGGTGGGCGCGACGTCATCGACGCTGGGAATGACGAACCGCGGGGTGAGGGCCGGCGGGGCTGGCTCGGGCCCCAGCCGTGCCAGGAGCAGGGCGCCGCCTGCCAGCGCGAGCGCGACGCCGGTCAGCGCGGCGAAGGTCACCGTCAACACCCTGCGGCGCCGCTGACCCGCGAGTCGCCGCGGCTCGAGGCGGGTGAGCGCGAGGTCTTCGGGCTTGAGCTGCAGGGCCCACGGGTACCCCACCCGCATCACGGCCCGCGCGAGGGCCTCACGAGGCCCCATTCGCGACCGGTCGGCGCGCGAGAGGGCCGGCGCGTCGAGGAGCTCGAGGAGCTTCGGTGCGTGGAGCGTCAGCGCGGCCGGCGACGCGGCCTCGAGCCGCTCGATGAGCGCCCCGGGCTGCTTCGCCAGCTCGGCGACGGGCCGGTGGAGCAGCGCCTCGAGGCCAGCGGCGTCATCGTCGGCCGACGGAGGTCGAGCCTGAGAGCGCGTCTGCACGCCTCCGACCGTAGCAGGCTGGCGAAGTCCTCCGTCGGTCGGCGACCCATCCCAGGGGCCGCGGGCCGGCGACGCCCCGCTCTTGCTGCTGGGCCAGGCCCCCGGCGTGCACGAGGGCCCCGCGGGCAAGCCTTCGCGTGGCCGCTGGGGCCGCCCGGTCTCGCTGCGCCCCAGAGCGCCTGCTCCGTTGCGGGCTCGCGATGGGGCGGGAGCCGTGGCGACGTCGGCCAGCTCGCGAGCTCAGCGCTCGTCGAGGAGGCCGCGGAGCGCGCGCACGTTGCTGGCGTCGTCGAGCAGGCCGTCGGCGAGCAGCGCTCGCAGCGCCGGCCGGGGCACCGCCCACAGCTGCACCATGTCGGCCCACTCTCCCAGCACCACGACGGGCCGAACGTCTCGCGCGTCGCGGTACAGGTCGTTGAGGTTGTGCACGAGGCCGGGCACGTCGGCGACGTCCCACTTCTCGGTCAGCACCCGCGGCCCGCCGGCTTCGCGCAGCACGTCGGGCGGCAGCTCGAAGCGCACCTCGAGCTGCATCGGCGCCGCGCCGCGCACGTCGAGCACCTTCAGCTTCGTGGCGAGCCCGCCCATGGCGTGGGTGACCGCGCCGATGGCTTCATCGGGGGTCACCTGCCAGGCGACGGAGAGCCCGCCGACCAGCCGCCCGGCGTGGCACAGCTTCAGGAGCGTCGGCTGTCGTCCGCGGCCGGTGAGCAGGTCCAGCGACTTGAGGCGGCGGCTGAGGGACACGAGGGCGCTGCTACGCGAGGAGGAACGGCAGAAGGAACTTCAATCGTCGCGACGCGCTCGGGGCGAGGTCGGCGAAGCTCTTCCTGCGTCCCGGTCGGCGACTTGCGTCGTAAAAGGGCCGGTTTCCGACCCGCGTATGACGCATGCGTTGACCGGAACGGGGCCTCCGGTGTCCCGGTCCGCGACTTGCGTCGAGCAGGAAACGGAGCGAGGGCTCGAGAGCCGAGGCGGCGTGCGGGGCCCGGAGCGGTCGCTGTGAGTGGGCCCAAGCGTTGCGCGTCGCCTCCGTGCCGGCAGGCTTCGGCCTGCGAGGCCTCTGCGGCGTCGTTCGTCTCGACGCCCCGCCTGTGAGGTTCCTGCGGCGTCGTTCGCCTCGACGCCCCGCCTGCGAGGCCTCTGCGGTGCCGTTCGCCGCCGGCCGCCACGGCTCAGCGCTGCGACGTGCTCGGCTTCCGGGTTGCTTCCCACGCCTTGACGCTGCGCGCCTCGCGGGCCGCGGACGCCACTGAGAGCAGGGGGCGGTCGCGCTCGAAGCGGGCGGCCTCGTCAGCAGGCGCGCGGCTCCACAGCGGGCCGAGCGCGTCGATGAGCGCTGCCGTCTCGGCGAGGAGCCCCGCGAGCGCGAGGTGGGTGCCGGGCGCCGATGGGTCCTGCGCCCCGAGCGCCACCGCCGCGACGAGGCTCGCCCAGAGTCGTTCACCCGTCGCGCGCGGCCACTCGGCTCGGCGCGCGACCGACCAGAGGTACCCAAGAACCGCGGCAAAGACGTGCACGTCTTCGAGCGTGCGGAAGGGCTTGAGCACCGTCTCGTAGCCATCGCCCGAGAGCACGTCGTCGGCGTCGACCTGCACCTCGTTCAGCTCCACGGTGGCGTGGGGAACCTCGGGCACGAAGGGGAGCGCCGGCATCGAGCGCAGCGTCACGCCGGCTGCCGAGGGAGCCACCTTCACCACCCGCAGCCGCGGCTTCCCGTCGGCGCCCACGCCTTCGTTCGCCACCACCAGCAGCCGTGTGGCGAAGGGCCCTCCCGAGACGAACCGCTTCGAGCCCGTCAGCCGGCCGTTGCCGAGGGTGGTGCGAATCGCGCGTGGGTGCGCGCCACCTTCTTCGGTGGCGCAGAGGGCGCCGAGCTCATCCACCGTCAGCGTGGCGTCAACGCGGGTGAGCGCCGCCGTGTAGCCGCCCAGGAACGCGAAGCCGAGCCGGTCGGCGCAGAAGCCCAGCGCGACGGCGCGCTCGGTGGCGTGGCTGAATCGCTCGCGCACCGGCCGGGTGTTCTCCCAGAAGGCCATGAAGTCGGCGCCCGCGGGCGGCGGCGAAGAGAGCAAGAAGTCGAAGAGCGCCTTCATCGCGTCGAGCCTCGCATGCCGTCGCGCGGGCCGGCGAGGAGGCCGCACTCCACTCGATCGTCGCTTCCCGCCGCCCGCCACCCGGCCTTCGTTGCCACAAGAGCAGCGCGGACAGGTCCCCCGAGGGGAGACGTCGTTGCGAGGGGACGCGGGTTCGGGCAGCGACGCCCTGGTGCAGCGCTCCGCGCGAAGGCTGAGCTGGTTGCGCTGGCCGGGCTCGCGGTGCCCTCCTCGCGTCGTCACGAGGCGCCGGTGAGCAACGGCATCGAGAGGACCACCACCAGGAACATCAGCTTCGAGCGGGAGGGAGC
>JACSRE010000210.1 GCA_014879945.1 Myxococcus sp.
GAGGTGGCGAACTGATCACGCGGCCCACCGCGGCGTCGACCGCACCCGTAAGCGATCGACTTTCCTCGGCCGGAAACCTGATCGGCGCTCTAGAGGTTCTCGTACTGGTAGATCTCGTGCAGGTCATGGCCCGGCTCCATGGTGAGGAGCGGCTTGATGAGGCCGTCCTCGAGGCCGTACACCCACCCATGCAGCGTGGGGCGGTGGTCTGCCCGCCAGGAGCGCTGGAGCGTGGCCGTCTTGGCGAGGTTGAGCACCTGCTCTCTGACGGTGAGCTCGACGAGCAACCTCGCGCGCGCCTCGCCCTCGGCACAGGCCAGCAGCGCAGGCTCGTGCAGTCGGTACACGTCCTTGATGTTGCGCAGCCACTTGTTCAGCACGCCGCCGTACGACTGGCGCGTCATCGCCGCCGCCACCCCGCCGCACCCGTAGTGCCCGCAGACGATGATGTGCTCGACCTTCAGCTGGCCGATGGCGAACTCGAGCACCGACAGCACGTTGAGGTCGGTGTGCACGACCAGGTTGGCTACGTTGCGGTGCACGAAGATCTCGCCCGGCTCGGTGCCGGTGATCTGGTTGGCCGGCACGCGGCTGTCGCTGCACCCGATCCACAAGAACTTCGGCGTCTGAATCGCCGCCAACCTCGAGAAGTACTCGGCGTCGTGTCGAACGCGCTCGGCGGCCCACTCGTGGTTCTGTCGGAGGAGCGCCTCGACGGTCTGGTGCTGAGCGGTCATGCGGTCGTCCATTCCCGGCTAGAGGAAGAAGCGATCGGTGAGGCCGGCGGTGCGCCCGAGGATCGACGTCCAGCCGATCAGCGAGTCTACCTTCGGCTCCACGTCAGGCGGGGTGAGGCCCAGCGAGGCCATCGAGCCGGTGCACGCGAAGATCTTCGCGAGGCCCGAGTCGCGCACCACGCCGAGCAGCTGGCGGCAGGTGGGCACCTGGCGCAGCTCCATGGTGGCGTTGATGTCGTCGCGCCCCTCGAGATCGGGCTCATCGAGGGTGTCTCGCACCAGGCGCTCGAGCGCGAACCAGAAGAAGTACAGCTCCACCTTGCGCCCCATGGCGACGGCCGCCGCGGCCACCGAGAGGCCCTGGTGAACGGCGTCGTACTCGCCGCGATGAAGGAACACGCAGACCGGACCCATGTGGGCGCTCTTCCCGCCCCCGCGCGCCGGAAACCAGCGCTTTTCGACCGCCCGCGTTAGTCCTTGGGCCGCTCGCCAGTAATCCGGAGTGAGATCAACGGGTTTGACGCTTGGATGAGGTGCCCCATGTCTGCTACCACCCCCCCGCCCATGCCGGTCGACGAGACCACCGCCAAACGCAAAGACGCCCACCTCGACCTCTGCGCGACCGAAGAGGTGGCGCCGATCGAGAACGCGACCCTTTTCGGGCAGATGTTTCTGGTGCACTGCGCGATGCCGGAGCTGGCGTTCAGTGAGCTCGACCTCTCGACGCCGCTGTTCGGCAAGCGGCTGAAGGCGCCGCTGCTGGTGACGGGCATGACGGGCGGCACCGAGCGCGCGATGCAGGTCAACCGCGACGTCGCGCAGGTGGCCGAGGAGTTCGGGGTGGCCTTCGGCGTGGGCAGCCAGCGGGCGATGGCGGAGCGCCCTGAGCTGGCCGGCACCTTCGGAGTTCGTGACGTGGCGCCGAACACCGTCTTGATCGGAAACATCGGCCTGGTGCAGGCCGTACGCCTTGGCGTGGACGGCGTCATGCGACTGAAAGAGGGCATCGGCGCCGACGCCATGGCGGTGCACCTGAACCCCGGGCAGGAGCTGACGCAGCCCGAGGGCGATCGCGACTTCCGCGGGGGCTACGCGATCGTCGGCGAGCTGGTGAAGCGGTTGGGCGCCGAGCGGGTGCTGGTGAAAGAGACCGGCTGCGGCATCGCGCCCGAGGTGGCGCGCCGCCTGGTGGACGTGGGCGTGCGGGCCATCGACGTGTCGGGCCTGGGCGGCACCAGCTGGGTGCGCGTCGAGCAGCTGCGGGCCGAGGGCGTGGCCAGAGAGGTCGGCGCGCAGTTCTCGGGCTGGGGCATTCCCACGGCGGCGGCGGTCGCGTCGGTGCGCAGGGCGGTCGGGCCGGGCGTCACCCTGATCGCCGCCGGCGGCATGCGCACGGGGCTCGACGTCGCCAAGGCGATCGCGCTCGGAGCCGACGTCGGCGGCATGGCCTTGCCGCTGTTTCGGGCACAGCAAGAAGGCGGCGTTCCGAAGGTCCGTGAGGCGATGGCGACGGTGCTCACGGCGTTGAAGCAGGCGCTGGCGCTGACGGGGTGCCGGACCCCGCAGGAGCTCCGCCATCGGCCGCGGGTGATCTCTGGAGAGCTGAAGGACTGGTTGGCGGCGCTGTGAAGGAGACGAACATGGGTGAGACGGTCACGTCGCGGTTGAGTGGGTTCCACAAGCTGGCGGTCGCCGAGCGGCTGGGCACGGTGTCGAAGATGTACCGGCTCTCGCCCGACGAGACGCACGCCATCGCGGGCAGCGCGGCGCTGACGACCGAGCTGGCCAACACGATGATCGAGAACGCGGTGGGCGTCTTCGGCCTGCCCCTCGGCCTGGGCCTCAACATGCAGGTCAACGGCCGCGACTACGTGGTGCCGATGGCGGTCGAGGAGCCCTCGGTGATCGCCGCGGTCAGCTTCGCCGCGAAGATCGCGCGCGAGGCCGGCGGCTTCACCGCCGAGGCCGATGATCCGATCATGATCGGCCAGGTGCAGGTCACCAACTACGGCGACTCGACCGAGGCCTCGAAGAAGCTGCTCGCGCACAAGGAGCAGCTGCTCGCGCTCGCCAACAGCTTCCACCCCTCGATGCAGACCCGCGGCGGCGGCGCGAAGGACGTCGAGGTGCGCATCTTGCCGGCGCCCGAGGGCCCGCGCGGTGAGCCGCTGCTGATCGTGCACCTGCTCGTCGACACCCAGGAGGCGATGGGCGCGAACCTCATCAACACCATGGCCGAGGGCGTGGCGCCGCTGGTGGAGCAGATCACCGGGGGCAAGGTGTACCTGCGCATCTTGAGCAACCTGGCCGACCGCCGGCTGGCCCGCTCCACGTGCCGCATTCCCGTCAGCGCGCTGGCCGACTTCGACATGTCTGGAGAGGCGATCGCCGAGGGCATCGTGCAGGCCAGCCGCTTCGCGGTGGCCGACCCGTACCGCGCGACGACCCACAACAAGGGCATCATGAACGGCGTCGACTCGGTCGCGATCGCCACCGGGCAGGACTGGCGGGCCATCGAGGCCGGCGCCCACGCCTTCGCCGCGCGCGACGGGCAGTACCGGCCGCTCTCGACGTGGACGCTGGAAGAGGCGCACCTGGTGGGGCGCATCGAGCTGCCCCTGGCCATCGGCACCGTCGGCGGGCCCATTCGCATTCACCCGCAGGTGCAGGCGGCCATGAAGCTGCTGCGCACCACCAGCGCGCGGGAGCTGGCGATGGTGATGGCCTCGGTGGGCCTGGCGCAGAACTTCGCGGCCGTTCGGGCGCTGGGCTCGGTCGGCATTCAGAAGGGCCACATGGCCATGCACGCCCGCTGCGTCGCGGTCACCGCCGGCGCCCGCGGCCCGTGGATCGAGCAGGTCGCCAACGGGCTGGTGAAGGCTGGTCAGGTGAAGGTCGAGAAGGCCCAGGAGATCCTCGCTGCGCTGATGCGTGACGCAGCCGAGGCGACCTGAAGCGCGGAGAGCTCGTGACTGTGCACCTCACGTCGTTTGGGCCGGGCAAGGTGATCCTGCTTGGCGAGCATGGCGTCGTCTATGGGCAGCCCGCGCTGGCGGCGCCCATCTCTCGCGGCGTGCGGGCCTGGGCGGTGCCGTCGACGAGGTGCAGCGTCGAGGTGCCCGGGGGCCTGAGCGCCGAGCACGCGGCCACGCTCGAGCGGGCCTTCGCGCGGGCGGCGAAGGTGACCGGGCGCCCGAAGGTGCTGGTGACGCTCGAGAGCGATCTGCCGGTCTCGATGGGCCTGGGGAGCTCGGCGGCGCTGTCGGTGGCGGTGGCGCGGGTGCTCCTCGAGGCGAAGGGCGCCAGGCCTGCCACCCGCAAGCAGGTGGAGGCGGTGGCCCTCGAGATGGAGAAGGCGTTTCACGGCACGCCGTCGGGCGTCGATCACACCACCTCGGCGCGTGGCGAGCTGGTGTTGTTCAGGCGCGGCTCGGCGAAGGTGGTGCGGTCGCCCATTCCGGTGCGGGTGCTGGTGGCCATCGTGGGCGAGCGGCCCTCGACGAAGGCGACGGTGGGGGCGCTCCGGGAGCGGCAGGCGCGCTGGCCCGAGCGCTACGGGCGGCTGTTCCGTGAGATCGGCCGGCTGGCCAGAGAGGGCGCCGAGGCGGTGTCGGGAGGCGATCTCGAGTCGCTGGGCGATCTGATGAACGTGAACCAGGGGCTGCTCAACGCCGCGGGCCTCTCGAGCGAGGGCCTCGAGGCGATGGTGTACCGGCTGCGGCGGTTCGGCGCGCTGGGCGCCAAGCTGACGGGGGCCGGGGGCGACGGCGGCGCGGTGCTCGGGCTGTTCCGCGAGCCCGAGCCGCTGGTGGCGCGCCTGAAGCGAGAAGGCGTCACCTGCTTCGTGAGCCAGCTGGCCGGGCCCCGGGCCCTGTGAGTCACTCCATGAGATCGACGGCGAGCGCGCACCCCAACATCGCCCTGGTGAAGTACTGGGGCAAACGCGACGAGCGGCTGATCCTCCCGCACCAGTCGAGCCTCTCGGTGACGCTGGGGCCGCTCTCGGTGACGACGACGGTGGAGTTCGACGACCGCCCCGGCGACGACGAGGTGCGCATCAACGGCCAGGTCGCGGCCGGCAGCGAGCGGGCCCGGGTGGTGGAGCTGCTGGGCCTGGTGCGCAAGGCGACGAAGCAGAAGCTCGGCCGCGCGCGCATGGTGTCGGTGGGCGACTTCCCGGCGGCGGCGGGGCTGGCCTCGAGCGCGGCGGCCTTCGCGGCGCTGGCGGTGGCCGCGCGCACGGCGGCCGGTCTCCCGAGAGACACCCGGGCCGAGTCGATCCTCGCGCGGCGCGGCAGTGGCTCGGCGTCGAGGAGCGTGCAGGGCGGCTTCGTGCGGTGGAACCGGGGCCGCCGGGCCGACGGCGCGGACTCGTTCGGAGAGCAGCTCTTCGACGCGGCCCACTGGCCCTCGCTGCGGCTCCTGGTCGGCATGGTGAGCCGCGAAGAGAAGGAGGTGAAGTCGCGCGACGGCATGCGGACGACCGTCGAGACGTCGCCGTATTACCCCGCGTGGGCGAAGGACGCCGAGGCCGAGGTGGCGCGCATCGTGCCCTTCATCCGCAGGCGCGATCTCGAGGCGGTGGGTGAGCTCGCCGAGAAGAACGCCTGGCGCATGCACGCCACCGCGTTCGCCGCCGACCCACCGCTCTGCTACCTGAAGCCCGAGACGCTGGCGGTGATCGAGCGCTGTCGAGAGCTTCGCAAGAAGGGCGTGGGCGCCTGGTTCACCCTCGACGCCGGCCCCAACCCGGTGCTGCTCACCAGCAAGGCCGACGAGGCGAAGGTGGTGAAGGTGCTGCAGCAGCACGGCGCCCGCGAGGTGGTGCGCTGCCACCCGGGTGGAGACGTCGTCGTGCACCCCGCCGAGCGCTGACCTCGACCCTCGTGGCGCGGGGCGGGTGAGCAGTCAGCGGCGCGTCACCGCGATGCTCACCACCTGGCCGAAGGTGCCCGAGCGCTCACCGTTCGAGAACAGCACCGCGTGGCCCGAGGCAGAGACCGGGCAGCGCAGGCTGACGTGCGCGTCGTTGCTGACGCCGCACTCCACCGAGCCGCCGGGCGTCCGGTACTCGACCAGCAGGTAGCGCCGGAGCGGATTGTCGACCTCGAAGGCCACCGAGTCGGTCACGTCCACCGAGGCGCGCTCGGGGCGCTCGAGGGTCAGCTGCTCCTTCGCGATGCCGGGCCGGGCGAACGGCTGGCGCAAGAAGTCGCCGCGGCTCAGCTTCGCCGGCAGCAGCTGCCAGCGCGCGTCGTCGGGGAAGTGGCTGAAGATCGCCACGTCGGGCGGAATGAAGAGGTAGTCGGTGCGGTAGGAGCGGCTCTTGCCGTCGGGGCCGACGGGGTCGTCCCACGTGGCGTCCATCAGGTACCAGAGCCCGTTCACCTTCACGCCGTTCCACGCGTGGCCCACCGGCGCCGCCGCCCCGTTCTCTTCGCGCACGTCTCCGCCGATGTAGACGATCTGATCGCCGGTCAGCCGGCCCAGCTCGACGAGCAGCCGCGCGTAGCCCTCGCACACCGCGACCCGGCCGAGGAAGACGCTGTTGGCGTCTTGCGGCTTGCGCTGCCTCGGCTTGAGCGAGTCGAGATCGTACTCGAGGCGCGTCACCACCCAGTCGTGCAGCGCCTTGACGCGCTTGAACGGCTCGGGCTCGCGCGCGCGAATGTACTGGGCGACGGCGGCGATCGAGGTCTCGTCCTGCGGGTTCATGCCGCGCACGGTGGCCGACACCTCGTCGGTCCAGGGCCAATGGGTGCCACCGGTCTCGACCACCACCGGCTCTTCGGCGGGCGGCGGGGGAGGCGTCTGGCCCTGGTGCTCGACCTCCTTGTCGTCGTCGTCTTTCCAGGCGACGACCGGCTCGCTCCCCGCGTCAAGGCTCGTCGGCCGAACCCCCTCGATGGCCGCGCGCTCCTCGTCGGTCAGCTTGCGCCACCGCGCCGACGCGCCCGAAGGCACCACCGGCGTCTCGCCCGTCGGGGTGACGTCGATCTTCGCCAGCAGGTCGCCGTCGGCCTTCGTCACGTACGGGTTCGGGTTCGCCAGGCGGTGGAGCCCCTCGAGGGCGCTGGCCATCGCGAACACCCCGTCGCGCCACGGCTGGCCGCGCTCCCCGGGCTCGAGGAACCAGTCGCCGCGGGTCGCCAGCGCCGAGAACGTCACCCTGGGGAACTTCGCGACCATCGCCCCCGAGAACGCCAGGCACAGCAGCAGGGTGCGTAGCACCAGCCGGGGGAACAGCCGCAGCGCGCGCTTCGGGGCGCCGACGAACTGCTTGCGCCGCGCCTGCTTGCGCTTCCACGCCCGGCTCGCGCGCCACTCCCAGAGCACCGGGAGGATGGGGAAGAGCAGCAGCCCTCCGGCCAGGGCGACCTCGCGGGGCCCGCCGTGAAAGGCGATCAGCGACGAGGCCAGCCACACCGTCAGCGTGGGCACGGCGATCAGCACCGCCGCGGAGAGGAGCGAGATGAGGGCTCGGACGAGGGACACGGGTGGTGGCGAGAGGGGGACGAAGTCGTTGCGGGCCGATTGCCGGCCGCTCTCGTGAGGTTAGACCCTCAGCGACACGTTCGCCCGCGCCTCACTCAGAAGGCCACGCCCGAGGCCTTGGGGCTGGGGAGCGAGAGCGCCACGCCCGGAGCCGCCTCGGCGTCACCGTACAGCTGCTGGTACACCACGTAGTCGGCCAGCACCTGCTTGACGTACCCGCGCGTCTCCTTGAAGGGGATCTCTTCGATCCACTCGTCCAGCGGGAGCAGGCCTCGCTGCGCCACCCACCTCGACACCGCCGAAGGGCCCGCGTTGTACGAGGCCGCGCAGAGGGCAGGGTGGCCCATGCGATCGAGCAGCGCCGAGAGGTACCAGGTGCCGAAGCGCACGTTGATCTCGGGGGCGTAGAGATCGTCTGGCGCCGGCGTCGTCGCCTTGAGCTCCGAGGCGATGGCGCGGGCCGTGGGGGGGATGATCTGCATGAGCCCCCGCGCGTCGGCGCTGCTGACCACCTCGGGGCGAAACCCGCTCTCGCGGCGCATGATCGCCCAGGCCAGGAAGGGGTCGAGCCCCACCTGCGAGGCGTTTGCCTCGACCGTCGCCTGGTAGGCGCGCGGGTACATGAGCGCGAGGGCCTCGGGCTTCTTCGTGGTGTAGACCTGCCCCCAGAGCCAGCGCGCCGCCAGGCCGTGCGCCGGCCCGAACTCACCGACCGTGTGCAGGGCGTGGCCCATCACCAGGGCCTCGTCAGCCGTGCGGACGGCGCCGACGACGCGGTTCACCTCGTCGGCGGCGTCGCGCAGCAGCCCGGTTCGCGCCAGCTCGAGCGCGAGGCTCAACGAGGCCGGCGGGGCGACCGTCATTCGCTGCGGCGCGATCGCGAAGGGCCGCGGGGCCGGCTGCTTCAGCTCGCGGAGCCGCTCCGCCGACAGCACGCCGTACAAGGTGCCGGGGAAGCTGCGCACCACGTCGCGGTACTCGCGCGCGAGATCGATCGACGCGCTGGCGAGGGCGAGGCCGCCGTCCTGCCCACCGCGGCTCCCGTCGGCGCGAAGGCTGCCCAGCTGCGCCAGGCGGGTGCTCCAGTAGCTGGCCTGGGCGACGAGCGAAGAGCGGGGGAAGTCCTCCATGAGGGCGCGCAGGGTGGCGCGGGCGTCGGCGAAGCGGCCCAGGCGGTAGAGCGCCCAGGCGCGGAACCAGCGGCCCTCGTCACGCTTCTTCGAGTCGGCGTGGCGGGCCTCGAAGCCCTCGAAGTCGGCGATGGCCTGCTCGTAGCGGCCGTCGGTCAACGAGAGCCACGAGCCCAGGTAGGCCGCCTCGGGCGCGTTGCCGTTCTCGGGGTAGCGGGCGTCGAGCGAGAGCATGAGCGCGCGCGCCTCGGCGTGCTTCTGCGCCCGCATCAGGCGCCTGGCCTTCGTCATCATCGCCTCGGCGGCGGTAGCGGGCCGACCGGTCGAGGCGGCGAGCTCGAGCGCAGTGAAGGCGTCGGCCTCTTTCCCGAGGGCGAGCAGCGCCTGGCCCCGCAGCAGGGCCACCTTCGCCTGGGCGGCGGCCAGCTCCTTCCCGGTCTCGGTGGGCTCGGCCTCGTCGAGCTGGCGGAGCGCCTCGGTGGGCGCGCTCTGGGCGACGAGCGCCTGCGCCCGCAGCACCTGCTCCTCGAAGGAGAAGCGCACCGGGCCCTCGCTCGACAGCCTGCGCAGCGCCTCGGCGGCGTGCGGGTGGGTGGGAAAGCGCAGCACGATGGTGCGCAGGTCCTTGCGGGCTTCAGCCTCGGCGCCGGTGGCGATCCGCGCCAGGGCGCGCGAGAGGAGCGCCTCGGCGGTCGGCGTCTCGGCCGCGGCGGCCTCGAGCACCGGGCGGGCCCTGGCTGCCTGGCCGAGCTCGAGCTGCAGCTCTGCGATGCGCAGCTCGAGGCGGCGAGAGAGGGTGGCGGGCGCCCGCGCCTTCGCCTTCAGCAGCGTCTTGAGGGCCGCCGGCCGCGCGCCCGACCACGACTGCGCTTCGCCGAGGTACCAGCCGTGAAACGCCTCGAGGCCCCTGGGCGACCTCACCGAGGCCAGCTGGGCGGCCGCGCGGGCGGCGTCACCCTCGGAGAGCCACAGCACTCCGGTCAGGAGCGACAGCCGGGCGAGCTCGGGGCAGGGCCCTTTTGTCAGGCTGTTGTCAGGCGGGCGCGCGCAGGCCTCGAGCTCGGCCTGGGCCTTCGCCGCCAGGTTCGATGCGTGAACGCGCACCTCGCCCAGCAGCGCCGGCGACTGTGCGGCCGCGGTGAGTGACGAGAGACACCACAGGCCCGTCGCGAGCCTCAGGCGCCGCAGGGTTCGGGCCCCTGGTTTGACATTTGTTGGAGGGTTGCCGTACACGCTGCGGGCCGAACGTAGTCGAAGTTCGAAGCAGGAAACGGAGTGAATCCGATAAGGATTCCGCGCTCACCGGGTTGACCGGCAGAAACATCGGTCCATACGGTGCGCGGCGGCTCTGAGCAGGTGAGAAGTTGCACCGCCGAAGTGGGGGGCGAAGCTCAGAAACGACTCAAGGCACACGCTGTTGCCGCGCGCAGGAACGAGTGACGTATCCCGTTGTTGCACTCCGGGGGGAGTTTTTCAGGGAGGCCGAACCATCATGAAGCCGTGTCCGACCGAACTACCGCAGAGCATCAATCCCGAGGCCGGTCCGAAGCGCCTCGGCGTCGAGCAGCACCGCAACCTCAACTGCTCCCACTATGACAACTGCCTCGATGAGGCCGTGCGTCGTGGTTGGCAGAGCTTCACGTGCATCAAATGCCCGCTGTACGCCCTGCCGTCGGGGCCGCAGATGGGCATCGAGTCGTTCGCGACTCAGCGCCGCCTGACGTAAGGCGTCGCCCCCCACAGCTCAAACCAGGGTTCGCCGCGCCGGAACGTCCTTCCGAGCGCGGTCGTTTTTTTCTGCCCCTCAGCCCTTCGTCAGCGTCACCACGCCGCGGCGAATGAGATCCTTCATCGTCTCTTCGACGTCCACCGGGCTGATCTCGAGGCGGGAGATGATGTCGCGAGGCGCGAGCTTCTCTTCGCAGATGAGCCGCGCGGCCTCGAGCCACTGCTTGGGGCCCACCTTGCGGTAGACCTCGTAGAGCTCGGGGTGCACGTCGACCTGCGTCGCGGCGACCATCAGGCTCTCGCGCATGCGGCGCTCGTTCTCGTTGAGGGTCGCGCAGGCCCGCTCGATCAACACCGAGGTGGTGAGGTGCAGGTTCTGGGGGGCCGCGCCGTTGCCCGGCGTCCACGTCACCTCGGCGTTCTTGGTGGCGATGAAGGCGTTGAAGGCGCGCTCGCCCTCGGCGGTGAACTTGCCGGCCTGGGCCGAGGCGTGCGTGCAGACGCCGTCGGTGAAGAAGAGCGAGTACACCGCCCAGCCGTCGCGCGCGTCGAGGCGCCCCGAGGCGTGCAGCTCTTCGAGGCGCAGCAAGAGCCACTGTGGGCCGACCGGCGCCACCTGCAGGGTGAAGGGAGCGCCGGTGGCGATCTGCCCAAGGGCCGCCTGGCGGGGCTCGAGCAGCTTCTTCACCTGCGTCACCAGCGCGTCGAGGCGGGTGCCCTTCGAGAGGTAGGCCTGCGCGCCGGCGTCGAGCGCCTTGAGCGACTCGCGGTAGTCGTCGTGGGCCGAGACGAAGGCCACGGGCAGCTCGCGGGTGCGAAAGTCCTCGCGCAGCACGCGCAACAGGCCCCAGCCGTCGAGGTGCGGCATGTTGAGGTCTGCCAGCACGACGTCGAAGTGCTTGGTCAGCGCGACCTCGGCGCCGAGCTGGCCGTCGGTCGCGGTGCTCACCTTGAAGCCGTGCTTGAGGAAGAGCGTCTTGAACATGCGCAAGATCGCCTCATCGTCGTCGACCAGCAGCAGCTGAATCGGCTGCACGCCAGGCGGCAGCATCGGCTCGGGGGTCAGGCTGGGCGGCAGGGGCGGCGCGACCGACTCCTGGCTCGACCGCCGGGGCACCGAGACCTCGAACGCGAGCGGCTCGTCTTCGATCACCTCGGCGCCGACGACGACCTCGGCCAGCGCGTGCTCTCCGGTGTTCAGATCGCCGACCTCGATCACCACGCCGGCGCCGTCACCGGCCTGGCCGGCGACCTCGCTGAAGGTCCACGAGCAGCGCGGCACCGAGCTCATCGCCTTGAGCGCGTCGGGCCCCACCGCGCCGAGGAAGGAGGCGCGCTCGAGCTTGCCGCGGCTGAAGACGGCGCGGCCCTCGTTGGGCGTGCGGGGGTCGATGATGAGCGCGCCGGCGCGGCGGGTGCGGCGGACGTGATCGATGAGGCGGGCGAGCAGCTTCGCGTCGCCCTGGCCCTTGACGACGCCGGGCCGCGAGTGGAGCTCGTCGAACAGCCCCTTCACCGCCAACACGTTCGCCGGCTCGAACGGCGCAGGGAAGAGCGCCACCACGTTGGTGCGCAGCCCGCCGACGAACTGCGAGTCGCTGATGTCGCCCGAGACGACGATGATGGGGAGCGTCGACGACGAGACGTCTGCCGCCACCGCGTCGAGCACCTGAATGACGAAGTCGCTGCCGAGCTCGCCGAACACGAGGAGGATGTCGGGCGCCAGCTGCCTGATGCCACCGGCGACCTTCTTGCGATCGGTGACGAAGCGGTAGAACAGCCCCTGGGCGTTGAAGGCCTGCGCCAGCTTGCCCTGGTTGGTGCGGTCCTCGTCGATGCCGAGGATCACGGGTCGTGCGGTGGTCGTCACTCGAAGTGCCCTCTTGACGCGTATCTAGCGCGTGCCGGGAGCAGAGTGCTCGGGTTTCTCGGCGTCGTCGGCGCCGCCCTCGCTCGCGTAGATGACGACCAACCAGAGCTTGTCGTTGCCGTAGGTCGCCGAGTCGCCGCGAGCCAGCCCCAGGCCGAAGGCGGTGTAGCGGCGGTCGGCGAGGTTCTTCGAGGCGGGCACCTGGGCGGGCGACTCGATGACCGCGAGATCGATCGCGGCCTCACGGGCGTCGGCCAGCGTCGCGAAGACCCGCTCGTGCAGCTTGCTGCCGTCGGGGAGCTCGGCCTTGAGCGAGTCGCGGGCGAGGCTTCGTCGGGCGTGCTCCTGCGCGAGCGCCTCGAGCACCGGGTGGCGCTTGAGCGGACGAAGGCCCTTGCGCGCGCGGTGCTCGTCGATGGCCTGGTACGCGGCCCCGACGGGGTCGGCGCCGCCGTCGTCGATCGGTGAGGCGAGGACCTGGACCAGCACGGTCAGCCCGTCTTCAGCCCGCGTGGCGATGCCGATGCCCAGCGCGCGGTGGCCGGGCTCGAGCAGGTTGGCGCGGTGCCCCGGGCTGTGCTCGATGCCGAAGTGCGCCGCGAGCGGCCCCGACGAGGCTCCGAGGTTCTCGCCAGCGCCCGCGAACCGGTAGCGCGCCGCCGCCAGCCGCGACTTGAGATCGCCGCCCGCGGGGTCGACGTGCGCGAAGAAGCCCTCGTCGGCCAGGCGGTTGGCGTAGGCCTGCGCGACGGCCTCGAGCGCCTTGTCCTGCACCACGGGCGCGAGGGCCAACGTCCTTCGCAGCGCGTTGACCCGGGCGTGAATGGCGCGCCGCGCGTCGGCCGGCGACGCCGGCTCGATCACCTGCTGATCGGCGGTGGCGGCCGAGGCGCCCACGTCCACGAAGAAGAGGGCCGCGACCTCAGGCCCCCGGGGGCCGCGCGCGAGCACCTCGACCACCGAGCGCCCGGCGACCGGCTTGAAGGTGCCGCAGTGGCCAAAGGCGCTCGCGCCCATCGGGGAGCGGAGCACCGACCCCGAGGGCGCGGTGACGTAGAGCTCGGCTGACTCGAGCGGCGCGATCAGCGCGCCACAGACGGTGACGCTCTTCGGAGGCTTCGGGTACCTGCGGGTGACGGGGGCGAGGTCGATCTTCCGCTGCGCCAGCAACACGCAGAGGGCCACGCGCTCGCCCTGCTCGGCGATGCCCAGCCCGAAGGCGGACGCGGGCTCGTTGGTCAGCTGTCGTTGGTTGCTCAGGGCGTCGAGCAGCTGGTCCCGTGGCGCCTTGATGATCACCGCGATGGGGCTCGCGTCCCACCCGCCGGCGACCGACACCGCGTCGGTGACGGCCAGCAGCCCGGCAGCGTCGCTGGCCGACCGCTCGAGGGCGCGCCTGGCGAGGCTCCTCGCGGCGTCGCTGAGCCTGGGATCGTCGGCGGGGAGGGTGCGCCCGGCGAGCTCGAAGCGCTCCCGCACCGCCGCGGTGGCGCGCTGCTCGAGGCTCGATGCGGCGAGGACGGCGGCGACCAGCCAGCTCATGCGGCCTCGAAGACGAGCGAGGCGACGGTTTTCTTCCCCAGGCGGCTCTGGAGCGCGCCCAGGAACTCGTCGCGGCGCCGCCCCAGCTCGGTCGCCCACGAGCGGCTGGCGCAGGTGATCACCAGCGTCGTGCCCATCCACCGGGTCGGGCCTGAGACGGCCGCCAGCGTCTCGCCCACCACCTGCCTCCAGACGGGCCTGAGCACCGACGCGGAGCCCGTGTCGCGCGAGACGGCCGCGAGCACACTTCCGAGCAGATCACCCGACGCTTTGGGGGCTGAAGACGCCACGCCGCCCACTCTCCACGACCGCGACAGCGCTGTCACGCCCCGCAAGACCCAACTGCGCGAAACGGTTTGCGATGTCGCGTGGCACGCCCGTCGCTGTGCGTCACCCGTCGTCGTTGACACGGGTGGGCCGATATCGGAAACGTGCCGCGCCTTTCGCACCACAGGCCATTCCAATCAAAGGGAGTCTCGAATGAAGGTTGAGTTCCGCAACACCCTCTGGGCGGCGCTTGCTGCTTCGGCGCTGTCCATGATCGCTTGTGGTCCCACCCCGTCTGGTACCGACGGCGGCTCGGGCGGAGGCAGCGCCAACGACTCGTGCAACGACGACGATCAGTGCCCCAAGCTCTTCCGCTGCAGCCGCAGCTCGAGCACCTGTGTCCCTGACTGCACCAGCAACGCGCAGTGTTCGCCGACGGGCCGCACCGCGGCTGGCGCCACGGCGCTCGACTTCTGCCCGATGGACAGCTCGTGCGTGTGCGACTTCACCGAGGCGGGCGGCGAGTGCAAGCCGAAGCTCTGCTCGGCCGACTCCGACTGTGGCAGCACGCTGGTCTGCCGCTCGGGCAAGTGTGAGGCGGCGCCCGCGGCCTCGACCGTCACCCGCTGCGCCATCATCCCCGACTTCGCGGTGGTGAAGGCCGGCTCGAAGATGAAGTTCTGGGTGTCGGCGTGGGCGGGCACCGAGCCCGTCATCATCAAGGACGGCGCGATGTGGACGGCGCCCATGGGCAGCCCGCTGTCGGCGCCGATGCCGGCGGCTGGCCTCTCGTCGGAGTTCACGGCCAGCATGACGGCCACCACCGGCGGCGACGGCGTCGCGGCGGTTCAGGCGGCGTTCGGCAGCATCACCTGCACGGGCAAGGCGCTCGTGGTCGCGGCCCCGGTGGCTGGCGGCGCGGTGGTGGTGACCGACGAGCTCACGGGCCGGCCCATCGCCGGCGCGAAGGTCGTCATCAGCGACGCGACGGGCGCTGAGCTCCCGCAGGCGGCTCCGGTCGAGACCAACGCGGCCGGCGTCGGCGCGTACGTCTTCGGCGCGGCCACCTCGTACAGCGTCTCGGTCTTCCACCCCGACTTCACCTACGCCACCATCGCGAACTACCGCCCCTCGGGCCCTGACGCGAACGTGCTGGCCGTGGCCCTGCGCCGCAACCCGGTGAACAAGTTCGGCGGCTTCAAGGGCACCTTCGACGGCTACCCGATGAACGCGAACATCAAGGCGGGCGTGGGCGGCATGTCGCTGGCCGGCGCGGTCACCAACCTCAGCCTCACCCAGCTGCTCGGCCCGTCGCGCCCCACGCGCATCAAGCTCGGCACCACCATCGACATGACGGTCGACGTGCCCGATGGCGCGTTCCTCGTCTTCAGCGAGACGAACAAGAACACCCTCGCGGGCCTGGGGCTCAACGGCGTCTGCACCGACGCAGCGGGCGCGGCGGACGAGACGAAGATTCGCGCGGGCACCTGCGGCACGCGCTCGGCGTGGGCGTTCTCGGGCGAGCTGACCATCGGTGACCTCAGCCCGCTGCTCGGCGCGTTCCAGGGCGGCACCCAGAACATCAACATCGGCGGCATCCTCGGGCAGGTTCAGCCCCTCATCCGCAAGTTGAACTCGTCGGTCGTGCGCGACGTGCAGTTCAACCTCAACGACGCGGCGTGCAAGGGCGGAAAGACGTTCCCCAACTGCACCGAGGGCTGGGACTACTCGAACACCGCGCAGTTCACCGACAAGAACCTGAAGTGGGCGAACGTGCCGCTGGCCTTCGGGTTCGCGCTCAAGTCGCCGCGCATGCCCAGCTACCGCGGCAAGCCGGCCGACGGCGCGCTGGCGCTCTCGGGCGTGAACGTGCCGGGCCGCGGCGTCATCCCCCTCGGGCTCGGCGCTGCCGTGAACGTGGCGACGCCGATCGACGACGTGCTCGACAAGCAGGAGACGCTGCCCGCGGCGGGCCTGTTGCCGGTTCGTTCGGCGCCCTCGCACAGCGGCACCGAAGGCGCTGAGTACGGCATCATCGTGGCGGCGCTGTCTGCGGCCGCCACCAGCGACGCCTCGGCGCAGGTGGGCGCGTCGGCGCTCTTCGTGCGGGTCGCCGACAACAAGCTCGTCTTCGACCCTCGCGGCGCGACGCCCGTCGACATCTCGTCGCAGACCTACCCCACCTTCCCCGAGTCGGGTCGCTTCAACGCGCACTCGGCCGCGGTGGCGGGCGTCGGGCCGCGCAGCTTCAAGTTCCTCACCACGTCGGTGGCCACCGCGCTCTCGACGAGCGTGCAGGTGATTCGCGTGACGTTCTCGGACGAGCTGGAGCACCGCTGGGACGTGCTCTTCGACGCCGCCCGCGCGGCTGACGGCTTCTCGCTGCCTGCGGTTCCGGCCGGCCTGCGCGACCGCCTCTTCAAGACGGGCATGACGAACGGCCCCCGTTCGCCCATGCAGGTGCAGGCGCTCCGCACCAGCGCGGCGCCCACGCCTGCCGGCGGCGCGGCGCTGAGCTTCCAGGGCCTCGTCGAGCTCAACGCCACCAACTACGAGCGCATCACCAACTACCTCACCGGCTTCGGCTTCCTCGACTACGGCGAGCAGGCGGTGAAGTTCAAGACGCTGCCGATGCCGGTTCCCGACGCGGGCAAGATCGTGGTCGCGGTCGAGAAGTTCAAGCTCGGCACGGCCATGGGTGACGACGGCCTGGTGAAGCTCTCGTTCGCCACGGCCGCGGGCATGCCCATCGCTGGCTGCGACATCATGAGCTCGTCGACCGAGACCAAGGCCGGCAGCGGTGAGGTCGAGTTCACGCTGCCTGCGGGCTGCACCGCCACGGGCGTCACGGTGAAGGCGCAGCTGTTCTTCGACAACAACACCCCCGTGCTGCCTGAGCTGTCGGTCAGCCAGGCGGGCGTGACGATTCAGTAAGTCGTCGCTGAAGTCGAAGAGGACGGGGCGCTCTCGACGTCGAGGGCGCCCCGTTTTCACTTCGAAGAGGTAGGCTGCGGTGGCCGATGGGCCACAAGACCGTCACCGCCGTCACCGCCATCTCGAAGATCCAGAAGCGGGCCTTCGCGCGCTCGTCCGCCCTGGTGGTGATCTACGGCGAGGAGCTGGGCCGGAAGTTCGACCTGGAAGAGGGCAAGACGATCATCGGGCGCTCCTCCCGGTCCGACATCCAGATCGATCACGACTCGGTCAGCCGGCAGCACGTGCGGGTGATCTCCGATGACGGAGACGTCTCGATCGAGGACGTCGGCTCGACCAACGGCACCTTCCTCAACGACGCGTCGCTCAGCGGCCGGGTGGGGCTCAAGAACAACGATCTCATCAAGGTCGGGCACACCGTCTTCAAGTTCATCGCCCACGACAACATCGAGGCGGCGTACCACGACGAGATCTACCGCCTCACCACGGTCGACGGCCTCACCCAGGTGCACAACCGGCGCTACTTCAACGAGGCCATCGAGCGGGAGCTGTCGCGCTGCCGTCGCTACGGCCGCGCGCTGTCGCTGCTGCTCATCGACGTCGATCACTTCAAGCGCATCAACGACACCTTCGGCCACCTGGCGGGCGACGCCGTGCTGAAGGAGGTCGCGTCGACCATTCAGAAGCGCATTCGCAAGGAAGATCTGCTCTCGCGCTACGGCGGCGAGGAGTTCGCGGTGCTCTCGCCCGAGATCGATCACAAGGGCGCGGTCGCGATGGCCCAGAAGGTGCGCAAGGTGATCGAGAAGCACGAGTTCACCTTCGACGGCGAAGCGATCCCCGTGACCATCTCGTGCGGCGTGTCCACGCTGGGCAAGAAGGGTGACGACGCGGCGGCCCTGGTGCAGCGCGCCGACGAGAAGCTGTACGAGGCCAAAGAGAGCGGCCGGAACCAGGTGTGCTGAGGCCCTCGTGACTGCACCTCTGGTAGCCGAGCCGAGCTCTCCGACGCCGCCCACGGCCAGGCGGTTCAAGACCAACGAAGAGCGCGTCAAGGGCCTCGAGGAGCGGCTGGCCGTCGAGATCGCCGACAAGGCGCTGGCGCTGCGGGCCATCACCCACAAGAGCTACTGCAACGAGCACAAGGACGAGCCCCTCGAAGACAACGAGCGCCTCGAGTACCTGGGCGACGCGGTGGTCGATCTCGCCATCGGGCACCGGCTGATGGAGCGCTTCCCCCGGGCCAACGAGGGCGAGCTGTCGAAGCTCCGCGCGCTGATCGTCAACGAAGAGGGCCTCGGCCGCATCGGCCGGGCGCTGGGGCTGGGCGAGGTGCTGCTCCTCGGCAAGGGAGAAGAGCTGACCGGCGGGCGCGCCAAGGTGTCGTTGGTGGCCGACGCGCTCGAGGCGGTCATCGGCGCGCTCTACGTCTCTGCCGGCATGCCCGCGGTGATGCCCTTCATCGATCGGGTCTTCGCCGAGGCGCTCGAGGGCGTCGCCGAGGGCCGGCAGGGGAAGGATCACAAGTCGGTGCTGCAGGAGACCTCGCAGAGCCTGTTCAAGGCCTCGCCGCGGTACCGGGTGGTGGGCGAGACCGGGCCCGATCACGAGAAGGTCTTCGAGGTCGAGGTGTCGATCGGCGCCGAGATCTACGCCCGCTCCACGGGGCGCTCGAAGAAAGAGGCCGAGCAGGCCGCGGCCAGAGACACCCTCGCGGTGCTCTCGACCCGGGCCGCTGTCCCGCCAGACGAACCCGCCTGAGAATCGGCTTGGAGCGCCCTGGCGCGAGCGGTACCTTCCGCCGCCATGCAAACCGTCCGCGCGCTCTGTTTGACCCTGATGCTGCTGCCCGCGCTCTCGTTCGCGCAGGGCAAGTTCATGAAGCTGGCCGAAGAGGGGAAAGATCTCTACGCCACGCTGACCACCACCCAGGGCGAGATCGTCGTGCGGTTCTTCTCGAAGGACGCGCCGAAGACGGTCGCGAACTTCGTGGGCCTGGCGACGGGTGAGAAGGAGTTCATCGACCCCAGCACGGGCAAGCCGACCAGGCGCAACTTCTACGACGGCCTCATCTTCCACCGGGTGATCCCCAACTTCATGATCCAGGGCGGCGACCCCGAGGGCTCCGGCCGCGGCGGCCCCGGCTACACCTTCGGCGACGAGTTTCAGTCCAAGCGCGGCTTCGACAAGGTGGGCCTGCTGGCCATGGCGAACCGTGGGCCGGCGACCAACGGCTCGCAGTTCTTCATCACCACCGCCACGCCGACGCACCTCAACAACCGGCACACCATCTTCGGCGAGGTGATCTCGGGCTACGAGAACGTGGTCAAGCTGGGTGAGGTGAAGACCGGCGCGATGGACCGCCCGGTGGTGGAGCAGCGGATCCTCAAGGTCGTCATCTCTGAGAGCCTCGGCAAGCCGGCGACCGCGAAGAAGGAGGGCAAGCAGTGAGGGCGCTCCTCGTCGTCTTTCTCGCCACCCTCACGCTGGCCGGCTGCAAGAAAGACGAAGCGGGCACTCCCGCCCAGGCGACCTCGTTGGCCCCCGGGTGGATGGGCAAGGCCGAGGCCGGCAAAGAGCTCTACGCGGTGATGAAGACCAACCTCGGCGACGTGACGCTCAAGTTCTACGCGAGCAAGGCACCCAAGACGGTCGCCAACTTCGTGGGCCTGGCCACCGGCGAGAAGGACTGGAAGAACCCCGCCACCGGCGAGCGCAAGAAGGGCGTGCCGTTCTACAACGGCCTCACCTTCCACCGCGTCATCGACGGCTTCATGATTCAGGGCGGCTGCCCGCTGGGCACCGGCACCGGCGACCCGGGCTACTCCTTCGAAGACGAGTGCCAGAGCGGCTGCACCTTCGAGAAGAAGGGCCAGCTGGCGATGGCGAACGCGGGCCCCAACACCAACGGCTCCCAGTTCTTCATCACCACCTCGACGCCGACCTACCTGAACAACAGGCACACCATCTTCGGTGAGGTGGTGAAGGGCTACGAGGTGGTCGAGGCCATCTCGAAGGCGCCCAAGAGCCCGATGGACAAGCCCATCGAGCCGATCACGATCACCAGCATCACCTTGTCGGACACACAGCCGTAAGCGTCGCTCGTTGCGAGGGAGTCACACATGGGAATGATGGACGAGGCCCGCGCGGGCCATGATCTGTACGCGACGTTCGACACCACGCAGGGCACCATCGTGGTGCGGCTGTTCCCCAAAGACGCGCCCAGGACGGTCGAGAACTTCGTGGGCCTGGCGACCGGCGAGAAGCCGTGGACGCACCCGGGCACCGAAGAGGCGATGAAGAACACGCCGCTCTACGACGGCACCATCTTCCACCGCTGCATCCCCAACTTCATGGTGCAGGGCGGAGACCCCACCGGCACCGGCCGCGGCAACGCGGGCTTCAAGTTCGAAGACGAGTTCGCCTCGGGCCGCCGCTTCGACAAGCCGGGCCTGCTGGCCATGGCCAACTCGGGGCCCAACTCGAACAGCTGCCAGTTCTTCATCACCGTCACCAACACCGCCTGGCTGAACAACAAGCACACCATCTTCGGCGAGGTCATTTCCGGTCAGGACATCATCGATCGGGTCGCGAACGTGGTACCCAAGGGGCCCGGCGATCGGCCGAAGACCGACATCGTCATCAAGAAGCTCACCATCTCGAAGACGCCCTGAGGCGTCTGCTCGAGCACCAGAAGGACGCCGCCGTGCCCACCCGCAGTGGATTTGCCGCGCTGATTGGCAGGCCCAACGTGGGCAAGTCGACCCTGCTCAACGCCCTCGCCGGCGAGAAGCTGGCGATCATCTCGCCCAAGCCGCAGACGACGCGCACCCGCATTCTCGGGGTGGTGACCAGGGCCGAGGGGCAGATCGCCTTCGTGGACACGCCCGGCGTGCACCAGGCCAAGGGCGCGCTGAACACGCACATGGTCGAGGTCGCGCTCAACTCGGCGTCGGAGTGCGACGTGGTGTTGTTCCTGGTCGAGGCCGAGGGGCTCGAAGAGGGCAGGCCGCCCGAGATCGGTCCCGGCAACCGCTTCGTGATGGAGCGCCTCAAGGCCATCAACAAGCCCACCATCCTCGTCGTCACCAAGATCGACCTGGTGAAGAAGCACCTGCTGTTGCCGCTCATCGACCTGTACCGAAAGCACTTCTCGTTCGCCGAGGTGCTGCCGGTGTCGGCCCGCGCGGGTGAGGGGCTCGACCTGGTGTTCGAGCGCGCGCTGGCGGTGATGCCGCAGGGGCCGAACCTGTTCCCCGACGACATGTTGACCGACCAGGCCGAGCGGGCCCTGGTGGCCGAGTACATTCGCGAGCAGGTGCTGCGCCACACCCGCCAAGAGATCCCGTACTCCGCGGCGGTGATCGTCGAGCTCTTCGACGAGAGCGATCGCTTCACGCCGCCGCCCGAGCGCCCGCAGAAGAAGCCGAAGAAGGGCAAGCAGGAGCCGAGGCCTCCGCCCCGCAAGCACACCGGCCTGGTGCGCATTCACGCCAACATCTTCGTCGAGCGCGACAGCCAGAAGGCGATCATCATCGGCAAGCGTGGGCAGATGCTGAAGACCATCGGCACCGACGCGCGCAAGTCGATCGAGCGGCTGCTGGCCACCAACGTCTTCCTCTCGCTGCAGGTGAAGGTCGAGGAGCGGTGGAGCGAGCGCCACGAGACCCTGCGCCGCATGGGCTACTCGATGGTCCGGGAGTGATCTGATGCCCCGTGCTCCCAACCGAAAGCTGATCGCCATCGTCGGCCGGCCGAACGTCGGCAAGTCCACGCTCTTCAACCGCCTCATCCGCCGCAAGCGGGCCATCGTCGAAGACACGCCCGGCGTCACCCGCGACCGGCACTTCGCCGACGTCGAGTACCTGATGCGGCCGGTCACCTTCGTCGACACCGGCGGCTTCGTGCCCGAGGGCAAAGAGAACCACCTCGACAAGGCGGTGCGCGAGCAGGCCCAGGCGGCGGTCGAGGAGTGCGACATCGTCTTGTTCGTCGTGGATGGGCGCACCGGCGTCACCAGCGGAGACGAAGAGGTCGCCCGCTACCTGCGCAAGCAGGACCGGCCGATCATCGTCCTGGTGAACAAGTGCGACGGGCTCAAGAACGCCGACACCATGATCGCCGAGTTCCACCGGTTGGGGCTGGGCGAGCCGATGCCCGTCGCCGCCGAGCACGGCGACGGCTTTCACACCCTGGCTGATCGGCTCGAGCCGATGCTGCCGCCGCCGTCGGCGCAGGCGGAAGAGGGCGTGAAGGAGAAGGACGAAGACGCGCCCATTCGCGTCGCCATCGTCGGCCGGCCCAACGTGGGCAAGTCGTCGCTGGTCAACGCCATCCTCGGAGAGGACCGGGTGGTGGCGAGCCCCGTCGCCGGCACCACCCGCGACCCCATCGACTCTCCGTTTCAGTACAAGAACCGCGACTTCATCCTCACCGACACGGCCGGCATTCGCCGCAAGGCCGTGATCACCCAGAAGGTCGAGGGCTTCTCGGTGATGGGCGCCATCCGCGCCGCCGAAGACGCCGACGTGGTGGTGCTGGTGCTCGACGCGAACGAGGCCGGGGTCGATCAGGATCTCAAGATCGCCGCCATCGCCGAGACCAAGGGCCGCGCCCTCATCATCTGCGTCAACAAGTGGGACCTGGTGCGCGGCAAGTCAGGCACCCAGGCGCAGTGGCGCGAAGAGCTCAAGTGGTACCTCAAGCACGTCGACTGGGCGCCCATGGTGTTCGTCTCGGCCACCGAGGGCTCGGGCGTCACCAAGGTGCTCGATCTCGCGCTCGAGCTGTTCGAGCAGCAGTACTTCCGCGCCGGCACCCCGATGCTCAACCGCGTGGTGGAGCACATCACCACCGAGCACCCCCTGCCGTGGATCGGCAGCCGCGCGATGAAGATCTACTACGCGATGCAGGTAGGCACCGCGCCGCCGTCGTTCGCCTTCATCACCTCGAACCCCGACGCCGTGCCCGATCGCTACGAGCGGTACGTCGCCAACTACCTGCGCAAGACCTTCAGCCTGAAGGTGCCGATGCGGCTGTTCTGGCGGGAGCGGCCGGGCAAGGCGAAGCGGGCGCTGGCGGCGCAGACCTACAAGACGCGCGCCGAGAACCGAAAGGGCCGAAAGCCCAAGCGGCCTCCCCGAGAGACCTGACCCGGGCTGCCGGCGGCCGCGGTGAGTTGACTTGGGGGCCCCTCTGACGCGAGAAGCCCCCGCATGAAGCGCGTTTTCATTCACACGTTCGGCTGCCAGATGAACGTCAACGACACCATGCGCATGTCCGAGGCGCTGGGGTCGATGGCGTACACGCCGACGCCCACGGCCGACAACGCCGACCTCATCATCCTCAACACCTGCTCCATTCGAGAGAAGGCCGAGGACAAGATGCTGTCGGCGCTCGGGCGCTACCGGCAGGTGAAGCTCCAGCGAGGCGCGTTGATCGGCGTCGGCGGGTGCGTCGCGCAGCAAGAGAAGAACCGCATCCTCGAGCGGGTGCCCTACGTCGACTTCGTCTTCGGCCCCGACGCGATCGCGAAGCTGCCCGAGATCATCCAGCGCGTCGACGCCGACCGCGTGCGCGTGGTCGAGACCGCCTGGGTGGACAGCGAGCGCTACGTCTTCCCCAGCGCCGACCCGAACACCTCGCGCGGCAAGGCGACCGAGTTCATCACGGTGATGAAGGGCTGCGACAACGTGTGCAGCTTCTGTGTGGTGCCGCACACCCGCGGGCGTGAGGTGAGCCGGCCCTTCACCGAGGTGCTGAAAGAGGCCGCGTCGCTCACCACCGTCGGCGTGCGCGAGGTGACGCTCGTCGGCCAGAACGTGAACTCGTACCTGGGCGGCATCTCGTTCGCGCAGCTCCTGCTGCGGACCGCGCAGGTGCCGGGCATCGAGCGCGTGCGCTTCACCACCAGCCACCCGCACGATCTCTCTGACGAGCTGATCGAGGCCTTCCGCGTCGAGCCGAAGATCATGGGCCACTTCCACCTCCCCGTGCAGAGCGGCTCGAACGAGGTGCTCAAGCGCATGCGGCGCACCTACACCGTGGCCGAGTACCTCGAGCGGCTCGAGAAGCTGCGCGCGGCCCGGCCCGACATCGCGGTGACGACCGACATCATCGTCGGCTTCCCCGGCGAGACCGACGCGGACTTCGAGCAGACGTTCGAGCTCACCGAGCAGGTGCGCTATGCGGGGCAGTTCTCGTTCGTCTACTCGCCCCGGCCAAAGACCGGCGCGGCGATGAAGGAAGCGGAGTGGGGCTCGGTGCCGCACGAGGTGAAGATCGCCCGCCTCGAGCGCCTCAACACGCTCCAGAAGCGCATCAGCGTCGAGCTCAACGCCGCGTCGGTCGGACAGACGGTCGAGGTGCTCGTCGAGGGCTCGTCGAAGACCGACGCCAGCCGTCGCTTCGGGCGCACCAGCCACAACCGCACCGTCAACTTCGACGGCGACGCGCCCATCGGCGCCCTGGCCCTGGTGCACATCGAGCACGCCAGCGCCTCGGCCCTCGGGGGCAAGCAGGTGAGCGTCGAGTCGTTGCCGGCCATCGTCATCCCCGAGGCGGTGGTGGCCCCCGAGGTCTGCGTCGCCTGAGCGCTGAAGACGGTTTTCACGCGCCAGGCGGGTCGAGGGTCAGGCCCGGGTTGGGTACAGTCGCATCGCTCGGAGGCCTTCCCGTGAACCGCTCGTTCCTCGTCTCGTCGCTGCTGTCCCTCCTCGCCGTCGGAGGCGTCGTCACCTCGCTGCGCGCCGACGCCGGCGGCTCGTTCAACAAGGGCCAGTGCACGTTCAACGGCAAGAAGCTGTACGGCAAGATCCAGATCGTCTCGAGCTTCCCCGACGTGAAGGTGCAGGAGGTCTCGAGCTTCCCCGACGTCAAGGTGAAGAAGGTCACCTCGTTCCCCGACAAGTGCGGTGAGTGGCAGTTCGTGACCTCGTTCCCTGACACGAAGGTGCAGTTCGTCTCGTCGTTCCCCGACGTGAAGATCAAGTACGTCACCTCGTTCCCGGGCGCGAACTGAGCGACGTGCGCCGACTCGCGGCTGTGCTGCTCCCGCTGTGCGCCTGCGTGACGGCTCGCGTGACGCCGTCAGGCCCCTCGTCAGCAGACGACCCCGAGCGGCAGTTGGCGGCGCTGCGAGAGGCGGCGTCGTCGATGGGGGCCAGCCGGATCGTCACGACGGGCGGGGCCAAGGGCGATCTGCGCGAGGTGTACCGTAAGGTCGCTCCGGCGACGGTGATCGTGCGAGCGGGCGCGAGCTACGGCAGCGGGGTGATCATCGACGCGCGCGGCTTCGTGCTCACCAACCACCACGTGATCGCGCGGGCCGAGCTGGTGGACCTGAAGGCCCGGGTGCAGGTGCAGCGCGGGGCCCTGTCTGCGCAGGGCGTGATGGTGCTCGACGAGCGGCCGATGGCGGCCTGGGTGCTCACGAGCGACCCGCTGCTCGATCTGGCGGTGCTGAAGCTCGTCGAGCCGCCCGCTGACCTGCGATCGGTGAAGCTCTCGAGGCGTGATCCGACGCCCGGCGAGCCCGTGGCGGCGCTTGGGCACGGCGGCATCGGCCTGCTCTGGGCGATCAAGGACGGAGAGGTCGCCAGCGTCGGCAAGCTCGCGACGCACCTTGCGTCGTTGGTCGGCACCGACTGCCTCGTCGAGTCGGGAGGAGCAGCCTCAGCCGCGTGCAAGTCAGCCGGGGTGTCGGTGGAGCGCGAGCGGCAGCGCCTCGAAGAGAAGGTGCCTGGGCTGGTCATTCAGACGAGCTGTCAGATCTCTCCGGGAGACTCGGGCGGGCCGCTGGTCAACCTCGCGGGCGAGCTGGTCGGGGTGAACGCCTTCCTCAAGACGGACGGGCGGGCCGCGGTGACGACCAACTTCCACGTGCACGTCGCCGAGGTGCGGCGGTTCCTCGAGGCCGTGCCCGAGGCCCCCGCGCCGCGCCTGCCGTCACCGTGGGAGCTGGTGCTGCCCGGCGGGAGCTGGCTCGACGCCGACGGCGACGGCCGCGACGATCTCTACCAATCGGGCACCGGCGAGAAGCTGGCCTTCATCGTCAACACCTCGCAGCAGCCGGCGCCGCCCGGGTTCCCGACGCGGCTGAAGCCCGACGCGGTGCTGGGGCAGGTGGGCGGTCAGTGGATCGGCTGGTTCGATCGCGACGCCGATGGCACCTTCGATCGGGTGGTGCTGGCCGGGCAGGGCGGGGCGGTCGGCAAGGCGCTCGCCTTCAACGGCCGCACCCCGGGCGCCTTCCTGGGCGCGGCCTCGCTCACCGACGCAGAGCTGCTCCCCTCGCCGCGATGGAGCGCCGTGCTCGCCGAGCTCGCGCCGACCCTCGATCGCAGCGTGGTGCCTCAGCCGCCCGATCCGCTCCTGGGCGCCAGGGACTTCAAGCCGAGAGACCTCGACGGCGACGGGCGGCCCGACGCGGTCTTCGCCCGTCGTGGCGCCGGCTCCTCGATCTTCATCGACGCGTCCTCCGAGTCACTCTCGGGCCCCAACGAGCTCGAGGGCCAGCTGCGCGCGCGTACGCCGGTCTTGCGACTCGTGCGTCAGCCTGGCCGGTGGTGGATCTTCGTGGGCGCGACGCGCGTGTTCGAGTCGGTGAACTTCATCACCGTCGCGCGAGGGCTGCTCCGAGACGGCACCGGCCAGCTCGTCGAAGCGCCCGAGCTGCGCGGCGCTGATTGGCGAACCCTGGCGCTCTCGTCTTTCACGGGCACCACGCGGGCGCGGGCCGAGAAGGCGCTCGCGGTCTTCTCGTTCTATCGGCCCACCTCGGCGCCCGTGCCGTTCCCGATCTTTGGCGCGCCGCGGGGCAAGGTGAGCGCGCTCTCGGCGCCCGGCCTTCCGCTGGCCATCGTCACCGCGACGGAGCCCCACGCCACCACCATGGCCTTCGCGCTCGACGGGAAGCCGGGCGACACCGTCAACACGCGCACCGACTGGGCCTCGGCCGGTTTCCCCGGCGCTGGGTTTCTCTGGTCCTCGTTCGAGGGCGCCGAGTGGTTTCAGTACGACACCGACGGCGACGGGCTCATCGACGCGGCGATCCTCAGGCGCGGCGCCACCACCGAAGGGCGGCGGTTGAAGAAGGGGGCGATCGTCGACGCGCCCGAGCTGGCGAGCGGCCCGCCGGTCAAGCCCTCGCTGCTCGACGACCCGGCCCGGGGCGCACGCCTGCGCGCCCTCGCCGCCGAGACCTTCTCTCCCGAGCTGCTCGAGCCATGACGTCGCTGGCGTGGTTTCGAGCGCGCCCCCCGGGGCCACGCGAGCTGCCCGAGTTCCCGACCCTCGACGACGCGTGGCGCTGGTACCTGATGGGGCTGCCCGACGTGCCCGCCTCGCTCGAGGCCGTCTGTCTGTACGCCGAAGACGTTCGCCAGGGGCGGTGGCCTGATCGCGTCGCGCCCGAGTTCACGCTGCAGGGCGTCTTCCTCGCGCTCGCGCAAGACACGCTGCTCAACCACGCCGATCGCACAGCCTTTGAACGCGAGGTCGGCACGCTCTTCGACGCCGTGCGGGCGCAGGTCGAGGCGGGCCGCTCGCTGCTCGACGAGCCGTTCCTCAAGAGCGTTCCCGCGCTGCAGAAGTACGTCGCGCAGCTGTCGGACGACCAACGGCTCTTCGATGAAGATCTCGCGCGAGGGAGATCGCTGACGGCCCAGCTGCCACCCGAGGCCTCTGCGACCGGCGCGTCGCGGAGGGTGACGGTGCTGGTGCTCGATCGCCCGGCGTCCACCCAGTTCAAGCTGTGGGCGCGGCGGCGGCAGAACGCGGCGCTGCTGGTGGTGCGGCAGCGCGACGGCATGCTGGTGGTCTCGGCCGACCCGTCGGCGAAGCTGCGCCTGGAGTGGCTGGCGGCGCGGCTCTCGGCGGCCGACGCTCACGCCTGGTACGCCGGCGAGCGGCACGGGGGAACGCTGGTCGCCTCGTCGAAGCAGGGCACGCGCCTGGGGCTCGAGGGCGTGGTGAAGGCGCTGGGCGCGAAGGCACCTCGAGCCCGCGCGCTGGGCGTCGCGCTGGGGGTGTCGGCCATCGTGGCGGTTGCGATCGGGGCCTCGCTCCTGACGCGCGGATCCACACCGGCACCGGCGATCTCCTCGAGCGGGGCGAAGGGCGAGCCGCTGCCTCCAGCGAAGGTCCTCAACCTGCTCGCGGCCGACGATGGCCCCCGCTCGTTCGAGCCGTACGCGTTGGTGGCCGGGGTCTGTGGCTACGCCGGCGAGCGCACCCTGCACGCCCCGTGTCGCGACGCGCGCGCGATGCGCGAGCTGCTGATCTCGAAGCTCGGCTATCGGCGCGAGAACGTCTTGTTCTTCGTCGACCGCCCCGAGCCGGGGGAGGAGACCGACGGCGTTCCGACCGCCGAGAACCTCAAGCTCGCCGTGGAGCGGTTCCGCCAACGCTTCGGCGCCGACGAGACCTCGAGCTTCCTCTTCTACTACTCGGGCCACGGCGGCTTCGAGGCGGGCGCCAGGAGGGACTTCGGCGTGCTCCAGCCCTCGGGCTACTTCGAGCACCCCGAGCGCCCGATCTCGGAGCGCGGCTGGGACATGCAGGAGCTGATCGACGATCTGCGCAAGGGCGTGCCGTCGCGCCACGTGATGGCGATCCTCGACGCCTGCTACTCGGGCTGGGCGGTCGGCGCGAAGGGTGACGCGCGCCTGTCGGGCGAGTTGCGCACGCTGTGGAACGAGCGCGCCGAGGTGGTGCTGACCGCCGCGACGAGGGGCCAGCGGGCCTGGGAAGACGAAGCAGAGCAGGGGGCCTGGCAGTGGAGCGGGCACTCGGCCCTCACCGCCTTCGTGCTCGAGGGGCTGGGCCGACGTCAGGCCGACGCCAACGGCGATCGGGTGATCACCGACGAAGAGCTCGCCGCCTTTCTCGCCGCGAAGGTGCCCGCCGCCGTGCGAGTCTCGCGCCAGGCAGAGCAGTCTCCGCAGTTCTTCCGGTTCGACGAGCACCTGCCTCGCTCGGGCCAGTTCCTCTTCCTGCCCACGGAGCCCTGAACGTCATGCACGCGGCCCTGCTGACCCTCGCCCTCGCCCTCGGCGCCTCGGAGAAGCCGACCCTGGCGGTGCTCTACTTCGACAACAACACGAAGAACGCCGACCTCGACGTCATGCGCAAGGGCCTGGCCGACATGATGGTCACCGATCTCGTCGCCTGGGACGGGGTGACGGTGGTGGAGCGCGACAAGCTCGAGGCGGTGGTGGCCGAGCTCAAGCTGCAGCGCACGAAGTACTTCGATCAGGCGCAGGCGGTGAAGATCGGCAAGTTCCTCCAGGCGCAGTACCTGCTCACCGGCAGCATGACGATCAGCGGTGACAAGCTGATCCTCGACGCGAAGCTGCTCGACGCGAACAAGAACTCCATCGTCGTGACCGCCAGGGCCGACGGCCCCAAAGACGAGATCTTCGAGGCCGAGCAGGCGCTGGTCGAGCGCGTCACCGCGGGCATCGACCTGAAGGTGAAGAACGAGGGCGCGCGCCGAAAGGCGAAGGTGCCGTCGATCGAGGCGCTGATCGCCTACTCCAAGGCGATGGAGCTCTCGGACAGCGGGAAGATCGAAGAGGCGCAGAAGGCCTTCGCGGCGCTGGTGTCGAAGTCACCGGCCTTCCTGATGGCCCGCGAACGCAAGGAGCAGGCCGTCAAGGCGCTCGCGGAGTACAACAAGCGCAAGAGCGAGATCATCACCGAGTCGGCGGTGCGGGTGGCGAAGGCCGCCGACGAGACGTTGAAGGCCGAGGCGAAGTTCAGCCAGCTCTCGACGCCCGAGCAGGCGAAGGTCCTCGCGATGCGCCGGGTGAAGGCGCACTTCCTGGCGCGGGTGCTGCGCCAATACCTCTCGACGCGCGAGAGCTCGCTGCGGGTGGTGCTCACGCCCAAGCGCCAGCAGGCGATCGAGGCGATGCGGGCGTGGCACGCCAACCAGCTGCGCTACCTCGACGAGCTGCGGCTCCACGCGGGGGGCAGCGCCAACTTCAGGCCCACCGACGCGACCCTCGAGCCCGAGTTCCTCAACGACCTCACCGACTCGGGGCTGGGGCCCGCGACGCTCGTCAGCGCCGATCAGGCCGTGGCCGAGCTCTCGGCGTTCGTGTTCGGAGGTCGCGTCAGCGTCGGCGTCGACGGGAAGGGCGCCCGCGCCGACTACACCGTCGCGCCGACCTGGGCCGATCTCTCTCCCGACGACGCGAAGGCCTTGTGGAAGCAGCTGGACGAGCGCATCGAGGCGGCGATGAAGGCCGCCGCCGACGCCAGCGCCGCCCAGCGCGACAGCACCGCGAGGATCGCGGCGGGCCTCATCGAAGACAAGGCCGAGCTGCTGATGCGCCTGCAGCGCGACGACGACGCCGTGGCCGCGTTCCAGCTCATCCTCGACACCTACCCGACCGACAGCCGCAACTCGTGGCGAGAGGGCGCCATCAAGAAGCTGATCGGCGGCGCGCACGACTACGAGCGCGACGTGCGCGAGCGCTTCGCCAAGGGCCTCAAGAGCTGCCAGGACATGGACCTGCGGGTCGGCGCGGGCAGGGTCTGCGACGATCGGGTCCGGCACGAAGGCATCGAGGCCCTCGACCGTTTCTGGGAGCAGGTCACGAAGGCGTGCCCACCCACCACCAGGACGCGCAACGTGCTGGCCTACATCGCCAAGGATCTCGCGATGGACGCGGCCCGCTACGACGACTGCGACCGCGCGCGGACCTACTGGCGCCGCTACGTCGAGAACGACGGCTCGATCAGCGACATGCTCGGGTACCACAAGAACTACACGCCCTGGTGCGACTACGGCGACGTCACCAGGGACGTCCTGTGGATGAAGTTCACCATGGACCGCGGGTGGACGCCCGAGGTCGATCAGCACCTCGTGTCGGTGCGCTCGAGCGACGGCAAGCAGCTCGCCATCTCTGGCCACAACGAGCGCGGCTCCATCGACCTGACCCTCTACCTGGTTCCAGACGGCGCGAGCTGGAGGTGCCGAGACGCGACCTGGCGCACCCGCGACGGCGACCAGGTGACCGGCACCTGCTCCGCGAAGCTCACCCGGGAGGCGAAGGACAAAGGTGACTTCGACGAGGGCACCTTCGAGGCCACCTTCACCTTCAAGCAAGACGGGCACGCCATGAAGACCGAGCTCACCAGAGGCGAGTTCCGCGTGCGCCGGCAGTAGGCCTACCGCTTTCGCCACGAGAGCAGCCGCGCCAACACCAGCGCCCCGAAGACCAGCACGGTGAAGACGGCCGTGTAGATGAGGAAGATCTGCCAGCCGCCCGTCGTCCACGGCAGGCCGACCCGCAGCTCCAGCTCGTTGAACTGCGCGCCCGAGAAGAAGCCGGTGGCCATGGTGAGCGGCAAGAAGAGGAGCAGCAGCACGCCAGTCGTCTTCTCGAAGCGCTCCTTGCGGTACTCGTCGAGCTCCGAGGTCTGGCTGCGCAGCGACTCCACGGTGTCTTGCATGCCATGCAGCTCACGCCAGGCGTCGTAGCGGGCGTTGATGTCGGGCTCGTCAGAGACGCGCGCGTACCAGAGCGAGTTGGTGAAGAACATGACGTCGCCGCGCAGCGTGGTGCTGGGCGTCAGCGAGGCCCAGCGGCTCCGTCGGGAGCGCCGCTCCAGCTCGCCCATGCGCCGGGTGATCTCGAAGGCCGAGTACCGCTGGCCGGTGGTGAGCAGGAACAGCGCGAAGTCCTGATCGAGCGCCGGGGGCTCGTCGCGCTCCTCCAGCTCGAGCTCGAGGCGCGCGCCGCCGGTCGACGTCATCCAGTGCTCCACGTCGCGGTGGAGCTGCACGGTGCGGGCGTTCGCCTCTGACTCGCTGGGCAGGTTGCCGAGCGTCGGGGCCTCGCCGCTGGCCAGCGCGTGGAGCAGCCCCTGCACGCTGCGAGAGGTGTCGAGCATCGACGAGCGGGCGCGGTTGACGCGGTAGGCGCCGAAGACGCTCCAGCGCTCGTTGCCCACCACCTGACACCTCGAGGCCAGCGCCCGCACCGGGCCGAGCTCGTCGAGCGCGCGGCCCGACGCGAGGGTCGCCTGGGTCTGCGTGAGCTGCAGGAGCGTGGCCTTCCCCGACACCTGCTCGACCCAGAAGAGCGCCAGCCGGCTCGGGTACAGCGACAGGTGTACGGTTCTTTCGCCGTCGCGACGCTCGTAGTGCGAGACGTCGCACGCGTCGACCTCTCCCAGGAACGAGCCGGCCACCGACGGGAGGAGGCCGCGCTGCGCGCCCTTCCAGTCGCTGCGAACGAAGCCGAGCGTCTCGAGCAGCAGACCGTCGACGGACTCGTCGGTTCGAACCGGCTTGGCGAAGATCGTGCGGGCGGAGGCGACGTGAATGTTCCGGCCGACGTGGAAGCGCTGCCAGATCGTCTCCCACACCTCTTCGCGCGAGAGCCGGGTGCCGACGAAGGGCGGCGCCACGATCGTCGAGCGCCCCTTGGGCCAGGCGTACCCGTCGGAGTACCAGGGGTCTGACAGCCCACCGAGCTCGGGCGGTTGGTTGCTGAAGCGCGGCTTGCCGAGCTCCCGTGGCGCCCCGTCGGGGCGGGTGGAGCCCTCGCGCCCGTCGAGGGTGAGCGCCAGGTCGGCCAGGGAGCCCGCGCTCTCGGGTGGGATCGAGATGGTGTGCTTGCCCCAGGGCTGCGGCTCGTTCGGCGCGTGCACCGCCATCAGCTCGAAGCCCCGGCCATAGCTCGACGACTCGGCGTCGGGGCGCGCCAGCAGCTTGAGCACCGTGACGTCTTGCGGAGACGAGAGGAACAGCGCGTCGATCCGCCGGTAGCCGGCGTCGGTGGCGTGGTCGAGCGGCAGGTCGAGCTGCACCTTCCACGCGCGTGACAGCTCGGTGCGGTACAGATCGGCGTCGGCCTTGAGGCGGCGCGTGACGCGCGCGGGGATCAACGCGGCGGGCAGCTCGGCCAGCTGGGAGATCGTCGGCTTCAGCGCCAGCACCGAGGCGATCAGCTCGATCAGCGGCCGCGCCGAGCCCGCCGGCCGCGTGAGGTGCATCGAGCCGTAGAACACCGACGCCAGCGCGCGCTCGTACGCCCCGGCCGACTCGGTGCGGCCCTGCTCCCACTCGCTGACGTACTCCACCAGCGACGCCAGGCCCTCGGGCCAGGCCTTGTGCTGCATGCGGTACGTCGCCAGGAGCGCCGCGACGGTGACGTCGAAGGTCGGCTCGTGGGAGCGCAAGGTGACGGGGAACGACGCCGCGTCGAGCGCCTCGGCGCTGGCCACCACCGCCTCGGTGGACGAGCGCAGGTTGGCGCCGCGCCACTGCGGCAGCTTCCAGTTGAGGGCGCGCGGGTGGGGCGGCAGGCCGGCGTCGCGGGTGCCGGTGCCGATGAAGAACTCCTGCACGCCGGGCGCCTCACCGGGGTTGGGCCTCACGAACGACCAGCTCACACAGGCCGGGTCGAAGAGGGCCTCGACGGTCTTCCGTAGCGCTGCGTCCATTGGTGGCGGGCGAGCATAGAGGTAGAACGAGAGCCATGACACGCCTTGCGCTGGTGCTCGCAGTGACGCTCGCGGCGATCGCCCTGGCGCAGCCCGACGGGGGCGCTCGGAAACCCGTCGTCGCCGTCATCTACTTCGAGGTCGACGATCGGCTGGGCGAGCTCACGGTCTTCCGCAAGGGCCTGGCCGAGATGCTGATCACCGATCTGGTCGCCTCGGAGCGCCTCACGGTGGTCGAGCGCGCGCGCCTGGAAGAGGTGACGAAGGAGCTCGACTTCAAGGACTCGAAGTACTTCCGCAACGGCAAGACCATCGAGCTGGGCGACCTGCTCCAGGCGCAGTGGAAGATCACCGGCACCATCCTCCCGGTGAAGCAGGGGCTGATCATCGAGGCCCGGCTGATCTCGATGTTGACCGCGCAGATCGTGAAGACGGCGCGGGTGGTGATCGCGCGCGACGACGTGCTCGAGGGTGAGCAGAAGCTGGCCGACAAGCTGCTGGCCGCGATCGCCGACGCCGAGAAGCTCACCCTGCCGGTGCCGCAGCGCAAGGCGGTGAAGCTCAAGCTCGACACCGCGGTGAAGTACAGCCAGTCGCTCGAGGCACGGGATACGAAGAACCCCGAGAAGGCGAGGGCCCTGCTCAACCAGGTCGTCACCGAGCAGCCCGACTTCATTCTCGCGCGCCTCGACCTCGCCGCGCTGTCAAAGTGAGCCCATGGCCGTCGAGCTCGAACCGCTGTTGAACCGCCTCACCTCGTATGCCCCTCACTTCGGGCGCCTGCAGGGCGACATCGAGGCGATGGTGAGCCGCGGGCGCTCACAGGACTTCAAGGGCGTGATGCAGAACGCCCGCCTGGTGCTCGAGGCGTTGATGCGCTCCCTCGTCACCGAAGAGCTCAAGCAGACGCCGGGCAAGGCGATGCTCGACGAGCTGATCTCGAAGTTCCGCCAGCAGGCCAACCAGGGCGTGGTGCCCACCACCATCCTCGCGCACATGGGCACCGTGCAGGCGTGGGGCAACCTCTCGTCGCACGACCACTCCGGCAGTCTTCAGGACGCAGGCGTATCGGTCGGGCTCGACGAGGTCGTCGCCTCGCTCAACTCCATGCTCGCGGTGCTCGCCTGGTTCGCCAGCAAGCGCGGCATCGTGCTCGAGCCGTCCATGCGCACCCCGCCGGTGCCCTCGACGCAGCCGAACGCCGTCGCGCCCGTCAGTCAGGTCGCGCCGCAACCGCTCGACGAAGCAGCCCCGCCAGCGCAGAAGGGCAGGGGGCCGCTCCCGATCCTTCTGGGGGCGGTGGGGCTGGTGGCGGCCCTCGGCATCGGCTTCGTCGCCACCCGCAGAGCGCCCACGCCCGCGCGCGACCCGGGGGGGCCCACCGTCGACGTCACCCCCTTCTCGGGGCTCGACGCCTTGTACGCCTCGTGGAAGGAGCCGGTGCCCCCCGCTGCATGCCGAAGAGTCGAAGACGCGCCTCGGCTGGCCGCGATCGCGACCGACGTCACCGCCCTGGGCGTCGTCGACTCGAACCCCGAGTCGTCGTACCTGCTCGCGCGCGCCACCTTCGACCGTGATCGGTCTCGCAGCCCGGCCCTCGACAAGGCCCTGGCCTGCCCCGGCTTCGCGGCGGCCTCGAACCTCGCCGGGCGCGCGGCGCTCACCCAGAAGGACTTCGACTCCGCGCGGCGCCACTTCCTCGCGGCCATCGCCGCCTCGCCCACCTTCGTGAACGCCCGGTTCAACCTCGCGCTCATGTTCATCCAGTCGGGCGATCTCGAGTCCGCCAGAGACAGGCTCGACAACTTGATCTCCGAGAACGCCGACTTCGGAGAGCCCTACCTGGTTCGCGCGGGGCTCGCGCAGGTCAAGGGCGATCTCGACTCGGCGAAACGTGACGCCTGCATGGCCGCGAAGCTCGGCGTCGAGAAGGCGAAGGCGGAATGCGCACGGCTCTCTGGCTCGCCCTGATCCTCTCCGCCACCCCGGCGCTCGCAGGCGCGCGGCGGCTGGCGATCGTCTTCGGCCACAACGGCGGCCAGGGCGAGCGGCTGGCGCTCCGCTACGCCGAGGCTGACGCCGCCCGCGTCGCGCGGGTGCTGGTCGAAGCGGGGCGGGTCGAGCCGGCGCACCTCAGGCTGCTCCAGGGGCGCCCGCTGGCCGAGCTGTTCGCGGCGCTGGAGTGGGCCCGGGCGCAAGTGAGGGCCGATCCGCAGACCCTGCTGCTGGTCTACCTCTCGTCACACGCCACCGCCGCAGACGGCCTGCTCCCCGGCAGTGAGCAGCTGACGTGGAAGGACCTCAAGCGCCGCGTCACCGCCACCGGCGCCGGGGCCCGCGTCACGATCGTCGATGCCTGCCAGTCTGCGGGGCTCATCGAGGCCGCGGCCCGCGCGGCGCCCACCTTCACCCTCGAGGCAGAGGACCGACTCACCGTCGAGGGTGACGCCTTCATCACCTCGAGCGCCAGCCAGGAGCCCTCGCTCGAGGCCGGGCAGCTCCGCGGCAGCGTCTTCACCCAGCACCTCGTGGCGGCCCTGCGCGGGGCCGGCGACGTCAGCGGTGACGGGCAGGTCTCGCTCGATGAGGCCTATCGGTACGCCTACGAGCGCACCGCGACGGGCGAGAGCGGCCAGCACCCGGGGCTCGCGGTGCGGCTGTCGGGGTACGGCGAGCTCGTGGTGAGCCAGGTGACCGACGACGGCCCAGGCCTCATCGTGCCCCCGTCGGTCGAGCGCCTCGTCGTCCGCGATCCCAGGACGCGCGACGTGCTGCTGTCAGCGGTGCGGCCGGCAGGCGCGAGGCTGCGCGTGCCCGCCGGCAGCTGGCTGGTCGAGCTCGAGCGCGAGGGCAAACGGAAGGAAGGGCGCCTCGAGGTGCCGGCGCGTGGCTACGGGCTCGTCGACGAAGAGCAGCTGACCGCGCGCGCCACCTCCGCCAGCCTCGTGCGGCTCCAGGCCGCCGCGCCGTGCCCGCCCATCGAGGTGGCGGTGGCGTTGCCGCTCCTCCTCGAGCTGCGCGCCCGGCTGAGGCCAGCCCTCGAGCGGGTGTGCGCCAGCGGGCGGGTGACGTCGGCGACGCTCTCGAAGCCCCAGCACGAGGTCTCGCTCTCGCTGGTGCTCGACGACGAGGTGGTACGCCTCACCCGCGCGGCCGCGAAGTCCGGCGAGCTGGTGCAGGCCCTCGAGGCCCTCGCGTTGAAGTCGCACTGAACTCTCCGGCTCGGGCCCGAAGGGGGCGCACGGAATTCGCGAACCGCTCGGCAAGTCGTGCTAGTCACTCGCAGGAATGGACGCTGCCGCCGCCCTGCGCGCGAGCCCGCTGCTCTCCGGCTTCACCGACACGGGCATTGGCATTCTCGCTGGTATCGCCTCCCTCCGGACCTACCCGGCGGGCACCCCGCTGTTCGTCGAGAACATGGTGAGCGACACCCTGATCTTCGTCGGCGAGGGCCGGGTCGCGCTCTCGACCCGCAACGACAAGGGCGCGGAGCTGGCCATGGGCGAGCTGGGCCCGGGCGACTGGCTGGGCGAGCTCTCGCTCATCACCACCGGCCAGCGGCAGTGCACCGCCACCGCCGTCACCCAGGTCACCGCCTACGAGATCCGCCAGGCCGACTTCCAGAAGCTGATGGCCCTCAAGCCCCAGGCCTGCATCAAGCTCCTGATGGCCATCTGCACCACCTTCGGCCAGAAGATCATCACCACCAAGGACGCGCTCAAGACGCTGGTCAAGGTCTGAGGCAACGCCCCGCTGCGCGCCTGATTCCCACCACCTCGCCGTTCGACGTCGCTCCTTGAACGTTGGGGAGCGCTGGGCTACCCACCTCACATGCGCGCTCTCGTTCCCGCTCTGGTCGCGGCTCTCATCTCCACTCCGGCCCTGGCGTCGTCGCAGGGGGACTGGTTCGCCAGCCTCTACACCGGCGAGGGCGTCGAGCTGCGCAACGACGAGCGCATCTTCGCGCTGTTCGCGATCTTCAACGCCATGGGCTTCGACCAGGGGCCGGTCACCCGGAAGGAGCCGATCCCCAAGGTCGTCTACCACCCGGTGCGTCAGGCGGTGCGTGGCCGGGTGATCGGCGGCGACCCCGAGGTGCGCAAGGCGGCCGACGCCTTCTTCGAGGCCCACCAGGTGCCGCTGCGCCGCTACCTCTCGTACGTCATCGGCACCGCGCAGCCGCCCTTCACCGCGGGCCCGAAGGCGAAGGACCTGCAGGATCTGAAGGGGCTCGAGGCGGTGCTCCAGAAGGCGTGGACCGGCTGGAAGCTCGAGGAGCTGATGGGCCAGGTGCAGAGCGAGTACCGCAAGTCGCTCAAGGCCTACCTCCCGGTGCTCGACGGGCCGCTCACCCGCGCGCGCAAGGCGCTCAAGGCCTCGGACAAGGAAGAGGCGCTGCTGGTGGTGAACCTGCTCGACGCGCAAGACACCGTGCGCGCGGTGGCGGGTGAGAACGGCGAGGCGTACCTGATCGTCGGGCCCTCCGAGAAGCCGAACGTCGAGGGCCTGGTGCGCGAGTACGCGCGCCTGTCGATCGAGCCCCTGGTGGCGAAGAAGATCGCCGGGTGGGCCGGGGGCGCCCAGGTGCTCCGCGAGGCGCAGCTCGCCGGCGCCAACGAGCAGTCGGTGCAGGAGTACGCCACCGCGGTGCTGACGCTCGCCCTCGCCATGCGCTCGATGGACGCCAACGACGCGGCCTTCGACGCCGCCCAGGCTCGCGGGTACTTCGGCCTCAAGAGCGTCGCGAAGCTGTTCGACGAGGCCAGGCCGGTCGACGCCTGGCTGCTCGACGCCATGCAGAAGGTCGAGACCAGCCGACCTGGTCCGAAGAAGTAGGTAGGGAGCCGCCCGCAGTGGAGAGCTTCCTCTTCAACCTCGTTGGGAGCACCAGCGGCGTCTTCGCCTACCTGGTCGTCTTCGGCATCCTGCTGGTGTGCGGGCTCGGCCTGCCGCTGCCCGAAGACGTCTCGCTGATCCTCGGCGGGTACCTCGTTCACGACGGCAAGGCCGAGCTGGCCCCGATGATGGCCACCGGGTACCTGGGCATCATCATCGGCGACTCGATGATCTTCTTCTTCGGGCGGCGGTTCGGCTCGAAGGTGGGCCAGACGCCGACGGGCTTCTTCGCCCGCATCGTGACGCCCCAGAAGCGCGCCCGCGTCGAGCAGCTCTTCAAGAAGCACGGCGAGAAGATCATCATGCTCGCGCGCTTCCTCCCGGGCGTTCGCGCGGTGACGTACTTCACCGCCGGGTCCGTCGGCATGAAGTGGCGCCGCTTCGCGCTCTACGACTCGATCGCGGCCCTCGGGTCGGCGCCGATCTTCGTCTACCTCGGGTACAAGTTCGGCGGCGAACTCGACGCGCTCATCTCGGCGATCAAGCGCGGCCAGCGCAACGTGCTCATCGCCATGCTGCTGATCGGCCTGGTGGCCTTCCTGGTGAGCCGCTGGCGGGCCCGCCGCGAGCAACAGCTCAACGAGCAGGCCCTCAAGGCCCAGCTGGGCGAAGACGGCCCGACGCTCCCGAAAGAGCCGCAGGCGCCGTAGCTACAGCTTGATGACCAGCCCCTCTTTGGCGGCCACCGTCGCCTTGCGGAGCTTCTTCACCCGCCGCAGCAACTCGTCGAGCGCGTCGTCGGTGCGGGTCGGCTCGTGGTGGAAGAGCACCAGGGTGCCCACGCGCGCCTCGGCGGCGACCTTCACGGCCGTCTCGAAGGTGGAGTGGCCCCAGCCGATCTTCGCGGCGCCCGCGCGGCCCAGGTACTCGTCCTCGGTGTACATGGCGTCGTAGATGAACAGATCGGCGTCGCGCGCGAAGTCGATCAGCTGGGCGTCGCGCGCGGTGCCGTGCTCGGTGTCGGTCGCGTACACGATCGACTTGCCCCGGTTCTCGATGCGGTAGGCCAGGTTGCCGCCCGGGTGGTTGGCCTCGATCGCGGTGACGATCCCCTCGCCGATGCGCGCGCGATCGCCGGCCGCGAAGGGCTGGTAGTCGAGCTGGGCGCGGAAGACCATCTCGGCCGTCACCGGGAAGTAGGGCTGCTGCATCTGGTTCGAGATGACGTCCTTCACCGTGCGGCCGTCGCGCGTCGGGCCCCGAATGGTGAACTTGCTGCGCGGGTCGAAGATGGGGCCGAAGAAGGGCAGGCCCTGCAGGTGATCGTAGTGGTAGTGCGAGATGAAGATGTTGCCCTCGACGGGGCGCGGCGCCGCCTCGCCGAAGCCGCGCGCGCCGGTGCCCAGATCGAACAGCACCAGCTCCTGGCCGATGCGCACCTCGACGCAGGGGGTGTTGCCGCCGTAGCGGCTCGTCTCGGGGCCGGGGGAGGGGATGGAGCCGCGCACGCCCCAGAACTTCACCGTCAACGCCGGCGTGGAGGATCTGGCCGGAGCGCTGGCCCGCCTCTTCGGATCAGCTCGCCTGGGCCTTCGCGCCGTCTTCGCCGAGGAACTCAATGAGGTGACCTGACCTGTCCCGCTTGGTCTTGAGGTAGTCGACGTTAAGCGGGTTCGTGAGGGTGCGTGAGGGAATTCGCCGACGCACGGGAATGCCCTCGTCGACGAGGCCGGCGATCTTCAGGGGGTTGTTGGTGATGAGATCGACCGACTGAACGCCCAGCAGGCGAAGCGTCTCGCCGGCGATGTCGTAGCGGCGCAGATCGTCGGCGAAGCCGAGCTTGAGGTTGGCCTCCACCGTGTCGAGGCCCTCCTCCTGCTGGAGCTTGTACGCGCGGATCTTGTTGCCCAGCCCGATGCCCCGGCCTTCCTGGCGCAGGTACAGCAGCACCCCACAGCCCTGCTGGTTGATGAAGTCGAGGGCGCGATCGAGCTGCGCGCGGCAATCGCACCGCAGGCTGCCGAACACCTCGCTCGTCAGACACTCGCTGTGCACCCTCACCGGCACGCCCTCTTTGCCAGCGACGTCGCCCTTCACCATCGCGACGTGCTCGCGATCGTTGCGCCGATCGCGAAACACCACGATGCGGAACAGCCCGCGCTCGGTCGGCAGCGGCGACTCGGAGTACAGCTCGAGGAAGGCGCTGGGCTTGCGGGTGGGGAGCAGTCGGGTCTGGGTGGTCATCAAGCCCTCGTTCAGAGTGGCCCCGGTCTCACGGCTCCGGGCGCGTTGCTGGTTACGACCGTCTGATGCGCACCCTCAACAAAGGTTGCACAGACTTCAGGTTCCCCAGGACAGCGGGATGAGCTCGACGACAGCGCCTTCAGCCACCTCCGTCGCATCTGGAGCGATCGAAATCAAGTGGGTGGCGCCGGCCGCGCTCGCAAGAGCGCCAGATGACTGCGAGGAGAGGGGCGTCGCCCACAGCCCATCACCCCGCCGCGCGACCGTGGCGCGGACGAAGTGGCGCAGCCCAGCGGCCTTGGTGATGGGCGTCGCCAGCCGGCCGGGCAGCAGCGTGGGCGCGGGCGCCAGGCCCTGGAGCTGCCGGAGCGCCGGGCGCACGAAGAGCTCGAAGGTCACCATCGCCGAGACCGGGTTTCCCGGGAGCCCGAAGACCAGGGTGCCGCCGCGGCGCCCCACCGCCAGGGGCTTGCCGGGCTTCATCGCCACCTTCCAGAAGTCCATCTCGACGCCCACCGCCGCGAGGGCCTCGCGCGTGTAGTCCTTCTCGCCCACCGAGGCGCCCGCGACCGCGAGGAGCACGTCGAACGACAGGCCCTTCGAGAAGAGCCCGGTCATCGCGTCCAGGCGATCGGGAGCGCGACCCAGCACCGTCGGCAGGGCGCCCGCGGTGCGACAGAGCTGCGCCAGCACGGGCGTGTTGGTGTCGACGACGCGGCCGTTGGGCGCCTCGAGCACGTCGCACAGCTCGTCGCCGCTCGAGGCGATGGCCACCGTGGGCCTGCGAGAGACGGTGACCGACGAGAGGCCCTGGGCCCACAAGGCGGCGGCCTCCGAGATGCCCAGGGCCCGGCCTGCGGGGAGGAGCGGCGCCCCCTCGGCCACGTCCTCGCCCCGCTGGCGCACGTTGAGGCCAGGGCGGGCGGCTTCGGAGAGCTGCACGAGGCCGGGCTCGGGAAGGGTGGTGCGCTCCTGCATCACCACGGCGTCGGCGCCAGGCGGCATCGGCGCGCCCGTCATGATCCGCGCGGCCTCGCCCCGCTCGAGCGCGCGCTCCGGCCGGTCGCCGGCGTGAATCGTCATCGCGACCCGCAGCCGCGCCCCGTCGACCGCCTCTTCGGCCCGAACCGCGTAGCCGTCCATCGCGGAGTTGTCCCACGGGGGCAGGGTGCGCTGCGCCGTGACCGGCGCCGCCAGCGCGCGCCCCAGGGCCTCGGCCACCGGCACCGCCTCGGACGGGAGCCGGTCACCAGCCAGCGCCAGGACCCGTTCCAGTGCGACTTCAACGGGGAGCATTGCCATGGCCCCTCGTACCAGTTTCAGCGGCTTGGGAAACCAGCAACCCCCCGGAAGGTCGAGGCCCGGTCTTTCGATTCTGAAAAAACGCTGGAAATTGCAGGGTTTGGATTGACTCGCCGGTGCCGGGTGGGGTAGGGCGCAGTTCTTCGCTCCACGAGGAGCGTGTCGGAGGAGACAGCGTTGGCAAAAAAGAAGGCGTCCGCTGCCCGAAAGCCGAAGCCCGCGAAGAAGGCTGCAAAGCCCGCGAAGGTGAAGGCTCCCAAGAAGTCCGCTGCTCCCAAGGCGAAAGCCCCGGCTGCCCGGCCCGCGAAAGCGGCCAAGGCACCCAGGGTCGCGCCCAAGGCCCCTGAAAAGGCCGCGGCCGCTCCGGAGCCGAAGAAGAAAGAGACGGGCAAGAAGGCCGGCGCCAAGGCCAGCCCGCCCATCCCCAACCCGGCGTTGAGCGCGCCGACCCGCCGGCCCGATGGCTGGGTGGGGCCGCTGCCCGACAAGCCGTTGCCCCGCGCGACCAAGCTGCCGTCTGAGCTCGAGGCCCTCACCAAGCGCGAGATGGAGCAGGTCTACACCGTCGGCGCGCGCGGCGTGTTCGGCGAGGGCCCCCTCAAGGGCCGCCTGATCGTCTACCAGGGCTTTCCGTACCTCGAGGTCATCGGCCGCGACAAACGCGAGCTGTGGTTCCTGCTCCAGGGCCCCGATCAAGAGGTGCTGCCCGCCTACGTCGATCACCGCGTCTCGGTCTCGGGCCTCATCAAGAAGAACCACAACTACGGCGGCACCGTCGACGTGCGGAAGTACTCGGCGAAGAAGGTCGAGTCCGACGCGCCCGCGCCGGTCGCCGAGCCCGAGGTCAAGCTCCGCCTGTTCTCGCCTGGCGAGATCGAGACCATCAGCCAGCCCGGCATGTCGGTTGGCCAGCGCGGCTACGCGACCCTTCGCGGACGCCTCGAGATGAGCGGCGATCAGTTCTACCTGGTCGTCACCAACCACGGCACCCGGCAGCAGGTCGCCTTCACCATCGAAGGCAAGGCGCAGAAGGGCCTCAAGAAGTACGTCGGTGAGATCATGGTGGCCACCGGCGTCATCGAGAAGGCGACGGGCTGGGGTGGCACCATCGCCGCCGAGGTCTGTGAGCCCCGCGCCCCCGAGTACCCGCCGGTGTCGCGCGATCTGATCGAGATCTCGACCATCGAAGGCGCCTCGAGCAACCCGAAGCACGCGACCGTCAAGGTGAACAACGGCCTGGTGGTGCGGCTGCCCGAGAAGCAGGGCCACGTGTGGAGCATCGAGCCGGCCATCGCCAAGCGCCTGTCGCTGCGTGAGGTCAACCTCGAGCCGCAGGGCCCGGTGCGCGAGTTCTTCTTCACGCCCCGCAACCCGGGCGTGCTCGACATCGACTTCTTCCTCGCCAAGACCCACAACCCGATGCAGGTCTCGAAGCAGTTCCGGCTGACGGTTGACGTCAAGCCACTCGAGGTCGTGCTGCCGTAACGAAATTGCTCACCCCGGCCCTCAGCCGGGTGATGGGCGCGAACGATTCGAACCCTGGAGGATTGCCGTGAAGCGATTGTGCGTGGCAGCAGTGGTGACGTTGAGCTCGTTGGTGATGGCGCAGGAGATCGGCACCGAGATCACGCCCGTGACTCCGGACAACCGGCCCGCGCAGGTGAACCAGCCGAACGACAACCCGTACGCGACCGCGCCCCAGAACAGCGGCACGGCCACCGCCCAGGACCCGAAGGCCGCGGCCGCGCCGGTCGAGGCGGGCGGCCAGCGCTCCGCCGCCAAGGGCGCCTTTGGCATTCGCGCCACCTTCGGCGGGCAGACCGTTCCCCTGGTGGGGCGCGGCACGGCCGCCGCTCCCGCTGAGACGGGCACCGTCGGCCTGGCCTACTGGGGCAGCGACAACCTCGCCGTGCTCTTCGATCTCGGCTTCGGCATGGGCATCTCGGGCGGCGGCGTGCTGGTCGGCTTCGCGGCCGGCGTCGGCATGGACTACTTCTTCCGCACCAGCAACGACGCCCTGCGCCCGCTGATCAACGTCCAGGTGGCCCTCGGCAGCTCGATCTCCTCCGACATCGGCAACGCCATGCAGCTGACGGCCCAGTTCGGCGGTGGCGCGGCGTACTTCTTCAACCAGCACTTCTCGGTCTCGGGCCGCATCGGCCTGGGCCTGCGCCTGCCGTTCTCGACGGGCAGCACCACGCTGACGACGTTCACGCCCGCGGTGGGCGCGGCCTGGTACTTCTGATCCGTCAGGGACACGCGCGCCCGCGCGTCGGCCTCACCAGCACGCAGCCGCGAGAAGCACGAGCGCGGCCGCGGGCGACTGGTTACTCAGGCAGCACCGTCTCCGGCACCGACTCGCTCGGAGACCTCGCAGCGCGTGAAGTCCTCAAGGGGCCAGCGGCCGCGACGCTCGACAGCGTTGCCGTCACTGGCCCTTCGACCTTTCTGGCGTGCCTGCGGAATCGAAGTCATCCGACGAGTCGACAACATTCGGCCGCCCCGATCGTCTCGGGCGCGTAGCCGCGACGTGGAGAGTCTTTTTGGCGATTGATGCAGAACAGGTGATGGCCCTCGTGCAGAGCGCAGGGCGTCTGGTGGGAATCAAGGAGCTGTTGCGCGCTGGCGGGTTGAACCCCGGCGAGCAGACGGTCCTCAAGCGCATCTTGCGCGACCTCGTGAAGGACGGGCGCCTCGAGCGCGACGGAAAGCGGTTCGGCGTGCCCGGGCAACCGCACGCCCGCACCTCGGGCCCGGCGTGGGACTCGAAGAAGCCCAGCGCCGTACGCGCGAAGGCTGGCGTCGCCCCCGGGTTCAAGAAGGGCGCCGCGGCGCCCCAGGCCCGGAAGGCCCGTGACGAGGCGCCCTTCGGGCTCTCGAGAGGGAAGGGGAAGAAGCCCGCCGAGCAGAAGCCCGCGGGCCGGCCAGCCCACGGCTCCGAGCGGCCCAGGAGCGGCTCAGGCCCGGTGTTGATGGAGGGCATCATCAACCACCACCCCGACGGCTTCGCCTTCGTGCGCGCCCTCACGGGAAAGTCGGAAGACGTCTTCATTCCTCCCGATCAGGCCCGCAAGGCGCTCGATCACGATCGGGTGGTCGTCGAGGTCGTGCCCCAGCGCGGCGGCCGCACCCTCGGGCGCATCGTCGAGGTGAAGCGTCGAACCCGCCAGCACGTGATCGGCGTCTACGCCGAGGCCCGCGGCGCGGCGTGGGTCGAGCCCCGAGAGGCCTCGCTGGGGCTCATCGACGTGCCCAAGACGCAGCTCGCGCGCCCCGGCGACATCGTCAAGGTGCGGCTGGGCGTGGCCGAGAAGCTCCTGCGCGGCCACGAGCACCGGCTGGTGGGCGAGGTCTCGGGCTCGCTGGGCGCCGAGGCCGACCACTCCGTCGAGGTGCTCTCGGTCGCGTTCTCGCGCGGCTTCCACGACGAGTTCCCCGACGAGGTGATGGACGAGGCCGACGCCTTTCCGCTCGAGCTGACCGAGGCCGATCTTCGCGGGCGCCGCGACCTGCGCCAGCTGCCGCTCGTCACCATCGATGGCGAAGACGCCCGCGACTTCGACGACGCGATCTACGTCGAGCCCGCCGGGCAGGGCTGGCGGCTGGTGGTCGCCATCGCCGACGTCTCGCACTACGTGACCCAAGGGAGCGCGCTCGACGCCGAGGCGCTCCACCGCGCGACCAGCGTCTACCTGCCGGGGCGCGTGCTGCCGATGCTGCCCGAGCGCCTCTCGAACGGCCTGTGCTCGCTCAAGCCCGAGGAAGATCGCCTGTGCATGGTCGCCGACATGGTGATCGATCGCACCGGCGTCACCCAGCAGACCGAGGTGTACGCCGCGGTGATGCGCAGCAGGGCCCGATGCACGTACACCGAGGTGCACCAGGTGCTGAACGGTGAAGACGTGCCCCACCGCGCGTTCTTGAAGCCGATGCTGGAAGACGCCCACCGGCTCATCAAGGCGCTCAACGCCATGCGCAACGCCCGCGGCGCCATCGACTTCGACCTGCCCGAGACGCGGCCCGAGCTCGACGACCAGGGGCTGCCGGTGAGGCTGGTGCGCCGTGAGCGGTGGGAGAGCCACCGCCTCGTCGAGGAGTGCATGCTGGCGGCGAACGAGGCCGTGGCCCGCGAATTCCGAAAGGCCGGCCGGGTCACCGTCAACCGCTACCACGGGGAGCCCGACGCCGACCGCCTCTCCGCGTTCCTCACCCTCCTGGGGGCCTACGGCATCGCGGTGCCGAAGGACCACAAGGTGGACTCGAAGCAGCTCAACCAGATCTTGAAGGAGCTCGACGGGCACCCCGAGCAGAAGGCGCTGCACCAGCTCGCCCTGCGCTCGATGATGCAGGCGGTGTACTCGTCAGAGACCGCCGGCCACTACGGGCTGGGGGCGCTCGACTACCTGCACTTCACCTCGCCGATCCGCCGCTACCCCGACCTGCTGGTGCACCGGCTGCTCAAGCAGTGGTGGAAGACGAAACACGAGCTGGCTGAGCGCGAGCTCGAGGAGCTCGAGTCGATGGCGCAGCACGCCAGCGAGCGTGAGCGCGCCGCGATGCTGGTGGAGCGAGAGGTCAACGCCCTCTACAGCTGCCTGCTGATGAAGGACCGGGTGGGCGAGTCCTTCCCCGCCACGGTGTCGTCGCTCGCCGAGCACGGCTTCTTCGTCGAGCTCGACGACCTCTTCATCGAGGGCCTCGTCAAGGGCGAGACGCTGTACCCGCAGTTCGAGTTCGACCAGGCGACCTACCGCATCAACTACGGCAACGGCCGCGTCGTGAAGGTCGGCCTGAAGTGCACGGTGACGCTGGTCGCGGTGAACCTCACCCGGAAGCAGATGGACTTCGCCGTCGAGGGCTTCGCCGACGAAGACGAGGTGCTCACGCCCTACGAGGCGCGCGCGAAAAAGAAGGGCGGCGCGCGAGGTGGGCCCCGCGGCGCCTCCAGCCGCGGTGACGATCGCCGCGGCCCTGAGCGCGGCCGCCCCAACCGGGCCGACCTCGCGATTCGGGGCAAGCGCGGTGACGCGCCACCCGCGCGGAGCTCCCAGCGCGAGGAGCGTGCGCCGCGCGCGCTCCCGGCGAAGGAGCGCTTCGTGCCCTCGACGGTGGAGCGCCCCCGGCCGCCCGCCGAGGCACCGCGCACGGCCCCGGCCTCACCGTCGGGCGGCTTCGACCCTCGCGCGGTGCTCGATCGCCTGTGGTCGGAGCGAGGCGGCAAGCCTGCGCCGGCCCCCCGCGAGCGTGAGTCGGAGCGGTCGAGTTCGAGCCGGTCCGACCGCAGCGATCGCGGTGGCCGATACGATCGTGGCGGCAAGAATGATCGGGGCGGCCGCCGCCGCTGAGCGCGTAGGGCTCGGCGAGCGGAGTTCACCGGGTGGCGGGGCAGGGCGTGCCGACGAGCGCGCAGGCCGGCGCCCTCTTGGCCGGCCTTCGCGGGCTCATCACGCGCCCACCTGTCCGCGCGAGGCAATGCATCGCAGAAGCCAGCCTCGCCTCGTCGGCCTGTGCAGCTCCACAACGCCGCGCACCGCGACCTCGAGACCAAGCTCAGGCCGCGCGACGCCCTCGAGTCCCTGGGGGGCGCGTCGACCCGGCAGGCCAGTCGGCCGGCGTTGCGCTCACGCCCGCGGGCATGGCCGCAACCAGCGCCTCGAAGCGCGGGTGCGGTGGACGGACGGGACCTGGCGTGTGCGCCTCGACCGCGCCGGGCGGCTCAGCGCATGTGCTCGTTCGACGGCAGCTCGGGCCCCGAGGCGGCCGCTCCGCTCAGGCGCGCGCGCAGCCGCCGAAAGCCCTCGGCGTGCCACTCGAAGTACTTCGGCTTGCTGCCGAGCTCCGTGGCCCGGCGGGTCCACTCGTTCTGCGCCGCGTCGAGCTCCGCGACCGTGGGCAGGCCCGCGCCACGGCCCGTCAGCTCGCGGAAGATCCACGGCGAGCGGATGGCCCCGCGGGCGACCATCACGCCGTCACAGCCGAACCCCTCCATCACCCGGCGCGCCGCCTCGATGGAGACGACGTCGCCGTTGCCGATGATCGGCACGGTGGCGCGCCGCCTGATCTCGGCGAACGCCTCCCAGTGGGCCGGGGTCGTCGACTCTTCGCGGGCGTGCCGGGCGTGCACCGTCAGCCCGTCGAGCAGCTCGTTGGCCAGCTCGACGATCGGCAGAAAGACCTGCTGGTCCAGCTCAGCCCGGTTGAGCCCCAGGCGGATCTTCGCGGTCACCGCGCCGATGGGCAGGGCGGTCGTCTTCTTCCAGGCCTGGAGCACCTCGAAGATCGCGCGCAGCTTGTGGTGGCGCTTGAGCAGGGCAGGGCCCGCGCCCACCCGAATCACCTCGGGTGAGGGGCAGCCGAAGTTCAGATCGACCGCGCGCAGGTTCCTGAAGTGGGGGTGGGTGGAGGCGGCGAGCGCGTCGAGCTTCGCGAGGGCCTCGGCCAGCTCCTTCTCGTTCGCCACCATCAACTGCACGCCCGTGGGCACGTCGGCGTCGAAGCTGTCGATGAGATCGATGGTGCTCTTGTTGTTCCGCACCAGGCCGCGCGCGCGAATCATCTCGGTCCAGGTGAAGCCGGCGCCGAGCGACCAGCAGAGCCGTCGGAACGCCGCGTCGCTGACCGACTCGAGCGGCGAGAGCAGGTAGGCAGAGGCGAGCTCGAGCGCGCCCAGCCTCACGCCAGCTCCACCACCGTCACGCCGTCGCCCCCCTCTGGGCCGTCGCCCGGCCTGAAGGTCTTCGCGTACGGAGAGCCGCGCAGGTACTCGCGCACCATCGTCTTGAGCGCCCCGGTGCCGTGCCCGTGGAGCAGAATGGCGGCCCCTTCGCCGTCGCGAGAGACGCGATCGAGGAACCGCTCGACCTCTCGCACCGCGTCTTCGCCCCGCTGCCCGCGGAGATCGAGCGTCGGGCTGGCCAGCGTCATCGGCCTGGCAGCGGTCGCCTCGGCGCGCTTGAGCTGCTCGTCCTTCCTGGTGGCAGGGGAGGGGAACCGGCTCGCCGGCGCCGCCGCCTTCTTCGTCGGCAGGAGCTCCGAGGCTGGCACCCGCATGCGCAAGGCCCCCATGGTGACGACCACCGCGTCTTGCGACACGTCGACGATCTCGACCTCGGCGTCGAGCGAGCGGTGCCGGGCGCGCGCGCCGACCTTGAGCTCGAGCGGCGCCAGCTCCTCGGGCCCCGACTTGAGCGAAGCCCGCACCGTGCGCTCGGCCGCGGCCTGCTCGTTGATGCGGGTCGACAGCTCGGCCGCCGACTGCTTCGCGGCCGTCAGCGCCTTCTCGCTCCGGTCGGTCTCGAGCCGCTCCACCAAGGCCCGAATCTGCGTGCGGGCGTACTCGAGCTCCGCGCGGAGCGACTCGCGGAACTTCAGCTCCTCCTCGCGCTTCTTGCGCTCCACCTCGGCCAGCTGCTGCTCGGCCGTGGCCTTGAGCGCCCGCGCCTCTTTCGCGTCGCGCTCGGCCTGGTCGCGCTGGTCGAGCATCTTGCGGCGCTCGTCCTCCGCGGCCTGGAGCGCCTTCGAGAGGGCCCCGCCCGAGTTCTGCGAGAGGTGCGTCGCGCGGGCGCAGATCGCCTCGGGCAAGCCGACGCGTCGCGCGATGTCGATGGCCGACGACGCCCCCGACGCGCCCAGCTGCAGCCGGTACGTCGGCGCCATCTTCTTCGAGTCGAAGCCCACCCGGCCGTTGACGAAGCGCGGGTCGAGGTGCGCGAGGGCCTTGAGCTCCTCGAGGTGCGTCGTCACCAGCACCAGCGCGCCCTTCTCGAGCAGATCTTCGAGCACCGCGGTGGCGATGGCCGCGCCCTCTCGGGGGTCGGTGTCGGCGGCGATCTCGTCGATCAGCACCAGCGCCCCCTTCTTCGCGGTCGCCACCACGTGCTTGAGCACGGTGACGTGGGCCGAGAACGTCGAGAGGCCCTGATCGAGATCCTGCAGGTCGCCGATCGCCGAGTGCACCTGGTTGAAGAGGGGGATCGAGGAGCCCGGATCGACCGGGATCGGCAGCCCGGCGCGCACCATCAGCGCGCACAGCCCGATGCCGGTGAGGGTGATCGTCTTGCCGCCCGCGTTCGGGCCCGACACCACCAGCGCGCGGGCCCCCTCGGAGAGGTCGACGTCGTTGGCGATCACCTGATCGCCCTTGAGCACCAGCCGCGGGTGCCGCAGGCCCCTGACGTTGAGCGGCCCGTGCGCGGGGTGAACCGACGGCGCGGTGGCGTGCAGATCGTTCGACAGCAGGGCGATCGCCTCGAGCTCGTCGAGCTCTGCCGCAGCCAGCAGCCCGTCTTCGATCTTCGAGGCCTCGCGCGCGACCAGCCCCGAGAGCTCCATGAGCACCTTGCGCTCTTCTTCGAGCACCACCGACTGCGCGATGGCCAGCTCGTTGCCCACGCCGATCAGCTCCTGTGGCTCGACGAAGAGCGTCTGGCCCGACTGGCTGGCGTTGTGCACGATGCCGTCGATCTCGCGCTGGTGGCTCGAGAGCACCGGCACCACGTAGCGATCGTTGCGGACCGAGTAGTAGCCCTCTTGCAGGTTGCTCGAGAACTTCTCGTCCCGCAGGAGCGCGTCGAGGCGGGCACGAATGCGGCGGTGCAGGCCGCGCGCGCGATCTCGGGCCTCGCGCAGGTCGTCGCTGGCCCGATCCGAGATCTCTCCGCTCGCCTCGAAGCTGCGATCGAGCCGGGTCGCCAGGCGCCCCAACAGCGGCATGCGCCGGCCGAGCGCGGCGAGCGAGGGGAACCGCTCACGCCGCTCCTGCAGCACCTCGTAGGTGCGCTCGAAGGCAAACAGCGCCGCGCAGATCGACATCAGCTCTCGCGGCCCGAGCAGCCCGCCCTTGGTCGCCCGGTCGAGCGAGGGGCGGAAGTCGGTGAGCCCCCCGAGCGGCAGCGAGAGCGGCTCCTGCTTGAGGCCCCGGGCCTCTTCGACCCGCTCCAGGCTCGCCAGCACCTCGGGCAGCCCGTCGAGGAAGGGCCGCGCGACGCCGCGTGACTTGCCCACCTCCGTGCGGCAGCGGGAGCCGATGGCCGCCCGAACGTCGTCGAAGCCAAGGGCGGTGAGGGTGCGATCGGTGACGTCCACGTGGGTGCTCCAGGAGAGAGGCCACGGTGCATAGCCGCCCGCGCCCCCGACGGCGACGTGTTCCACCTGCACGATCTGACCGAGGTGCGGCGACAAGCGCCAGACCCGTGGTACGGCACCTGCGTGGTCTCCCTTGTCCTGGTCGTCCTGGCGGCGGCCCCCCATCAGGCGCAGCTGTCCGAGGCGCTGGCGCTCGAGAAGTCGGGGCGCGACGGCCTCGCCCTCGAGCGCCTCGAGGCCCTGAGCGTGCTCGACCCCACCTGGGAGACCAGCCGCATGGAGCTGGCTCGGCTCCGCCTCAAGCTGGGCGCTGACGCCGAGCGGGCAGGGTGGCACGCCGACATCGCGCGCTCGTTGAGCCCCGAGAACCCGCGGGCGCACTACCTGTTCGCGCTCGCCGAAGACGAGGCGGGCCGCGCGGAGTCCGCGATCCGCGCGCTCGAGGTCGCGCTCACCCTCCGCGCCGAGTTCCCCGACGCCCGCCTTCGCCTCGCGACGATCCTCTCGGCGCAGCGCCGCTGGAGAGAGGCCGTCGCGCAGTGGCGGCTCTACCTGGCCACCGCGCCCACGGCCACGGGCGCGCGGCTCCAGCTCGCCCTGGCGCTCGATCGCGCTGGAGAGCTCAAGGCCGCCGAGCGGGAGCTGCGCGCCCTCAGCAAGCTCGACGCCGTGCGCGTCGTGGCGACCAGGCGGCTCATCGACCTGCTCGAGCACTCCCACCGGGCCTCCGAAGCGGCGGCGCTGCGGCGCTCGCTCGAGGTGCCCGGCCGGGTGCTCCGCCCCCTCAAACCGTCGGGTCGCTGACGGGGCTCAACCCTTCGGACTTTCGGGCTTCTTGCGCTCGGCTATACAGCCGTTCATGAATCTCCGACTGGCTGCTGGGGGGCTGCTGTTGGTGGCGGGAGCCGCGTGGGCGGGAGAGCCGCCCGGCCCCGACGCGCCGACCCCCGTGATCCTCAAAGAGCTGCGCCGCATCGAGAGCGCGGCGTGGCACGGGCGCGTCGACGGCGTGCGCATCGAGCTTCAGGAGCTGTCGAAGAGCCGGCCGACCGAGCCCTTGCTGCGCGTCTTCGTCGCCTGGTGCTCGATGCCGACCGACGACGCGTGGAACCAGCTGAAGAACGTCTCGCAGATCTACCCCGATCTGCCGTGGGCCCACTACGGCATGGGCCGCATCTACATCGGCTGGAAGATGCGCGACCTCGCCAAGGCCGCGCTCGAGCAGTCGATGAAGAAGGACGCCGCGTTCTACCCCGCGATGGTCGCGCTCGGAGACATGGCCCGCCTCAAGGATGATCTCGTCGAGGCCGAGCGGCAGTACCGCGCGGCCCTGGCCATCGCCGACGACGCCGAGGCCCACGCCGGCCTCGGGCTGGTGCTGGCGAAGAAGGGGCAGGGCGACGCGGCCCGCGCCGAGCTGACGACGGCCATCGCCGCCTGGCCCGATCAGCCCGCGGCGTTGCGGGAGCTGCTGGCGCTCCAGCAGGCCGCGAAGGACCCCGGCGTGATGAAGACCCTCTCGGCGCTCGCCGACCTCCAGCCGAAGGATCGTGACGTTCGCCGCCTCGTCGCCACCATGAAGTACGACGCCGGTGACAAGAAGGGAGCGCTCGCCGAGTACGAGAAGGTGCTCAAGCTCGGCAACCCCGATCTCGAGACGGCCTCCCGCATGCTGTCGATGTACGCCGAGGTGAAGGACGTCGAGGGCGAAGAGCGCGCGGCCCTCCTGGTGGCCAGCCTCGACAAGGCCGCGGTGGCGCCCCTGGTGCGCGTCGCCGAGCTGCGTGCCGCGAAGAAGGACCTCGACGGCGCGGAGAAGACCCTCTTCGAGGCCCTCGAGCGCGACCGCGAGCTCGCCGACACCTGGCTCCGGCTGGGGAAGGTGAGCCTCGCGAAGGAGCAGCCGATCTTCGCGCTCGATCGCTTCCGCCGCGGCGGCGCCAGGACGAACTCCGGCGCCGAGGAATGCAAGGCAGAGGCGAAGAAGCTCGAGGAGCTCTTCAAGCTGCCCTCGAAGGCGGCGAAGGGCTCGGTCGATCGAATCTACGCGCAGGTCGCCAAGACGCTCGACGAGGTCTACCGAGCGCGGCGGCAGGTGAAGCCCGAGCTCAAGGGCTCGCTCAAGGTGCGCGTCAAGGTGACCAAAGAGGGCGTGGTCGAGAGCTCCGAGATCGTCGACGACACGCTCAACGACGCCGTCGTCGCCGGGCACGCGGTCTTCTCGCTGCGTGACGCCGAGTTCGAGGCCAAACGCCGCGAGCCCGTGTTCGAGTTCGAGCTGGGGCTGCCCGCGAAGAAGGGCAAGTGAGCCGATGGCCGTTCGGTTTGGCATCGACGTCTGGGTGAAGCAGCGGTTCCGAGCGCTCGCGGGGCTGCGGGTCGGCGCCATCGTCAACCCCACCAGCGTCGACGCGTCGTTTCGGCACCTGGCCGATCTGCTGCACGAGGCCGAGGGGGTCGAGCTCGCGGCCCTCTTCGGCCCTGAGCACGGCCTGCGGGGCGAGGCGCAGTACATGGTGGCCGTCGGCGACGTCGCCCGAGATCGCCGCACGGGCGTGCCGGTCTACTCGCTGTACGGGCACACCTTCGAGTCGCTCTCGCCGCGTGCGGAGTGGCTCGAGGGCCTCGACGCGCTCGTCTTCGACATCCAGGACGTCGGCGCGCGCTACTACACGTACATCTACACGATGGCGCTCGCGATGAAGGCCGCCGCGAAGGCGAGGGTGCCCTTCTTCGTGCTCGACCGGCCCAACCCCATCGGCCTCGACGTCGTGCAGGGCAACCTGGTGGGCAAGCGCTTTCGTTCGTTCGTCGGCCTCTACGAGCTCCCCACCCGGCACGGCATGAGCGCAGGTGAGATCGCCACGCTGCTCAACGCCCGGGAGCGCTTCGGCTGCGAGCTCACCGTCGTGCCGTGCGAAGGCCTGAAGCGCTCGATGACGTGGGCGCAGACCGGCCGCGACTTCATCTCGCCGTCGCCCAACATGCCGACGCCTGCGACGGCGCTCGTCTACCCGGGCATGTGCCTGGGAGAGGGCACCAACGTCAGCGAAGGGCGGGGCACCTGTCGTCCGTTCGAGCAGTTCGGGGCGCCGTGGTTGTCGTCGCACGAGATCGCGTCGCGGCTCAACGCGCTCGAGCTGCCGGGCGTCATCTTCCGCCCGTGCTCGTTCACGCCCACCTTCGACAAGTTTCAGGGCGTCTCGTGCGAGGGGGCCTTCCTGCACGTCACCGATCGCCGGGCGTTCGACCCGTTCGTCACCGGCATCGCGGTGTTCGGCGCCTGTCGCGAGCTCGGCGGCTCGAGCTTCGCCTGGCGCGCCGACGCCTATGAGTTCGTCGACGACATCCCCGCGTTCGATCTGCTCTGCGGCACCGCCGCGGTGCGAAAGGGGCTCGAGAAGGGCTGGCCGCTGGCGAGAATCACCGCGGGGTTTCAAGATGAGCTCCGGCCGTTTCTGGCCCTTCGAAAGAAGCACCTGCTCTACGGCTAATGGCGACCGCGATCGGCATCTTCGGCGACACCAACGGAGACGTGAGGCTCTTCGAGTCCGCGCTCCGCTTTCTGTCCGATCGCGGCGCGAAGCGCTTTCTGTTCGCCGGGGGCCGCTACGAGGACCTCGACGACTGGCTGCGCACCAAGCGCGACGAGATGAGGGCCCAGGCGGACTACTCGAACGACGACTTCCTCGAGGACGTGTCGCGGTTCTTGATCGGCCTCGATCAGAAGGAGCGCCCGGCCGCGTTCGGCACCGCGTGGGAGATCTCACGCGCGATCGAAGAGCTGATGCGCATGAAGGACCGGGTGATGCGCACGCCCGAGAAGGGCAGCCTGCAGTACCAGGACTCGTCGGTGCCCCGAAAGGCGGTAGACATTGTCGGCGACGTCCTGTGCTGCGTCGTTCACGACAAGAACGACCTCGACAAAGAGGACATGGTGAACGCCGCCGTGCTCGTTCACGGGAACGCGCCCGAGCCGAAGGTGGTGCAGATCGGGCCCCGCTTCTTCATCACGCCGGGCCGGGTGCAGGGTGGGCCGGCGTCGACGGTCGGCCTGCTCGAGGTCGTCGATCGGCAGCTGGTGTTCTCGGCGTTCACCCTCGACGGGAAGACGGTGATCGACAAGCAGCCGATCAGCGTCGGCGCCGCGAGGACCAGGCTCTCGGTGAAGTGAGATGAAGCGCGTCGCGCTGCTCGGAGGCTCGTTCAACCCGCCGCACGTGGGCCACCTCATGGCCGCGCTGTACGTGCGGGCGACCCGCGCCGTCGACGAGGTGTGGTTGGTGCCGGCCTTCAACCACCCCTTCGGGAAGGACCTGGCGGCCTTCGATGATCGCGTGTCGATGTGCGAGCTGATGGCGCAGGACTGCGGCCCGTGGCTCCAGGTCAGTCGCGCCGAGGCCGAGGTCGGTGGAGAGGGCCGCACCATCGAGCTGCTCGAGTGGCTGATTCCGCGCCACGCCGGCACGCGGTTCGAGTTCGTGATCGGGAGCGACATCCTGGGCGACCTGCCGAAGTGGAAGGCGTGGGACCGCATCTCGGAGCTGGTGGACGTCGTGGTGCTGCATCGCGCCGGGTACCCAGCCCGCGAGGCGATCGGCCCCCCGATGGCCGAGGTGTCATCGACCGAGATTCGTCGGCAGATCGCGGCCGGTGCGCGGCCCGACGGCCTGGTGCCGCGCCGCGTGCTCGACTTCATCGCCGAGCGCGGGGTCCGGTGGAGCGCGGCGGGCTGACCACGCGTTCAGATCGTGGCAGATTGCGCCGATGGACGCCGAAGCGTGGATGATCAAGTTCAAGCAGGTGCATGAGGCCGCGAAGAAGTCGGGGTCGAACGACAACCATCGCGCCATGAAGGAAGAGCTCGCCAGGTCGCTGGTGCAGGCCCAGGGGTTGACGGTTCCCGATGGGCAGATGCACCGAAAGGCGTTCCGAATCGCGCAGGCGTGGCAGCTCGAGCTGAATGACACGTACCGATGTCTGACGCGTGACGTGTCGGGAGGCGGCTTCAGCGCGCTGGTGCCGGCGAGCCTGAACGTCGGCGATGAGGTTCGGTTCTCGCTCAAGATCGGTGGCGAGCCGGTCACCGGGACCGCCACGGTCGTCGCCGCCATCAAGCAGCTGGGCAATTCGCGGGTGTCGTTCACGATCGGCTCGATGGACAAGGACCACGTCGAGCGGTTCGAGAATGCGCTCTTTGACTGCGTGCTGAGCCGGTACGTCCGCTGAGGACCTTCGCGCTGGGCGACGGACGGCGCGTCCTCGAAGACGATCTTGAGCTGCCACGCGCAGCGCGGCGCGCGAGTCTGCTGAGCCGGCACGTCCGCTCCGCGGGCAATCGCCCAGAACGCACGCCGGTCGTCGGACGGAATCGGCGAAAGACCTCACCCAGCCGCAGCCTCACAACTTCGTATAATGAGCGTTATGTAAACTATGTGGCCCATTTCTCGGAGACCGTTTTCGGTCCGAGCGCTCAGAGATCCCCGAGCTGACTCCAGAGCCAGCACCGCCTTCAGCGTGCTTCCCCTGCCTCCGATCGCAGTGCCTCGAGG
>JACSRE010000146.1 GCA_014879945.1 Myxococcus sp.
AAAGTCCCTCTCCTTGGGAGAGGGATTTAGGGTGAGGTTTAGTGATGCACTGCTGCTCGTGCTGTGGCTGCTGCTGACACCGGCGGCGCTGCTGGCGCTCAACGGGCAGGCCGGGCCAGCCTTCCAACTGCGCTACACGCTGGCGATTGTCCCGGCATGGGCGCTGCTGCTGGCGCGCGGTATCGTCCCGCGCCCGCTGCCAGCAACTGCCCCCAGGGTGCTGCGCGGCGCGCTGGCGCTGGCGCTGATCGCCGTCCAGCTTGCGGCCTATGACGCCATCTGGCCGCCGAAGCCGCGCTGGGATGAGGCCGTGCGCGGCGCGGCGGCAGCGCGCGCCCCGCTCGAACCGGCGCTGAGCTGGCTCGACCCGCAGAGTCCGGCGGCCTATTACGACCGGCTGTACGGCCTGAGCGCCGGGCTGACGCTCAAGGCCCAGCGGCGGTTCCAGTTGCCGGTCAGCGGCGATGGGCGGGGCGTGCTGGTCTTCGAACGTTCCACGTGAAACCCGCCGCGGGGGCCTGAAAAAGCAGACCAACGCTTCTCGCTGTCAGCCCCCTCGCGTATGACTCCGCGCCATGGGTCGAATCCTGGCGATTTCCAATCAGAAGGGCGGGGTGGGCAAGACGACCACCGCCATCAACCTCGCGGCGAGCCTGGCGTCGGCGGAGCAGCGCACGCTGCTCATCGACCTCGACCCCCAGGGCAACGCCGGCAGCGGCCTGGGGCTCGACAAGGCGAACTTGAGCGGCAGCATCTACGACTGCCTCATCGACCGCCGGCCCATCGGCGAGGTGGTGCACCAGACCGAGCTGCGGTTCCTCGACGTGGTGCCGTCGACCCCCGACCTCACGGGCGCCGAGCTCGAGCTGGTCAACGCCGAGGGGCGGGAGCAGCGGCTCAAGGAAGCGCTCGCCAGCCTCGCCAACGCCTACGACTACGTGCTCATCGACTGCCCGCCCTCGCTGGGCCTCATCACCCTCAACGCGCTGACGGCGGCCGACGCGGTGCTGATTCCGCTCCAGTGCGAGTACTACGCGATGGAGGGGCTGGCGCAGCTGCTGTCGACGGTGGAGCTGGTGCAGCAGTCGCTCAACCCCCAGCTCGAGGTCGAGGGCATCGTGCTGACGATGTTCGACCCGCGCGCCAACATCTCGCACCAGGTCGCCGACGAGGTGCGGCGCGTGTTCCCCAGGCTGGTGTTCGACGCGGTGGTGCCCCGCAACGTGCGCCTGGCCGAGAGCCCCAGCTTCGGCAAGCCCGTGTTGCTCTACGACATCCGCTCCAAGGGCTGCGAGGCGTACCTGCAGCTGGCCCGCGAGCTCCAGAAGCGGCCCGCGCGGCGCCGCCGGGGCGCGCGCGTCGCGTAAAGTGAGCAACTCTCTGCCCATGTTGACCTGCTCGTTGGAGAAGCCATGCCAGGCGTCGTGAAGGTGTTGAATTCAGCCAACCGGAAGCCGGCCCTCGGCCGGGGCTTGAGCGCGCTGTTGCCCGACGCGCGCCAGCCGCAGCCCAGCAGTGCCGCGGGGTTGAACCGGCTGCCCGTCGATCAGATTCACGCCGACCGCGCCAACCCGCGCAAGGCCTTCGACGAGGCCGAGCTGGAGGAGCTGGCGGTGTCGCTCAAGCAGCAGGGCGTGCTGCAGCCGGTGCTGGTGCGCCGAGACCCGAAGGGCGGCTACCGCCTCATCGCGGGCGAGCGGCGGTGGCGGGCGGCGCAGCGGGCGGGGCTGCGCGAGATTCCGGCCATCGTGCGCGAGGCCTCTGACGCCGAGGCCTACGAGCTGGCGCTGGTCGAGAACATTCAGCGCGCCGACCTCAACCCCCTCGAAGAGGCCGAGGCGTTTCGGCGGCTCGTCGAGGAGCGCCGCATGACGCAGGAGCAGGTGGCCGACCGCGTGGGAAAGGACCGCTCCACCGTCGCCAACGCGCTGCGCCTGCTCACCCTGCCCAACGAGGTGAAGCAGCTGGTGCTCGAGGGCGACCTCGACATGGGCCACGCCCGCGCCATTCTCGGCCTCGCCCGGCCCGCCGAGATGGTGAACGTCGCGCGCGCCGTCATCACCGAGAAGCTGACGGTTCGAGAGACCGAGGCCCACGTCAAGGCCCTCAAGGGCGGCGCCGGCGGCTCGAGCAAGAAGAAGGGCGCGGCGAAGTCGAGCCCCGAGGCCAGGAAGCTCGTCGAGGACCTGCAACGACGGCTTGGCACGAAGGTGCGTCTGGTGGAGAAGGGGGCAGGGAAGGGGTCTGTCGAGATTCTGTACTTCAGCTACGAAGACCTCGAGCGGATCGTCGGGCTGATCAAGCGATAACGAAGGACCTGGTTCGCAATGGCGCTATTCGGAGAGAAGAAAGACGCAGGGCCCACGAAGGAGGAACGACCGGTGTCGGCCAAAGCAGGGCAGCTCAACGCGCTCCTTGGAAAAGGGAGCGAATTCGAAGGCAAGTTGACCTTCGAAGGTGAAGTCCGCATCGACGGGAAGTTCAGCGGGCAGATCTTCACCAAAGACACGCTGACGGTCGGCGAGGGCGCGCGGGTGACCGCGGACATCTCGGCGGGCGTCATCATCATCAGCGGCTCCGTCGAAGGCACCATCAAGGCCAACCAGATGGTCGAGCTGCACGCGCCCGCGCGCGTGAAGGGCGCCATCGAGACGCCGGCCATGTCGATGGAGAAGGGCGTCATCTTCGAGGGCACCACGAAGATGGAGAACCTCTCGGCGAACAAGGCGCCGCCTGCGCCGGGTACGCCGCCGCCGCCCAAGTGAGGTGGTGGGTCGTGGCGCTCGCGGTGTGCGGGTGCCCCCAGAAGCCCGCGAGCCCGAGCGGGCTGCGGGTTCCGCTCCTCGAGGGGTGGGTGGCCACGCCGCAGGGCAGCGGGCTGGCCGTCGGCCCTCGGGGCCGCGTGGTGGCGTCGCTGGAGCTCCGCGGTGGCGCGGTGCCAGCCGTCGCTGAGCTCAGCCGCGCCGCGGCCGCCGAAGGCGCCACCGACGTGCTGCTCGACGAGGGCGAGGGCTACGCGGCCGTCAGGTACACGCTCGCGCCGGGCCACGACGGCTTCCTCGCCGTGAAACGGGTCGGCGCGCGCACGGTGTGGTGCGCCTCGGTGGCCAACGCGCGCGAAGACGACGTCGACAACGCGCTCGCGGTCTGCCGCACCCTCACGCCCGAAGGCCCCTGACGGGCTCCCGCCGTTCCACGCCGAGCGCCATCAGTCGTCACGCGCGGGGACCCTGACGGGCTCCCGCCGTTCCACGCCGAGCGCCATCAGTCGTCACGCGCGGGGGACCCTGACGCATCGAGGCTTCGCCAGGCCTTTGACCCGTCGCGCGGCACGCGAGGGCGCGAGGTTCGAGCGCTCGCGGTCCCGGGGAGCGCTTCCACGACGGTCGGGCCGTCGCGTCGAGGAGCCGCCGTCGAGAACAGCCCCGCGGCGGGCTGAAGTTCCCCCGCTGCCGTGCCGATGACCCGCCGAGGGCACCCGGATGGACATCGAAGCGGCAGTTCGAGCCCGGGTGGCGGCGCGCGCGGTGCGGGTGCCGCCGGCGCCCACCGCGTGCGTGCAGCTCTCGAGCCTGTTGGGCCGCGACGACTGGGCGATGGCCGAGCTGGAGCGCATCGTTCGGGCTGATCAGGCCGTCACCGCGGCCCTCTTGCGGGTGGCGAACTCGGCGGCGCTGCGAGGGCGCGAGGCGGTGACGACGATTCCCTCGGCGGTGGCGAGGTTGGGCGCGCGCGGCGTGATGAAGCTCGCCTGGGCCAGCACCGCGTCGAGCGCGCTGACGACGGCGGGCCCGCTGCTGGGCTTGCGACAGCGGGCGTGGCGCGAAGCGCTGGTCGCCGCGCACGTGGCGCAGTGGCTCGCGCAGCCCGCCCAAGGCCAGCCCGCCCTCTCGCCGCTCGACCCCGAGACGTCGTTCGTCGTCGGCATGCTCCACGACATCGGCCGGCTGGTGGCGGCGTCGGCGCTGGAGGACCTGCTCGTCGCGCACCCCGAGGCCGACACGCGCTCCGACGAAGGGTGGTGGAGCCTCATCGAAGCCCTGCACGTCGCCGCGGGCAGCGCGCTGGTCGAGGCGTGGCAGCTCCCACACCCGTTGGCGGCCGCGGTGGCCTTTCACCACGACGTGGGCGCGTGGGACTGGCTCGGCGTGGTGAACGAGGTCGTCGCCCAGGTCGAGGGGCAGCCGCACGTCACGCCGGCCGCGCTCGGCAACATCGCGACGCTCGACACGGCGACGGCGCAGCGCCTGGCGGGGCGGCTCCCCGAGCTCGTCGACGCGATTCGCCTCATCGACCCGACGCTCCCCTCGGCGGGCGAGGACACCTCGCCGTTCGAGGTCGATGCCCTCAGCGTCTCGACGGGAGAGGGCGTGGTGAAGGGCTCGCTGGTGAAGGCCGACGACGCCGGCCTGGTGGTGTCGCTCACCGCGCCGCTGAGCACGCGGGTGCTGGTGTACGTGCGCATCGGCGCGCAGCGCTTTCACGCGCGCATCGAACCATCGGGCTCGACCCACTTCCGCCTCAGACCCTGGGCGCTCGACGAGGCGCAGGCGCAGCGATGGGGCCAGTGGCGCGCCGCGCTGACGGCGAGCCCAGCGTAGCCCTCTGCGTTCCACGGCGAACGTGCTCGACTGCGCCGCCGTGCCGCTCCGCCAGCCCCTCGACGCCCTCGACAAGGCCTGCCTCGCCGCCACGCGCGCGCCCTGGTCGTCGTTCGCGCCCACCTGGAAGCTCGACCTCTCGGGCGACCTCGACCTCGCGCGGCTCCAACGCGCGCTCGACTGGACCGTCGCGCGCACGCCATGGGCCGCCGCCTCCATCGTCGACGGCGCGTGGGTGGTGCCCGACGTTCCACGGGTGGTCATCGAGTCCGTGACGACGGAGCAGCCGCTCGTCGACCGCTTCATCGACGTGGAACACCAGGCCGTGCTCGAGGTCGGCCTCCTCGTCACCGGCGCCGGCGCCGGCACCTTGCTCTTCCACCAACACCACGCCCTCGCCGACGGGCGCGCGTTCCTCGAGTTCCTCGGCGACTTCTTCACCTCGCTGGCCGCGGTGGAGCACGAGGCGACGACCTCGCCGCTCCCCGCCGAGGCCCTCGCGCGCCGCCGCCAGGCCGAGGTGCTCCCCGAGCGGGGGCTTGCGCGGGTGCTCGCGTTCCTGCGCGGGGCCCTCGTCAGCATCACCGAGCTCACCTCGGCCCTCCTCACGCCCGTGGACGCGCTCCCCAGCAACACCGGCGCCGACTACTCGGGCGAGAACCGCACGCTGCACCTCGAGGTGCCGCTCACCCGCCTCGAGCGGTGGCGAGCGAGGCGAGGGGAGCTCGGCCTCTCTTCCAATGAGCTGCTCGCCGGCGCGCTGCTCCACGCCCTCTCTCGCTGGAGCCCCTCGCCGGGCCTGCACTCGCTGCTGTTCCCCATCGACGTGCGCCCGCGAACGGGGTTTCGCTCGTTCGCCAACCACCTCTCGAACCTGCAGCTGCGGTGGCGGGCCAACGTCACGCGCTCGGTGCTCGACCACGCGCGGCACGTGCACACAGAGAGCGCGCGCCAGCTCGCGCGCCGGTGGCCGTGGGTGCGGGTGCTCTTCGACGGCCTCATCGCGAAGGTGACGCCGCTGCCGGTGCTGCGGCGGGCGCTGCTCGACGAGCGCCGGCTCGTCACCAACTTCTCGTTCTCGAACCTGCTGCCGCTGGGCACACCGGGCGCCGACGCCACGGGCCGCTGGAGGACGCCGCGCTGCCTCGTCGAGCGGCTGCGCATCACCACGCCGTGCGTTCCACCGCAGGCCGTCAACCTCACCGTCGCGCGCTCGGGAGACGCGGCGTGCTTCAACTTCAACTTCAAGGCCTCGGCGGTGGACGAGGCCTCGGTCGCGCAGCTGCGCGGGCACTTCGAGGCGGCGCTCGGGGCGCTCGACCGCGAACTCATCGAGCCCGGGCCCTGAGGAGAAGCCCCGGTCGAGCATGCCACCGTGATTGACGGCTCGCGCGCCCTGCCGCTACGGCGCCTCCTCGTGACGAACCGCGCGCTGCCCCTCCTCGTCGTCGCCGCCTTCTTCGCCTGCCCGCCCCCGACGCCCGAGCCAGTCACCCTGCGCGCAGGCGCCGCGAAGGTGGTGTTCGCCGACGACGGCACCTTCACGCTCTCGCGCGACGACCGCGCGCTGCTCCGCTTCGACCGCGAGGCCTTTCAGGTCGGCACGGTGCGGGAGCTCGACGAGACGCGCTCCTACGACCCGTATTGGCTGCTGGTCGAAGACCCGGTGCTGCAGAAGGTGGAGCCGCCCGGCTTCCGCTGGCGCGCGCTGACGAAGGCGACCGTCACGAAGGTGAGCGACGCCGAGGTCTCCATCGAGGCCACCTTCGACCCCGACGTCACCGGGCGCGTCACCGTCACCAGCGCCGGCGAGCGCTTCGTCCTTCGCTTCGTGCCCGCCACCGACGTGCGGCCGGTCGCGATGCTCCGGGTGCGCCCGAGGGCCGACGCCACCGAGGGCTTCTACGGGCTGGGCGAGTGGTTCGACGAGGTGAACCACCGCGGAAAGCTCCGCCCGATGCAGCTCGAGCCCGACCTGGGCGTCGAGAGCGGGTCCACCGAGAACCACGTGGCGACGCCCTTCGTCCTCGGCACGCGCGGGTGGGGCCTGTTCGTCGAGAGCAACCGCTACGGCGTCTTCTCGCTGGGCCGCGGCGGCGAAGACGACCTCGTCGACACCATGTGGGGCACCGCCGAGCAGAGCGGGGAAGGGCTGACGGTGCACCTCTTCACCGCAGCGCAGCCGCTCGACCTGCTCAAGCCCTACCTCGAGGTGACGGGCGCCGTGCGGCTGCCCTCGCCGTGGGCCTGGGGGCCGCTGCTGTGGCGTGACGAGAGCCGCGACCAGGCCGAGGTGCTCGACGACGTCGCCACCCTGCGGCGGCTCGACCTCGCCACCAGCGCGATGTGGATTGACCGGCCCTACGCCACGGCGGTGAACACCTTCGACTTCGAGGCCACGAAGTTCCCCGACGCGGGCGCGATGATTCAGACGGCCCAGGCCGCGGGGTTGCGCGTGGCCCTCTGGCACACGCCCTACCTCGAGGCGGCCGCGGGGGCCCTGCGCGCCGAGGCCGAGACCAACGGCTACTTCCCGCCCGTCACCGGCCTGCAGCTCAACCGCTGGAGCCCGCCCCTCGACTTCACCAACCCCGCCGCCGACGCCTTCTGGCGAAGCCACCTGTCCACCTACCGCGCGCTGGGCGTCGAGGGCTTCAAGCTCGACTTCGCCGAAGACGTGGCGCCGGGCCTCTCGGGCGCGCGCAACACCTGGCGCTTCGCCGATGGCTCCACCGAGAAGACGATGCACCGCGACTACACGCGCCTGTACCACCGCGCCTACCGCGCCTCGCTCGGCGAGCTCGACGGCTTCCTCATCGCGCGCGCGGGCAAGTGGGGCAGCCAGACCGACGGCCTCGTCATCTGGCCGGGCGACATCGACGCCACCCTCACGCGCTTCGGCGAGCCGTTCTCGAACCGGCAGGGCAGGGCGACCACCGGCGTGGGCGGCCTCCCCGCGGCGATTCGCGCGGGCCAGAGCCTGTCGATGTCGGGGTTCCCCTTCTTCGGCGCCGACACCGGCGGCTACCGGCACAGCCCGCCGAACAAAGAGACGTTCATGCGCTGGGTGTCGCAGTCGGCGCTCTCGACGGTGATGCAGACCGGTGACAGCTCCAGCCAGCCGCCGTGGGTCTTCACGCCCGAGAACGGCCGCGACGACGAGGCGGTGGCGCACTACCGGGCCTTCGCGCGGCTCCACCTGCGGCTGTTCCCCTACGGGTGGACGTACGCGACCGCGATGCAGCAGACGGGGCGCCCGCTTCAGCGGCCCTTCGGGGTGGTGTACCCACAGCTCGGCAAGCACCCGGCTGATCAATACCTGCTCGGTGACGAGCTCCTGGTGGCGCCCGTCGAGACCGCGGGAGCGCGCGCCAGGGCCTTCGTTCGTCCACCTGGCGCCTGGCAGGGCTGGTTCGACGGCGCGCCGCTCTCCGGCACCGCAGGAGAGCTCGTCACCGTCGACGCGCCGCTCGACGCGCTGCCGCTCTTCGTGCGCGAAGGCGCGCTGGTGCCCCTGCTGCGGCCCACCATCGACACGCTGGCGCCTGCGAGCGACCCGGGCGTCGAGTCGTTCGAGAACGACGCCGGCGACCTCTGGGTGCGGGTGGTGCCTTCGGCGACCGCGACGCAGTTCGTGCTCTTCGATGGCGCGAAGGTGACGCAGCAGCAGGGTGACGCGCTCACCCTCTCGTCGACTCCCGGGAGCCGCTTCACCAAGCACGTGGTGTTCGAGCTCTACGCGCCCCGGCCCTCGGCGGTCGAGCGCGACGGCGCCGCCGTGCCCTTCGTCGCAGACCTCAGCGCGGTGGCGGCCGGCGCGACGTGGAGCGACGGGCGCCTTCAGGTGAAGGCCGCCCTCGGGGCCACGCTCGTCATTCGGTGAGCGCGCCTGTCGGGGGCAGCGCGCGGGCGCGCCAGCAGGCTACCGCTGCTGGCAACGCTTGCCGGCGCCGTTGGTGATTTCGGTGCAGTCCCAGAAAGTCGGGCACTCGGAGAACGAGTTGCACTGCTTGCTGCAGTAGCCGCTGACGTCACCCTGTACGCGCACCAGGCACGAAGCGCCGGCGCAGTCGTCGACCGACCGGCAGAGCTCGCCCACCTTCTTCTTCGTGGTGGCCACGCACAGGTCCTGGTTGCACCAGAAGCCCACGGGGCAGTCGCTGTCTTTGCCCGAGGAGCACTCCTGCGACTGGCTGCTGCCACCTCCGCCGCTCCCGCCGCTCCCGCCGGCGCCCAGGCCGGTGCCGCCAGGCTCCGTGCACGCGCCCCGGTTGCAGACCCGCGAGCCTTTGCAGTCCGAGTCCCGCGCGCACTCCTGGCCGCCGCCGCACGCCGCCATCACCAACACCGCCATCACCATCGAGCTCCGCACTCGCTTCGTCATCTGCGCTCCTGAGAAGACGGAGGACCCCGAGGGCCTCCGTGGTTGTGCGGGCAGACGGGCGAGGTGAGCGCAGGTCTCACGACGGCGCGGCGCGTGAGACCTGGTGCTCCCTCATCCGTCTCTCGTCATGCACTGCTTGCGCGACCACGCCGAACCCGCTCAATTCCCCGCGTGTCCGCGACCCGACCCGAGCTCGAGGTGCTCGCCGCGAAAGCCCGCGCGACGTTCGGCTTCTCTTGCGACGTGGGCCTGCTCGAGGCCTGGGTGCGTGAGGTGACGAGCGCCGAGCCCGCCCGCCTCGACCCGGGCGTAGCGCTGGCGTGCGCGCTCTTCCACCGGCAGCCCGAGGCGCTCGCCTGCTTCGAGGAGCGCGTGGTGCCGCGGGTGCGCGCGGCGCTGCAGAAGCTGGGCGCGGCCGCGCCGGCGGTGGACGAGCACGTCCAGGGCATGAGGACGCGGCTGCTGGCGGACGACCACGGAGCGCGGCTCAGACACTACCGGGGCGTCGGGGCCTTCGAGGCCTTCGTCATCACCACCGCGGTGCGCGCCCTCACCGACGCCCACCGCGGGCCGATGCGCGACGCCGACGACGAGGCGCTCGCGAAGCTCCCCGCCGCGGTCGACCTCGAGCGCCAGCTCGCGCGCACCGGCCAACGACACCTCTTCGCGACGGCCTTTCGTGCGTCGCTGGCAGCGCTCGAGCCGCGGGAGCGCGCGCTGCTGAAGCTGAACCTCGTCGACGGCGCCTCTATCGACGCGCTGGCCCCGCTGTACCAGGTCAGCCGCGCCACCGTGGCGCGCTGGCTCTCGTCGGCGCGGCAGGCCCTGCAGCAGGGCACGCTCGCGCGCCTCTCGAAGGACACCCGCCTCGAGGGCGACGACCTGCACGGCCTGATGGCCAGCCTCGAGAGCGGCTTCGACGTCAGCCTGCGTCGCTTCGTCGAAGAGGCCGCGGGCCCCGACGAATGAGCCACCCCGACGACGCCGCGCTCTCGGAGTACGCGCAGGGCGACCTCTCGGGTGAGGGGCTGCGCGCCATCGAGGGCCACCTCGCCTCGTGCGACGCCTGCCGCGGCCTCGTCGCGCGCCTCCTCCAGGTGCTCGAGCCCTCCCGCGCGCACGGCCCGCACAAGGGCCTGGTGGTGGGCCGCTACGTGGTGCTCGACGCGGTGGGCGCGGGCGCCCTGGGTGAGGTGTTCTCGGCGCACGACTCGACGCTCGAGCGCACGGTGGCCCTGAAGTGGCTGTACCCGTCGGTGGGCGGCGTGGACCGCGACACGCTGCGCGCGCGGCTGCTCGCCGAGGCGCGGACGCTCGCGAAGGTGCAGCACCCCAACGTCGTCGCCGTGCACGACGTGCTCGCGCATGAAGGCGCCGACGTCATCGTGATGGAGCTGGTGCAGCGCGCCCGCAGCCTTCGGCAGCTGGCCGAGACGCGCGGGCCGTGGATGACGACCGTCGCGCGCTTCATCGCGGCGGCCCGGGGCCTGGCGGCGGCGCACCAGGCGGGCGTGATTCACCGCGACTTCAAGCCAGACAACGTGCTGCTCGACGGCGCGGGCCGCGTGGTGGTGGTGGACTTCGGGCTCGCGCGGGCCGCCGACGTCGTCGCCTCACCGACGTCACCCGCGTCGAAGCGCAGCGCCTTGTCGGGCACCCCGGCGTACCTCGCGCCGGAGCGGTGGCAGGGCAGGGCGGCCGACGAGGCGAGCGACCAGTTCAGCTTCTGCGTGGCGCTCTTCGAGTGCCTGGCCGGGCGGCTGCCCTTCGCGGCGCGCGAGCTCCAGGAGCGACAGGCCGAGGTGCGCGCTGGCCCGCCGTCGCTCGCCTCGACGGGCGTGAGCCGTCGCGTCGAGGCCGCGCTCCGCCGAGGCCTCTCCTTCGAGCCCGCGGCGCGCTGGCCGTCGATGGGTGGGCTGGCCGATGAGCTCGAGCTCGCCCTCTCGGCGCCGCGGCGGCAGCAGCACCGGCTGCTGGGCGTCGGGGTGCTGCTGGCGGCCGTCGGGCTCTTCACGTTGACGGCCTCGCGGTCGCGGGCTCGCTGCGACGACGCCGACGCGCCGGTGCGGGCGCTGTGGACGAAGCCGCGCGCCGACGCGGTGCGCGTGGCCCTGCTCGGCACCCGGCACCCGGCCGCAGAGGCGCTGGCACCGAAGGTAGAGGCGGCCCTCACCCGCTACGCCGACGCCCTCGCCGAAGGGCGCACGCGGGCCTGTCGCGCGACGGCCTTCGAGGGCGACTCCGACGCGCTCCTCACCCTGCGCCACGCCTGCACCAGCCGGCGCGCGAGCGACTTCGACGCGCTGGTGAAGGGCCTCGAGGCGGCCGACGGAAAGACGGTGGAGCGCGCGGTGCTGGCCATCGAGTCGCTCCCGCCGGCCGCTGACTGCTTCGAGCCGGCCTCGCTCACCGCGGTGGAGCCGATGCCGGGAGGCCCGGCGCGCCTGGCCGTCGAGGCCGTCATCCCCCGGGTGTCGGCGGTGCGGGCGATGCGACAACTGGGCAAGGTGAAGGACAGCGTCGCGCTCGCCGAGGCCGTCACCGACGAGGCGCGCCGCGCGGGCTGGAGGCCGCTGACGAGCGACGTGCTGCTCGAGTGGGGCGCCGGGCTCGAGCGGCTGTCGCGCTACGACGAGGCGCGAGAGAGGCTGGTCGAGGGCCTCACGCTGGCGGTGGCGGCGAGCGACGCGCGCCAGGGCTTCGCGGCGGCGGTGGCGCTCGCGTACCTCGACGGCGTGGACCGGCAGAAGCCCGAGGCGGGCGCGACGTGGGTGACGGTCGGCCACGCGCTGGGGGAGCCCGCGAAGGTCCGCGGCACCGCCGAGGCGGTGCGGCTCGGCAACGTCGAGGCGGTGATGGCGATGCGCGCGGGGAAGGCGGCTGACGCAGCGACGCTCCTCACCGCGCTGGAGGCGCAGCTGACGTCGGCGGGCGGCCTGCGCACCATCAACGGCGCCAGGCTCCTCACCAACCTCAGCGCGGCGCAGCGCGAGAGCGGACGGGCCGCCGAGGGCGTCGCCACCGCCAAGCGCTCGCTGGAGCTGATGGAGTCGCTCCTCTCACCCAACCACCCCGACGTCGCCTCGGCGGTGAACAACCTCGGCAGCGCGCTGGCCGACCTCGGCCGCCTCGACGAGGCCGAGCCGTACTTCCGCCGCAGCATCGCGCTGCGCGAGGCGCTCTTCGGGCCCGAGGCGCTCGCGCTCGCCACCCCGCACTACAACCTCGGAGAGCTCGCGCTGCGGCGCGGTGACGGGAAGACGGCGCTCGAGGAGTACGGGCGCTCCCGGGCGTTGGTGGAGCAGGCGCGCGGGCCCGACGAAGACGACGTGTGGGACTCGAAGATGGGTGAGGGCCTGGCGCTGGGGCTGCTGGGGCGCCACGCAGAGTCGCTCACCCTGCTCGAGGCCGTCTGGCCGCAGCTCGTCGCGCGCAAGCTGCCAGCGTGGAACCTCGCGCAGGCGAAGCTGGGCCTGGCTGCGTCGCTCCGCGCGTTGGGGAAGGAGCCGGCCCGCGTCGCCCAGCTGCTCCGTGAGGTGCTCGCGCTCGAGGGGCCCCGGCACGCCGAGCAGCGGGCGCGGGCCCAGGCGCTGCTGACGGAGCGCTGAGGGTTCTGTCAATGGCGTGCGCAGCTGGGTCGGCGTGGACGCGGGCGCGGGAGGCGGTCACTTCAGCCGCACCGTCATCGACGCTGCCACCGAGCGCTGTGCGCACGCCGCGAAGTCGCAGGTGCTCGCATCGACCGACGTGGACCAGCTCGCGCGGGCGACGACGTTGGTGTCGAACTCCGACAGCCGGACCCGAACGGCGTCGTCCTCGAGGTACTGGGGCTTGCTGTGCGTGGTGAGCTCCTGACCGTTGGCGCTGAGGGTGACGAACAGCAGCTCGCGGCGGTCAACCGGGGCGGAGCGCTCCATGCGCACCAGCAGCCAGCCATCGGCCTGGGGCTCGACGACGAGGGTGGGCATCGGGGGGGCCGCAGGCCACACGGCCTTCGCGCATGGCCCGGCCCCGCAGAGGCTGAACTCGAAGGGTGACAGGTCGTCGTTCTTCACGGTCACGACCGCGGGCTGACAAGCGCACACGCGCTGCGTTGTCGGCCCGAACCACGTGGAGATCTTCCCCTGATGACACTCGCCGCCGCCGCGCGCGTCGAAGCTGATCGGCGCTCCACCAACCGACGGCTGAAACTCGGGCTCGAGCACCCGGCATCCCGACTCCTGCTCGCCCAGGCTCAAGCGCACCTGGGTTTCGGTGAGTTCGACGGTCGCCGAGCGTGCGTCCGGGCCACAGCCTGCGAGGAAGGTGAGGGCGATGAGCGGAATGGGCAGTTTCATGCGGGGCCTCTGAGCAACCGTCGTTCCAGGTCTTCCCGAGGGGAGCCCGGTGCCGATTGCGCAAACCCCTGCACACTTGAGCACCCGACGCTGTGCAAGGACCGGCAGGGGAAATCCGGCTCACTCGAGCGGCATCATCGCCTCCGTGCGCACTGGACTGACCAGGGCGACCTGCGTCGCGGCCGTCCAGCGCGACCACCTGCAACGCCTCGAGAAGATGTAGCCGCCTCTTGCTTCCGCGACCACACTGCCGGGCCATGTTCTCCCTCCTGCTCGTCGGCGTGCTCGGCGCCGAAGCGACACCCGCTCCAGCCGCGGCCGTGGAGCTGCGCGGCGCGATGCACCGCTACTACGACGGTGAGTTCAACGGCGGCTTTGCCTGGTCGACGTCGGGCGGCCTCTCCCTCGCCGCGGGCGTGCCGATGCTGCTCAGCCACGACGCGCTCCTCAAGGGCATGGGCATTCCCACCGTCGCGTTCGGCGTCGCGCAGCTCGGTCTGGGCATCGCCAGCTTCTTCACCGCGCCGTCGCGCATTCGCCGCTTCGACGCGCAGCTCGACGCCGACCCCGCCACTTTCGTGGAGTCGGAGGGCCCCCGCCTTCGGGGCGTCTCGCGCGCCTTCACCGTCTTCCAGTTGGTGGAGCTGGGCATCGTGGCGGGCGCCAGCGGGCTGATGGGCGCCGGCTTCGCGCGCCGAGACGACACCCTGGTGGGCGTCGGCCTCGGCCTGGTGGTGCAGAGCTTCTTGTTCCTGCTCCTCGATGAAATCGCCAGCCGCCGCGCCGACACCTACGTCACCGCGCTCGACGACTTCCTGCCGCGCTGAAGCAGCCCGTCAGAGCCACTTCATGAACGAGTTGACGAGCGTGCGGAGCTTCTCGGGGAACGGCCCTGGCGCGTAGAGCATGGCCGTCATCTTCAGCTGCGTCTTGAGCACCGCGCGCTCATGACTGAAGGCCCGGAAGCCGTAGTGCCCGTGCGCGTTGCCGATGCCCGAGTTGTTCACGCCGCCGAAGGGCAGGTTGCCGTGAATGAACTGCACCACCGCGTTGTTGACGCACGCCCCGCCCGACGACGTCTCGTTGAGCACCTTCTCGATGGCCCGCTCGTCGCGGCTGTAGACGTAGAGCGCCAGCGGCTTGGGCTCGGCGTTGATGCGCGCGATGACGTCGTCGAGGTCGTCGAAGGGCAGAATCGGCAGAATCGGGCCGAAGATTTCTTCCTGCATCACCTTCGCGTCAGGGGCGATGCCGTCGAGAAGCGTGGGCGCGATGTAGTGGTCTGCCTCGTCGACCTGCCCGCCGTGCAGCACCCGCGCGCCCTTCGCCTTCGCGTCGTCGAGCAGCGCCTTGAGGCGGGCCGTGTGCCGCGCGTTCACCACGTGCGCGAAGTGCGGGCTCGGCGGGCTGCCGTCCTTCCCGTAGCCCTTCTCGAGCACCTCGCGCGCCCGCTGCACGAAGGCGTCCTTCACCGACTTGTGCACGAAGACGTGGTCGGGCGCGATGCAGGTCTGCCCGGCGTTGGCGAACTTGCCGAAGCTGATGTTCTGCGCGGCGAGCTCGAGGTCGGCGCTGGCGTCGATGATGGTGGGGCTCTTCCCGCCGAGCTCCAGCGTCACGCTCGCCAGGTGCTTCGCCGCGGCCGCCATCACCACCTTCCCGATGGCGGGGCTGCCGGTGAAGAAGATGTGGTCGAAGGGCAGCTCGAGCAGCGCCTGCGACACCGGCGCGTCGCCCTCGAAGATGGCCACCTCGTCCTCCGGGAACAGCTCGGCCACCAGCTTCGACATCTCGGCCGAGAAGTGCGGCGTCATCTCGGACGGCTTGAGGATGGCGGTGTTGCCGGCCGCGATGGCCGAGACGAGCGGCCCGAAGGTGAGGTTGAGCGGGTAGTTCCACGGCGAGATGATGAGGCAGCGCCCGCGCGGCTCGTACTTCACGTACGAGGTGGTGCCCGCCATCAGCAGCGTCGGCATCACGCTGGTCGGCTTCATCCACGAGGCCAGGTTCTTGATGGCGTCGTTGGCCTCGGTCACCACCGGCAGAATCTCGGCGAGGTCCACCTCGGCCCGGGGCTTCTTGAAGTCGGCCTGGCCCGCCCGGTACCACGTCTCGGCGCGCGCCAGCACCGCGTCGCGCAGGCGCCGAATCTTCCCGATGCGCTCGTTCGCGCTCGAGGTTCTCAGCCGCAGCGCCGTCTTCTGTTGCTTCTCGAAGACCTCGCGGATTCGGGCCGTGTTGGGAATGAAGCTGACGGCGGTCGACATGGTGGCTCCTTGGAGAGGGGCGCCATGATGCTCTCTTCGCGCGGCCACGTCATGCCCGTACAGTCGGGCGATGCCTGCTCGCGTGCTGATGCCGCTGCCCGACACCGACTTCGACACCACCGAGGTGGCGGTGCCGTGGAAGCTCCTCACCGAGGCCGGCCACCAGGTGACGTTCGCCACCGAGCGCGCCGGCACCGTGCCCGCGTGCGACCCGCTGCTGCTGTCGGGCGTGCTCTTCGGGCAGCTGGGCGCCGAGCCCGAGCCGAAGCAGTTCTACCAGGCGCTCACCCGCGCTCCGGAGTTCTCCAACACGCTCGCCTGGGGCGACCTCGACGTGAGCGCCTTCGACGCGCTCCTGCTCCCCGGAGGCCACGCGCCGGGCATGCGGCAATACCTCGAGTCGGCGACGCTGCAGGCGAAGGTGGTGGCGTTCGTGAAGACGGGGAAGCCGTTCGCCGCCATCTGCCACGGCCCGCTGGTGCTCGCGCGCGCCGTCGACCCGGCGACCGGCAGGAGCGTGCTGCACGGCCGCATCACGGCGTGCCTGCCGACGTACATGGAGCGCACCGCGTACTGGCTCACCGCGTGGAAGCTGGGCCGCTACTACCGAACGTCGCCCGCCTACGTCGAGGCCGAGGTGCGGGCCGCTGGCGCGGAGCTCAGGCAAGGGCCGTTCGAGCTCCTGCGCCGCGGCACCCGCGACGACGACGCGCCCGCCTACGCGCTCGTCGACGGGAACTACGTCTCGGCCCGCTGGCCCGGCGACGCCTACCTCTTCACCAGGCGCCTGCTGGAGCTGCTCACCCCCGCGGCGTGACGGGCCCGCCGCGCGTGCCCAGCATGTACGTCGCCGAGGCCGTCGCCAGCGCCGGGCCCGAGAGGTCGTGCGCCGCCACCATGCGCACGAAGGCCACGTTGCGCGTCGCCTTCACGCACTCGGCCCGCACCAGCACCGCGAGGCCCGGCGTCGAGGGCCCCAGGAAGTCGACCCGCAGGTCGAGCGTCGCGATGGGCGTGGGCGCCTTGAGGTGCAGGTAGACGACGGCGCCGCCCGCCGCGTCGAGCACCGTGGTGATGACGCCGCCGTGCAGCACCCGCGTGTCGGGGTTGCCCACCAGCGCCTCGTTCCACGGCAACACCATCTCGCAGACCGACGGCTCCACCTGCGCCCGCGTCAGCTCGAGGGCGAGCGCCTTGTTGTGCGGAATGAACTCGCGAAAGCCGAACTTCAGCGCCTCCAGATCGGCTCCCTCAGGCTCGGCCATGCAGGGCGATGTCGCAGAAGAACCCAGCTGATTCAAGCCGTTGGGCGCGTGTGCGGAAAAAGAAGCGCTGCCCCGGAAGGGTTTTCGGGCCCGACGGAATGAGCGGGTGGACCCCTCCAGAGGAGCACCGCATGAACCGTCTCTCCCTCGTCGCATCGCTGACCGTGGCGCTGTCGGCTGCGCCCGCGCTCGCCCAGCTCGGCAACGGCACCAACCCCGAGTGTCTCGACCCCGAGTGCGGCAAGCCCAAGGAGCAGGGCGGCGGCTGTGGCTGCGGCTGCGGCTGTGGCTGCTCCGTCTGGGTGGCCTACACCGACGACGGCAAGACGCTGGCGTACACCGACGACGCCGACGGCGACGGCAAGGCCGACTCGGTGGACAACTGCCCCTTCGCGTCGAACCGCGACCAGATTGACGCCGACGGCGATGGCGTCGGCAACACCTGCGACAACTGCTCGGCCATCTCGAACTTCAGCCAGCTCGACACCGACGGCGACGGCATGGGCGACACCTGTGACTCCGACCTCGACG